>CACXPT010000109.1 GCA_902769585.1 uncultured bacterium
CCGAGTACTGGCGCAAGGACGGCCGGCTCTTCTTCTCCATCTACAACGGACAGTACTTCGTGAAGATGCTCGGTCCGGAAAAGGTGAAGGCCGCGCTCGCGGAGGCGCGCCGGCGCGTGCGCGCGGCGGGTCTCGGGGAAATTGAGTTCAACACGCAGAACGTGGGTCCCGCGGCGTCCGCGCAGATGGCCGAACTCGGCTTCGACAGCCTCACCGACTACGGGTTCGGCCCCTGGAAGCTGCCGAACTTCAAGCAGCGCTACTCCTCCGGCGAGCTGCTCTACGACTTCGCCGAGGCGGGGCCGCATCTTGAAAAGCAATGGGCCGACTACCGGAAGGGGCCGCTGCCATACTATCCGATCGTGCCTACAGGTTGGGACTCTACGCCGCGCTGCCGCCCAGAGGAGCCGTTCCCTTGGGCTGGCCCGAAGTGGAACGAGTATCCCTACTGCGCCACCTACACTAATGCGACGCCACGGCTCTTCGAGAGCTACCTTCGCGCCGCGAAGGCCGCCGTCGAAAACGATCCTAAGCAGCCGGGCGTCGTGTACATCAACGCCTGGAACGAGTACACGGAGGGTTGCTCGCTGCTGCCGACCGTGCGCGAGTGCGACCAGATGCTGCGCTGCGTGGGGCGCGTGTTCGGACGCAAGCCGGCCGACAAGTTCGTCTACTGCGAGATGAAGCACTGGTGGAACAAGGACGCGAAGAACGGTCGCGCGCACACGGTCGACGCGCCGACGTTCGAGAACGTCGCCTACGGTTCGCACCTCCGCCAGAACATGGACGTTTGGCTGCCGAAGCTGGGGCGCACGGACGGCAAGCGCACGCCCTGCGTGATCATGATCCACGGCGGCGGCTGGTGCGACGGCGATCGCATGGGCGGCGTGGCGGGGAATCTTCCCAAGTGCCGCGCGGCGGACTGCGCGCTCGTCTCGATCTCCTACCGGATGGTGCACGACGCGAACGACGCGGGCATCAAGCCTCCCGTGAAGGCGTGTCTCGACGACGCCGTGGCGGCGATCAAGCTCGTGCAGGCGAAGGCGGCGGAGTGGAACATCGACCCCACGCGCGTCGGCCTCACTGGCGGCAGCGCGGGTGCATGCTCGTCGCTCTACGCCTCGCTGCAGGGCGACAACGCGCTCGGCATCCGCGCCGTGCTCGCGAACAGCCCGCAGACGTCCCTCGACCCGCAGGAGACGAAGGAGTGGATCCCGAACGCCCGCTACGGCGCGCATGCGTTCGGCTAACCGCGCCGAATGCCTGCAGCTCATCGAGCGCTACTCCCCGGCGGCGCTGCTGCGCGCCTGCACGGCGTCGCGCGCCCCCACGTTCCTCTACAGCTGCGGCGCCACGCCGCCGCCCGGACAGCTGCCGGCCGATCCGACGCACGCCGCGGCCTTCTGCATTAAGTTTGAGGAGCTCTGCAAGGCGAAAGGCGTCGCCTGCCGCCGCGGCAACTTCGACGACCTCATTAAGGAGCTCGCGAAGTAGTGAATACGCTAGGCTAATGATGTTTCGGCCATGAGAAGACGTGCCATTTCGCTTGTTGGCGTGCTGGGTGTAGCATTGTCGCTTGCGGGCGAGGCGCTCCCGCTTTTTGACGGTTTCATCTCGCCGCCGAAGGAGACCTATCCGTCGATGTGGGTGTTCAAGCTCGGCGTGGATTCGCCACGCGAGGTGATCACATACGACCTAGAGGAGTTCACGAAGGTCGGCATATCCGAATTCATGATCATCGGCAATGGCGCGGCGATAACGGCGGCGAAGCCTTACGGGGAACCCGCGCTCAAGGGAAAGATGCACGGCGCGCGCGCCGACCGGCTCCGCTGGGCCCTGCACGAGGCGAACCGGCTGGGGCTGGGCGTGTGGATCATGCTGGGACCTGGCGGATGCGGGAACAACAACTGTCCACCGGAACTCGCGCAGAAGTACCTGATGCTGACGACGGCGCGCGCCACGGCCGGCGCGGACGGTACGGTCCGCGTGACCCTCCCGAAGAAAGGCGCAAAGGAGACGCCGCGCAACAAGGACGGCTCCCTTAAGTACTACTGGGACGTCGCGACGCTGGCATTGCCGGTGAAGGACGGCTTCGTGCAGACGAACGAGGTGATCGACGTCTCAACGCATCTCGACCACGCGTCCGGCGCGCTCGCATGGAAGGCCCCGCATGCGGGCGACTGGCTTCTCGTCCGCGCCGGCGCCGTGCCGAAGATGTTCGGTTTCGCCGGATGCTTCATAGACCACATGAGCAAGGCCGCCTTCGACGCGCACTGGGACCAGGTTATGCAGCCGCTCCTCGACGCGATCACGCCCGACGAGCGCGCCGCGATCAGGGGTGTTTGGTGCGACAGCTGGGAGGCGGGGACCATCAACTGGACATGGAATTTCGCCGAGGAGTTCAAGAGGCGGCGCGGATACGACTTCCTGTCGATGCTACCCGCGAAGGCCGGCGTGAAGATGGTCTCGGCGGAGCGGACGCGGCAGTTCGCGCGCGACTGGGACGTGACGGTCGGCGAACTGATCGCGGAAAACCACTACGCCTACCAGAAGGAGGTCGCCAACCGGCACGGACTCCTCTCAAGCGCCGAGGCGTGCGGTCCGCACCTCCACCACGGCGATGCGCGGACGATGCAGGGCCGGTGCGACGTGGCGATGGGCGAGTTCTGGATGCCGAGCCCGCACCGTCCCGAGGACAGCCAGCGCTTCATGCTGCGCGACAGCGCAACCGCGGCGCACGTCTACGGGATGAACGTCGTGGAAAGCGAGGCGTTCACCACGATGGGCACGCACTGGGAGGAATCCCCCGCGATGTTTAAGCCGTGCGCGGACCGCGCGTTCTGTGACGGGCTCACGCGCGTATGCTACCACGGCATGCTCATGTCGATTCCGCTCGACGCGTTCCCTGGCGATACGCGCCGCGCCGGCGCCTACTACAGTCCGAAGGTGACCTGGTGGAAGTACTCCGCGCCGATGAACCTCTACTTCGCGCGCTGCTCGTGGATGCTGTCGCGCGGACGCTTCGCCGCCGACTGCCTGCTGTACGCCGGCGACGCGATCGACCTGTTCATCGGCATGAAGCGTCCGGGAGACGGACTGGGCGTCGGATACGACTACGACCTCTGCCCGACGGAACTGCTTTTGCGTACGCGCGTGGAGAACGGCGAGATCGTGCTGCCGTCCGGCATGCGCTACAAGACGCTCTTCCTCTCAGACATCAATCCCGCCCGCGCCCGGATGGCACCGGGACGGCTTCGTCCGCTCAAGGAACCGCTCCCGCCCGTTGTCCATCCGATACCCCCAGAGGCGGCACGCAAGCTGGCACAGCTCGAACGGGATGGCGCGACGATCCTGCGGACGCGCGCCGACATAAAAGGGTTTCTCGATACGGGTACGCTTCCGCAAGATTTCCAAGTCGAGGCAGAAGGGGACTGGTCGGGAATCGACTGGATCCACCGGACGGATCGCGATGCCGACATCTACTTCGTATCCAACCAGCGCGGAGAGGCGACTCGCTTCACTGCGGCGTTCCGCCAGAAGCCTTGCCACGTTGAGCTGTGGGATGCGGTGACGGGTACACGCACGCCCGTGCCGTGCGAGCAAACCGCCGACGGTCGCCGCGTGCGCCTCAACCTCGAGCTTGCCTCCGGCGGTTCCGTGTTTGTCGTGTTCCACACGGGAGGGTCGCAAATTGTTGCGACCGCAGCGGGAGGGTCGCGCTCCTGCGCGACCGCCGCCGAGACGGCGGCTCTCCATACGGGAGGGTCGCAACTTGTTGCGACTGCCACACTCACCGGCCCCTGGTCCGTCTCCTTCGACCCGAAATGGGGCGGCCCTACCACACCAATCACGTTCCCTACGCTCACGGATTGGACCCACCACGCCGACCTCGGCATCCGCTTCTATTCCGGCACGGCCGTCTACCGCAAGACCTTCGACGCGCCGCCCAACTGCCCAACAGACTCCCCTGTCACGATTGACTTGGGCGATCTGCGCGACGTGGCGCACGTCACGCTCAACGGGCGGCCACTCGGCGTTGCCTGGACGCCACCCTACGCCGTCACCTCGCCGTGCCTGAAGGCGACCGGCAACGTGCTGGAGATCGCGGTCGTGAACCTCTGGGCCAACCGCCTCATCGGCGACGCGGCGCTCCCGCCCGCCGAGCGCGTTGCGAACCTGAACAAGAGCGAGAATCCCTTCAAGAAAGATCATCCTCTCATGCCGTCCGGCCTCTATGGGCCAGTGTCTGTCCGTTGGCCGTAACGGTTCTCTCGCTAAGCGCCCTGATCACAACATATTTGATCAAGGATGTGCAAAATATTGGCGATATCGTGACAAATCTTCTTCTAAACTTTGGCGATATAGTGACAAATCTTCTTCTAAACTTTGGCGATACGGTGACAAGCAATATTGACATGCAAAAGATAATATGCGATAATACGCCCGAACTTCCCATGAAAGGATAATTGTGATGGATGTTAACTTCAAGCGAAAAGCATATTCACAGATGAAGGAATGGAAGGAGAAACTTGCCGACAAATATGCTTTGTTGATTGAGGGTGCCAGACGAGTCGGCAAAACCCATCTCGTACAGGAATTCGTCCAGAAAGAGTACGAGTCATCAATCTTCATCGACTTCTCCCACAAAGGTCGGCTCGTCAAAGAAAGCAAGAAGGCGTTTACGGAGGAGAACGACATAGAAGGCACGCTGGAAAGGCTTCAGACACTTCACAGTGTCTCCTTGATCCCTGGCAGAAGTTGCGTCGTATTCGACGAAGTTCAGCGTTTCCCTATCGCACGCGAAGCGATCAAGCAGCTGATGAAATACGGCAAGTACCATTACATCGAGACCGGTTCACTCCTTGGGATACACGAAAACGTCAAGGACATCGTCATCCCCAGCGAAGAGCACAAGATGAAAATGTTCCCCCTTGACTTCGAAGAGTTCCTCTGGGCACTTGGCGCGGACAGGACGGCAGACCGCATACGCGAATGCTTTGTCGAAAAAAAGCCAATGGAATGGCTTCATGCCGACACGGTAAAACTGGCGAGGCAATACATGGTTGTGGGCGGAATGCCGCAATCCGTAGAGGCCTATTGTTTGGGCGACGACCACCGGCTGGAGGCGTGCGAGGCGGCGAAACGCGAGATACTCTCGCTGTACAACGCCGACATTGGCAAATACGCCAAGGGTTATGCGTCAAAGGTGCGTGCTCTGTTCAGACATATCCCCGCGGCGCTGAACACGCGCGAAAAGAAATTCCATCTTACCGATCTGGATCGCAACGCTCGGATGCGGCGCTACGAGAATGCGTTTCTTTGGCTCAGCGACGCCATGATAGCGAATATTGCCTACAATTCCACTAACCCGGACGTGGGGTTGGAGATGAACTTGGAAGACACGACGTTCAAGTGCTATTCGCTTGATACCGGACTGTTGCTGACACAGGCGATGGCGGGGACGCACGATGTGGACGGTCGCCTTTTGCGTGGCGTGCTGTACGACAAGCTTGGCGTCAACGAAGGGATGTTTTTCGAGAATTACGTGGCGCAGGCTCTGGTGAGCAGGGGATACGACCTCCTTTTCCACTCGCGCTCTAATCCTAGGGTCGAGGTGGACTTCCTCTTCAGGAACGGAATCAAGGTATGTCCCGTGGAGGTGAAAAGCTCCGGCTATCGCGTTCATGCGTCTCTCGACTGGCTCGTCAAGCATCATCCTGCAAACCTCGGTACGAGGTATGTCGTCTGTACCGGCGATTACGAGACGGATGTCGACATCACCTATCTGCCATTCTACATGACACATTGCCTTTAGCCCAAAGCGGAACGCTTGGATACATGGCGACGGCTACTTTTCGTCGGACTGCGCTTTCCTGTCAGGGCTTGCCGCGCCTTGCTCGTTGTCCCTCGGCTTCTTGTCGAGGAAGTGGCCCATCACGAACAGGGCCACGACAGAGCCGACGGATATTCCAACGATTACGAGTACCTTTGTGAGCATTGCATTTTCCTTTCATTGACAGTTCTATTGCTCTTCTTCCTTCTTCTTGCCAGACTTGCCGCGACGAAAACACTCGCGGAACATGCTCAGCAAAGCCCAGCCCGTGACACATTCTTCCTTTGTGGCACCATTTGTCGCACTGAGAGCCGCCTTTCTGTCCGTTGGCGGCGTTGTGCGTCCGGTCATGCCAATGACGAGCGTGACGGTTGCAGCTATCAGAGCAATGAGTATCGTAAGCCTCACCCTGAACGTCCGACGTGAACGGCGAATAGAGAGGCGCAGTCTCTCGGAAAATCCTTCCGGCAGGGATTTCTCGGCGGCATAATTCTTGGCCCATGCGGCCAGGATACGGTCAACGTTTTCTTCTGTCATGTTTTCTCCTTTCCATGTCTGGGCAATAGAGACAATTGCAAGTCCGCATTGGGTAGGGTCACGCGTCCCGCGTGACCGCGGACGCGCGGGACGCGCGTCCCTACCGTATGGGGCAACAGATTCGCCAATTCTACGCGGGCATTGTGCAGACGTGACTTGACGGTTCCAACCGGGATGTTCAAGGCGGCGGCAATCTCCTCGACGGTCTTGTCGGCGAAATAGCGGCGGCGGTGGTTCATGCGATGGAAGTTCAGCATGATTGCGTACAGCCAAGTGAAGAAATTCCGGCTCGTGTCGAACTGACGTATCTTCTTCACGGCCTGGTCGAACGTGCGGAAAACCAGTCCCTCGGCATCGTGGTTGTTGGCGCACAGAAGTACAGCGGCTGCGTAAAGGCGGTTGCCGTATTCGGCAACAAGCCTTTCCGCGCCGCGTTCCCTGTCTTTCCGTATCTCTTGCCAGATTTCCATCACTGTTTTGGTATTCGCGTTCATTCACGCAGGCACCTATTCAGTAATATGCCCTCCATCCGCCAAAAGGTTCACTGGAATCATGCTTTCCCAAATCTGTGATTCGAGATACGTTTTTCGCTTGAAGCCAAACGGCCATTCCAGTATAATACTAAATTAGTTGCAAAACAGTTTCAAGGAGTTGCTGGCATGTCATGTCTAACAGTTAGAGATTTGTCCCCGCGAACGCTACATTCGTTGAAGATGCGGGCGAAAACCAATCATCGTAGTCTTAACGGCGAGATTCTCTTTATTTTCGACTGGGTAGTTGAGAGCGGCATGAATACGCCTCCGCCTGTTGCGGGGTTGACCGATCCTGCCGTAGCTCGTCAAAAGAGCGCAATGGAAACGCTTATTGGGACTTGGGGCGACAAAAGGGATACGGAAGAAATCGCAAAGGATATCTATGCGGCAAGGACGTTCGGGCGAGAGGTGAACCTATGAAACTTCTTGATACCGACACTTGCATTGGTCTGCTGAAAGGCGACAATGCTGTAGTGGCGGCTTGGCGTGCTTGCGAGGATCAATGCGCCTTGTCGTCAATGGCTGTTGGGGAACTCTACTATGGGGCGTTCAAGTCTACCATTCGCGAAGAAGAGTTGGGGCGCGTTGACAGCTTTGTGGACATCTTCCCTGAAATCAGACCATCAAGAAAATCCATGCGCAGATTCGGCGAAATCAAAGCGGCCCTTGAGCTGAAAGGCACGCCACTTGCCGACGCGGACATCATCATAGCCTCAATCGCCATTGAAGAGGGGCTTACGCTGGTCACTGGCAATGTCAGGCACTATGGTCGCATCGAAGGTCTTGTGATCGAGAACTGGTTTGCGCGACAAGGGTAGCAGTCCATCTCTCTAAAGAATGGATTAGCGAGCGCCAGATTCCAGAATGTTCGTAAATGATTTCGTCGGTCGTCACCGTGAAGAGTATTCCTTCAGGATCTCGACCACGCATGACTTGTCGGCGGGGACTTCGCCGCTGAAGGCGAAGGGAGTGGAGCCGGATAGCGTCGGCAGTGGCGCGGACAGCGTACCCGTGCGGCGCACCTTCCCCGTCGCGGTGACGACCACCTTCCATGTGCGTACGTCACGGCACACGAGCGACTCATCCGCCGCAAGCGTCTCGTCGAACATGCACGATGTCGTGCCGAAGGTGAGCGTCGGCTTCGCCACCGGCCCCTGCACCTCGACCACGAGCGCAGCCTTCTCGCCAGAACGCACCGGCACGACCGAAGGTCCATTGAGCCCCTGGTGCGGCGCATACTCGAACGGAGCAAGCGCCTCGACGCGCAAGGACTGCCGCATCTGCGCCGTGAGCGGCTTGAAGGCCGGACGCGTCTTCCCAAGCGCGAAGAAAGTGACCTCCGCACGAGGTTCGGACGCAATAAATTGCGTCCCTCCCGCGTCGAATGTACAGGCGTTTGCGCCGGGTGCGAGCGCGGGCATCGCCGATGCCGTGACGCGCGCCAACGCCGTGCCCGACTCGGCGTACTTAGTCCATGCGCCATCCTCGAGTTCCGCGTATTCGCCCGATGTGAGCGCGAACGGCACGGCGAACGTCTCGCCGTTCACGGTCACCGCCGCATTCTCGAGCGTCGCCTTGGCCATCTCCCACGCGGACACCTCGCCGATCTCGACCGACGCCGACTTGCCCGCCGGAATGTCGTTCAGGTACGCCGAGAAGGAAGCGATGTGGTTGACCGACACGTTGCTGCGGTAGATCGCCGCATAGCCGCCGTACGGCCAATGGTACCGGCAGAACGTCGCCGAGTCGCGTTCCCGCAGAAGGAACTTCACGAGCTTCCAGCCCGTGAAGTCGAGCCGCAGGTAATGCTCGGCCGTGCCGCCGTGGTACTCGCCCGGCGAGGTCAGCTGCAGGTTTAGAAGCGCGCCCGACCCGTCGCCCTTCACCCACGCGCCGAAGACGGTGCGCTTCGCGCCGATGTCGAGCCCGGGGAAGTCGAACGCGAGACGCGCCCGCGCCCAAGCGCCGTTGCGCGGCGCCGTGGCGTTGCTCGCAGCGAGTTTGAACGTGCGCCCGTGCTCCTTGTCGGCGCACGCCGGATCGAACGACATTTTCACGCCGGGGGCTGACGTCGCCTGCATCTTCGCGAAGGAATCCGCGTCCGCGAGCGTGCGGCCTGTGGACTCCGCGCCGGGCGCGTAGAGCGCCTCCACGCGGAGCGCAGCCGGACGCCGCGCCGCGCCGCCGTCGACCGTCCACGTGCGCGTCCACGGCAGTCCCGCGCGGTGGACAAGGACTTCCACGTCCGTCAGCTGCCAGTTGCCCGCCGCGTCCTGGCGCAGACGCGCCTCCGTCTCGGGCGTGGCGAGGTAGGCCTTCGCCTCGTCCGTGAACGCCCGCGCGAGGCGCGCGTGCTCGTACCAGCCGAGGATCGCCAGCTGGCGACGGATGCCAACGGGGAGCGGACGCGCCGTGATGCCCTGCACGGACATCGCCGCGTCGTGTCCCGCGTTCTTTCCGGCGAAGTACTCCATGTCGTCCGGGAAGTGTCCGCGCGCCATCGGCACGGCCACGCGCGGCGCCCACCAGCCCATCTGCGGCTCGAGGAAGTTCGCGTTGCGACCGTTGTCGACGGCCCACGTGATGTGCCAGTCGTGGAAGCGCTTCGCGCCCCATACGGGATGGTCGACGGTGGCCATGCGCGTCTGGAACCACCAGTTGTTCGCGCCGCCGCAACTCGCCTCTACGGAAGCCGAGTGCCCGTTGTTGCGCGCGAACTTGGCGAAGATCTTGTGGCGCATCGCGTCGATGCCGTAGCGCGTGCCCATGCCCTCAGAGCCGTCGAAGTAGAAGTCGTCGAGTCCGCAGAAGTTGTAGACCTCCGCGAGGCGTGAGGCGAGCTTCTCCGCAAGCGGGGAGTCGGGGTTGGGATAGAACGCGATGTAGCGTTGGTGAAGGTAGGCTACGCGCGTGCCGGCGGGAATCGTGCCGGCGAGCTTCGTCGTCTTGAACGCGCCGCGCGTAAGCCCCGTGAACGCATACGGCTTCACGCGGCGGATGCCCGTGTACTGCATCAGCTCGCCGCCGATCTGGAGCACGTTGCCGTTGGAGGAGTAGGTGAACACGGTGGAGTGCTTCGGACCCGGCAGCTCCTCGACGACGAGTTCCGTCGCGTCTGGCGCGAGCGGCTGGGCGAGCGTGTAGACGTAGTCCGCCACGAGGTTCGTGTCGCAGACTGGGTGGATCCAGTCCGCGCGCGGGTTGATGCAGCCGGTGAGCGAGTGGATGCCCATCTGCAGGCCGGCGGCGTGCACGCGGTCCGCCGCGCGCTTCATCTCCTCAATGCCGCCCGGAAACGCCTTTGGATTGATCGGGTAGGGGCCGAGCAGGCCAGACCACGAGTAGTCGTTGATGTGGATGATGGAGAAGCCCGAGCGGCGCGCGAGGTCGATCCAGTAGTCGATGTCGCCGTCCTGGATGCTCGCGAACACGTAGCTCCGGCGAGACTGCTCGCTCCCCATCGACCACGCGCCGCCGCAGTCGCTCTGCGGCACGCCCGCGGCCTTCGTCATCTCCTGCAGCTGCTTGCGGAAGCCCGCGCGCGGACCGGCCGCGAGGAGCGCGCGCTGTCCCTTCGCCTGCGCGGCGTCCACCCACACCGCGAGCGCGCCGCCGCGGAACGACGGCTCGCCCGCCAGCTCCGCCGCGCGCACGGCCACGGCCGACTGCTCGTCGCTCCACGCGTTCGCGAAACCGCCCTTCCACTTTGCGCAAGACGGCGTGACGCGCGCGAACGCGAGCGCGCGCGCGCCCGGCACGTCGAGGCTCTCAACCGTGAACGTCCACCCCCCGGGGAACGGCTTCACGGCGAACGTCGCCGTGCCCGCGCCGGACTGGAACGTGCAGACGAAGCGTCCCTCGCCGGCGCGCGTGATCCGCCGGGCGAGACGCACGGAGCCGTTCTCCATCTCGATGCGCGCGAAAGAGGTTGGTTCGGACACAAGTTCGCGTCCCGTCGCCTTCTCGCGGATGGAGATGATGTTTCCGATCGAGTCGAGGGTGAGCGTGGAGGCGTCGCCGTCCAGAACGAGAACGGGCGTTCCCTTGGCTGCGGCGTACTTCGTCGCCCTGCCCGCGCCTTTCCACGGCGCCTCCGCGGCGAGCGCCGCGATGCGCTCCGGCGGCAGCGCCTCGTTCCACACTCGGAAGTCGTCGATCAGGCCGTCGAACGAATCAGTCCCCCAAGCGCCGAGGTGCGTGCGGCCGAGGAGGAAGGGATGGTTCCACTTGCCGCGGCTCACGGGGACGCCGTCCGCGTAGACGGTCACGTCCGGCCGTTTGAACGTCACGGCGACGGACGTCCAGCGTCCGGTGGGCATGTTGGCGAACGCAGTCCAGCTGGCCTCGGTTCCGTCCGCGCGCAAGCGCACGGCCAAGTTGGGTCCGGTGGAGAAGAACAGCGTGCCGCCCACGCCGCTCCAGGCGTCGGAGGTGAGCAGGCTCGGGTACTTGCCGCTGCCCCGTCCCTCCCTGCGGAAGCGGAGGAAGAGCGTGGCCGCGTCGCCGCCGTCGATGCCGGGGACGGCATCCACCTCCGCCGCGGCGCGGGGCGTGCCCGTGGCGAGCGCCGTGCCGAAGGAGCCCTGCGCCCAGCGCGCGCCGCCCACGAGCGCGGCGCAGGTGCCGCGCACGGAATCGGCCGCGCACACGCCCTGCGCCTCGTCGAAGCCGAAGCGCGCGCACTCTTCACCAAACACCACCGCGGCAAAAAGAACCGCGCCAGCCAGCAAGCATCTTTTTTTCATGCCCCCCATTATACAGTATCCTCTATAGCCACCACAAGAGCCACCCTTCACCTTTCACCTTTCGCCTTTCACACTTCTGTGGTAGAATAGCGGCATGAAAAAAATGTTCATTGCGCTGGGGTTGGCAGCACTGCTGGCCGGTTGCGACGAGAACGGCGGCAGAACCGTCGTCTCGCTTTGCGGAGACTGGAAGTTCTCCAAGGATCATTCGGCGGCGCTTGACGCGTCGCCCGTCGCCTTCGACGACGCGGCGTGGCAGACGGTGGAGGTGCCGCACGACTGGGCGATCTCCGGCCCGTTCGACCCCGAGGCGTACGGCGGCACGGGCAAGCTGCCGTGGCAGGGCGTGGGCTGGTACAGGCGCACGTTCGCGCTCACGGACGCGCAGTTCGCGCGCGTGAAGGCCGGCGGCGCGCTGTGGCTGGAGTTCGACGGCGTGATGGCCAGCCCGAAGGTGTACGTGAACGGCAAGCTGGCCGGCGGCTGGGACTACGGCTACATGAGCTTCCGCGTGGACGCGGCGCCGTTCGTGAAGGCAGGCGAGAACACGCTCGCCGTGCGCGCGGACACGCGCGACCACAAGAGCCGCTGGTATCCCGGCGCGGGCATCTACCGCGCGGTGCGGCTCGTCTCCGCGCCGGCCGTGCATGTGGTGCCGGGCAGCGTGTTCGTCACGACGCCGACAGTGGCAAAAGATGCCGCCACCGTGCGAGTGACATGGACCGACAAGAATCCACTCGCCACGGAGGTGGAAGTCAAATACTGCGTACAGTTGCGCGACGCTTCCGGAACGATCGTTAAAATGGGAAGTCCGTCAACGCACAAGATACCGGCAAAGTCTGAAGTGACGCACGAGGTGAGCAAGGTCGTGCCGAACCCGAAGCTGTGGGATGTCGACAACCCGAACCTGTACACGGCCGAGATCGGGGTGTCCGCAGGCGAAGCGGTCGACGTGGTGAAGGTCCGATTCGGCGTCCGCGCGGCGGAGTTCACCGCAGACGACGGCTTCCACCTGAACGGGCGGCGCGTGCAGCTGTACGGCGTGGACCTGCACGCGGACATGGGGCCGCTCGGCATGGGGCGTGAACGCGCTCCGCACGAGCCACAACGCATGCGACCCGCAAGTGCTGGAGCTCTGCGACGAGATGGGCATCGTGGTGTGGAACGAGTGCTTCGACAAGTGGGACGGCACGGCCGGGCGGCGCCCGGAGCAGGACCTGGAGGAGTACGTGAGCCGCAACCTGCGCGCGTTCGCGCGGCGCGACCGGAACCATCCGTCTGTCGTCATGTGGTCCATCGGCAACGAGATCCCGCCGAACGGCTACGATTGGAACGGGAAGAATCCGAAGGTGAAGAGCGGCATGAGCGCCGAGCGCTTCCGCCAGTTCCGCAACGCGATCCGCGAGCTCGACACGACGCGTCCCGTGGGCATCGGCTGCTGCCACGCGAACGCGATCGAGACGGGCATGTTCGCCGAGCTCGACCTGACGGGCTGGAACTACAAGCGCCAGTACGCGCGCGTGAAGGCGAAGCATCCGGACAAGCCGACCGTCTACTCCGAGAGCGCGTCCGCCCTCAGCAGCTACGGCTTCTTCAGCATGCCGCCCTCGCCGTACAAGACGGCCTTCAACGTGCCGGAGCGCGAGGTGGACGGCTACGACCACAACGCCGCGCCGTGGAGCGACATCCCCGACATCGAGTTCTGGCGCATGGAGAAGGACCGCTACTGCGCAGGCGAGTTCGTGTGGACGGGCATCGACTACCTGGGCGAGCCCACGCCGTACATCCACAGCAATTCCTTCCCGATGATGAAGGACGTGCCCAAGCGCGAGCTGGCGCGCAGCTCCTACTTCGGCATCGTGGACCTGATGGGCGTTCCGAAGGACCGCTTCTGGCTTTACCGCAGCCA
>CACXPT010000110.1 GCA_902769585.1 uncultured bacterium
GCCTGCTCGGCGCCGGAGAGGCCCTTGCACTTGCGGCAGTTGCACTTCTCGCCGTTGTCGGTCATCCAGAAGAAGTGGCGTCCGGTGGTGGAGCGGCAGATGCGGGCGGTCTCCACGGCGCGGCAGGCGATAACCTCGATGGCGAAGGGGTTGGAAGGGCAGCAGTTGGAGTCGGGCGTGCGCTCGCCCTTGGCGTTCATTCGGAAGAAGGAGGGATCGGAGGCGAACATGTCCCGCGGAAGGAGCCAGTCTATGGCATGAAGCTCGTGCTCCACCTGCAGGCCGTAGCGCGCGCAGGCGTCCAGGAACCGTTCGCCGCGGCCGCTCATGATGAACGGGATCACGTCGCGCGGACCGATGTGCGTGGCGATGGTGGTAAGGCCGGCATCGTGGGCCAGACGCGGCCAGTCGAATGCGCCGGAGAGGTCGCGGGCGCTGACGACCACGCCGCGCGTCGCGTCGGCATTCCGGCTACCGCGACCGCCGGCCATGCAGCCACCGACGCCAATAGCGGCCATTGCGGCCGCCTGCTTCAGGAAATCGCGTCTTTTCATGTGTCTTTCCTCCGAAAACTCGGCAAAGCGCAATTATATCACATTTCGCATTGCGTTAGCGCGCGGCGTTTGATATACTACCCCGCTGTTTTCCGGGCGCGGAAGGACCGAGTGGTCGTTGCCGCGCGGAAGCGAACGACGCGATGGCCCGTCCAGGCCGGAGCGCCAAAGCGGATTAACCATGGGAAGACGGGCGCGGTTGCCTGTCGTCCCGCAACAGAGAAAGGTTCAAAAAAGAACATGGACATGCCAACATCGGCCGCCACCGGCCTCACCCTCAAGGATCTCTTCGACGCGGGCCTGCACTTTGGCCACCAGACGAAGCGGTGGAACCCCAAGATGAAGCCGTACATCTTCGACAAGCGCAACGGCATCCACATCATCGACCTGACGCAGACGGTGACGCTCATCGACGAGGCGGCCGAGTTCCTCCGCAAGACGATCCTCGACGGCAAGAAGATACTCTTCATCGCCACGAAGAAGCAGGCCCAGGAGATCGTGAAGCAGGCGGCCGAGGATTGCGGCCAGTACTACATGACCGAGCGCTGGCTCGGCGGCACGCTCACCAACAGCCAGACGATCCGCGGCAGCGTCAAGCGCATGCGCCAGATCCAGGCCCTCGCCCGCGCCAACAACGGCGAGCTCTCCAAGCACAAGCAGGAGGCCTCCATGCTCCGCCGCGAGTTGGCCAAGCTCGAGAAGAACCTCACGGGCATCGCCGACATGGACGAGCGTCCGGGTGCCGTGTTCATCATCGACGTCTGCCGCGAGATCAACGCCGTGCGCGAGGCTTCCCGCCTCCACATCCCGATCGTGGCTCTCACCGACACCAACGCCAACCCCGACCCCATCGACTACGTCATTCCCGGCAACGACGATTCCGTGCGCGGCATCGAGATGCTCGTGAACGGCATCGTCAACGTCGTGAAGTCCGCCAACGACGAGTACTCCCGCGTGGCCGCCGAGCAGAAGGCCAAGCGCGACGCCGAGCGCGCCGCCCGCGAGGAGCAGGAGAAGGCCGAGCGCGCCGCCCGCAAGGAGAAGGCCGCCGCCGAGAAGAAGGCCGCCGCCGAGGCGAAGGGCGGGGAAGCCCTCAAGGCCGTGCGCTCCAAGGGCGCCAAGTCCGGCGTCTCCCGTGACGTGAAGCAGATCGCCCGCGAGGCCAAGGAGAAGGCCGAGGCCAAGGCCAAGGCCGAGCTCGCCGCCGCGCGCAAGGAGAAGGTCGAGGCCGCGCAGGCTGCTGTCGCCGCCGCCGAGGCCGCGACAACCGAAGCCCCTGCGGAGGAGGCCGCTCCTGCGGCAGAGGCTCCGGCAGCGGAGGCGCCCAAGGCTGAGTAATTGCAAACGACGGGGGAGACCAGTCTCCCCCGCACCCCCACAAGAAGAAAGGTAATTCTAATCATGGCAATCTCAATCCAGCAGATCAAGGAACTCCGCGAGGCCACGGCCGCCGGCATGGGCGCGTGCAAGGAAGCGCTCATCGCCACGGACGGCAACATGGAAGAGGCGGTGAAGTATCTCCGCGAGAAGGGCCTCGCTGTTGCGGCGAAGCGCGTCGACAAGGAGTCGAAGGAGGGCATCATCGCCCTCGCGTCGGCCGCCGACGGCAAGGCGCTCGCCCTCGCCGAGGTCAACTGCGAGACCGACTTCGTGGCGAAGACGGACGCGTTCATCAAGTTCGTAAAGGACGCCGCCCAGGTCGCGCTCGATGGCAAGGACATCGAGCAGACGCTCAACGACGACTACAAGATGCTCCTCACGAAGACGGGCGAGAACGTGAAGATCCGCCGCTCCGAGCGCTACGTGCTCGAGGGCGAGGGCGTCCTCTCCGGCTACATCCACATGGGCGGCAAGATCGGCGTCCTGGTGGAGATCGGCTGCACGAAGCCGGAAGTCGCCGCATCGCAGGAGCTGGCCGATGCCGCTCACGCGCTCTGCCTCCAGATCGCCGCCAACTCGCCGAAGTACATCGACGTGGCCGACGTTCCGCAGTCCGAGATCGACGCCGAGCTCGAGATCAAGCTCAACGCGCTCAAGGAGCAGAAGGGCAAGCTGCCGCCCGAGCAGGCGCTCGTCGGCATCAAGAAGGGCATGGCCGCCAAGTTCTGCACGCAGATCTGCCTGCTCAAGCAGGAGTACTGGGCCGATGATAAGCTGACCATGGAGAAGTTCCTGGACGGCGTCGCCAAGAACCTCGGCGACACGCTTAAGGTGAAGCGTTTTGTCCGCCTCCAGTTAGGAGCCTAGTGCCTAGTGCTTAGTGCCTAGTGCTTAGTGCTTGGTGCAGGCCTTGCGGGCCGGCAATTAGCGCGAAAGCAACGCACTAAGCACCAAGCACCCAGCACCAAGCACCAGCCATGCCAACTCCTCGTCAGCTACTGGCCAAAGAACGGGCGTCCCTCCAGGACGTGCGTCGGGTGGTCGTGAAGGTGGGGACGCACTCCATCGCCAAGCCGACGGGACGGCCGGACTACCGGGCGCTCCGTCGGCTGGTCAGCCAGCTCTGCGAGCTGCGCAAGGCCGGGCTGGAGGTTATCTTCGTATCGTCCGGCGCGGTGGCCGCCGGCGTGGAGGCCCTCGGTCTCTCCGCGCGCCCCACGCAGGTGAACGACGTGCAGATGTGCGCCGCCGTGGGGCAGGCGCGCTTCATATCCGAGTACGAGCGCCTTTTCGAGGCGCACGACGTCAAGATCGGACAGGTGCTGCTCACCCACGCCGATTTCGACGACCGTCGCCGCGCGGCCAACGTGCGCCGCTCGCTCGACCATCTAGTGCGCGCCGGCATCGTGCCCGTGGTGAACGAGAACGACGTGGTTGCCGACGAGGAAATCAAGGGCCTTACGTTCGGCGACAACGACTGGCTCTCCTCGCTCATCGTCAAACTCGTCTGCGCCGACGCGCTCGTGCTGCTTACGACGGTGGACGGGCTCCTTGACGAGAACGGCCGGCGGGTTCAAACCATCGGCCGCATCCGCGACGCGTTCAAGCTCGTGCGCGCGGGCCAGAAGGGGTCCCTGTCCAAGGGCGGCATGGACTCCAAGCTCAAGGCCGTCCAGAACGCGGCCAAGGCCGGCGCGCACGTGGTGATCGCGAACGCCGCCACTCCTCGCGTGCTGCAGTCCATCTTTGCAGGCCGCGACGTCGGCACGTTCGTGCCAGGCTGCGCGCTGTAGCTTGCGCTGCCGAGACGGCTGCTGTCCCAGTCGATGCGCCGCCGAGACGGCGGCTCTCCATACGGGAGGGTCGCGCTCCTGCGCGACCGCTTGCATCACTGCACCAGATCGCCGATCAAAAGAATCTGCGACGGCCAGAACTTCGTGCCGCGATACTTCGGCGAGCTCAGCTCCGAATCTGGATTCTGCAGGCGAAAGGCCACAGACTGGCGAGAAGGTTCGTTCTTGTCGACTTCTATCTGCACCTCGTGCACGCCGTCCTTTCCGTCGTAGATGCCGAGCGTCGCGATGCGGTGGTAGGTGCAGTAGCTGTCGAAGCGGGGGACGGGCCGCTTGGTGCGTACCCCATCTACCGTTATCCACAACTGTCCGCCATCCGGCCCGAGCAGGTCGTATATCTTGCAGCACCTTCCCTTGAACTTGAACGTCAGCGTGTCACCCGGCTCGCGCGCGTACCATATGTCGCCGGTACGGTTCGAGAACGATTTCATCTTGCTGTCGTTCTCTGGAAGCTTCCGCCATGATCCGTACAGCATCTCAGGCCTCACCGGTACCATCTTGGCGGCCTCCAGGTTGCCTTCGATGAACGTCGTGGCGAGGTGATGGGCATGGTTTACGGCGGTAGAATGCCACATTTCCCTGAAGCCGTTGGCGACGGAGATCAGGTATAGCTGATGGCCCTTCTCGGATGGGTGCACGCCGTCGCGCGCGAAGAGGATGCGCGGATCCTTTGCGATCAGCTCCTTGATCTTCTTCTCGCGGTCCAGGTCATCTTTCGAGACGGCGTTCTCGTATTCCTTCGCGCTCATTACGAGCTTGTTGGCGGCGAGGTATTTGGTAACGAGCGGACCGAAGCAGATGGACGGGATGCCGTAGTGGTCGGCCAACTGCTCCATCGCGCTGGCGGAGCGATTGCACATTCCGTTCAGGTAGTCGTTCGTCATTGCGGCGGTGATGGTGTAGACGAAGACTATGTCCGTCTGGGAATCCTGCTTCCAGGTGCGGCGCACTATGCCCTCCATCGACCGCCAGATGTCCTCCGGCTTCCGTCCGCTGTCGTTCGTGGCGAACTCGACGAACAGAAGGTCCGGCTTGTGGCGGAGCGCGTCATGCCCCACGCGAAAAGCGCCGAGGTCCGAGCCTGTTCCGCCGATGGAGGCGTGGACTTCCTTCACTGTCGCGTTGGTATTCGCGTCCTGGAGCCATTTCGTCGTCATGTTGCGCCAGCCGTTCATGGCGGTGATCGATCCGCCCAAATAGGCGACGGTGACGGTCTTCCCGGCCTTCAGCTTCGCCAGGAAGTTCCCTACACCCTCTCTTGCGCGCACCTCCTGCGCCTTCACTGGCCCGTTGTACGTCGGCGCGGCATGCAAAAAGCCACAAGCAACCAGGCATGCGGCCAGGCTCAAGAATCTCATTGTACCTCTTCCTTTCATTATGGGCAAGTCTGTGAAATGAGTATAGCACAAAATGTGTTATAATGTGAGCATGAAAATGCAAGTATTTTCTTTTTTGCTTGGTTGCCTACTTTGTGGGGGGAATGTTTTCGCGCAGAATGTCCTCGAGACGGGACAGGCGTTTTCCTTCAGCCCCGGGAAGGGGAAGAGCTATCGCGTGGCCATCAATCCGGAATGGGGCGTACTGACGTTGCGCGCGCGGATGAAGACGACCGATCTCGTCTGTGGGAAGGAAAGTTGGATGAACGGACGCATCCCGATGTCGTTCCACGGCAAGGACGGCAAGATGGTGGGCGGCTGGCCGAACGTCTTCGGCTACGCGGGGACGCACGACTGGACGGACTGCGTGCGCGACTTTCCGATCCCCGAAGGCGCCGTGATGCTCAACATCGGTCTCAACAATTTCGGGACGGCAGGGACGGTGGAGTTCGGCCCGATGACGCTGTCCGTGAAACGCAACCGCGCCCTCAAGCCCTGCAACGCTCCCCTACCGGAAGGATATCTCCATGCGGGAGGGTCGCACGCATGCGCAACGGGAGGGTCGCGCTCCTGCGCGACCGCACAAACCGATCCATGGTCGCTCGACGGCGCATGGAAGACGTCGTCGGCCACGCGCGCGCGCTGGTCGCTGAACGGCCTTTGGGGGTTCCGTCCCGCGCTGACGAACGACGCGGCCGGCGTCGCGCCTGGTCCCGAGGACAACTGGGGCTGGGGGAAGATCCCGTCTGTGTGGAGCTCTCCCAACAGCTGGGGATACAAGGCACAGGAGGTGTGGCTTTCCGACTGGTTCGAGGACCACGGCATCAAATCGTTCGAGAAGGACCGGGCCTGGTACCGGCGCGATTTCGAGATGCCTGCCGAGGCGGCAGGTAAGCGCGTGGTTCTCACGTTCACGATGCTGCAGACGCGCGCAGTCGTGTACGTGGACGGCGCACGGGCGGCGGAGGTGACGTTCCCTGGCGGCGAGGCCGACATCACGGCGTTCGCGAAGCCGGGGAAGAGGCAGTCCGTCATCCTCGACGTGACGGCCTATCCGCTCAACCCCACCACGCTCGACTTCAACGCGCCAGACCGTGCGGTCGAGAAGAAGAGCGAGGTGAAGTTCAAGGGCGTGACCGGCGACGTGTACCTCGACGTCATGCCGAAGGATGCTCCACGCATAGCCGCCGCGACGGCGGAAGCCGATACGGCACACGGCAAGATCACCTTTGTGGCCGATGTTGAGAAAGGTGAAAGGGGAAAGGTGAAAGGTGAAGGGGGAAAGGTGAAAGGTGAAGGGTGGAAGGTGGTCGCTCGGGTTTATGATATTAAGGATTTTAAGGTCATTAAGGAGTTTAAAGACCCTAATACCCATAACGACTTTAAAGACACTAATGTCCCTAAAGACCTTAAAGACCTTAAAGACCTTAAAGACCCTAAAGCCCCTGAAGGCCTTAAACACCTTAAACACCTTAAGGTTTTCGCGAGTGGCGAGCTGACGCCAGACGCCGACGGCCGGCTCGCCTTCACGGCCGACTGGCCGGACGCGAAGACTTGGGACACACACACGCCCGGCAACCGCTACGTTTGCCGGATGGAACTCTGGAGAGCCGCCGTCCCGGCGGCGGTCGCGCAGGAGCGCGACCCTCCCGTGCTGCTCGACGCCGCGCTGCCGTTCGAGTTTGGTTTCCGAGACGTGAAGATCGCTGGACGCGACCTGCTGCTCAACGGCGTGCCGATCCACCTGCGCGCGCTCTACAACCGGTCGATCAACGCCTCGGCGAACGTCGCCTGCAAGGCGTCGGCGCTCGAGCTGTGCCGCCGCCTGAAGAGCGAAGGCTTCAACTTCATCATCGCCGGCAACTACAACTTCTCTCCGGGGGCGGTGTCATACATGGACGCGCTTCTGGAGGCGTGCGACGAGTCGGGCGTGCTGTTCTCCTTCTCTCTGCCTCACGTCCGCGACTACAATTTCCAGCTCGACAAGCCCGATGTCGCCGCGCGCTACCGCGAGCTGACGCGCTGGGCCATTCTCCGCGCGCGCAACCACCCGTGCGTGATCTCCTACGCGATGAACCACAACACGACAGGCTACACCGGCGACATGAACCCGTTGCGCATCGACGGCCGGTATTCGCCGAAGGACACGCCGCAACGCTCCTTCCGCAACCGCCATCAGGCGCAGATCGCGGCGCGCATCGCGCGTTTGATAGACGGCACGCGTCCAATCTACCACCACGAGTCCGGCAACCTCGACGACTTCCATACCGTGAACATCTACCTCAACTGGGCGCCGATCCAGGAGCGCAGCGACTGGCTCCAGCACTGGAGCGAGACAGGCGAGAAGCCGCTCTTCTTCGTGGAGTGGGGCATGCCGCACATATCCAGCTGGTCAAGCTACCGCGGCCCGCTCTTCATCTGGCGGTGCGTCGGCTATCAGAGCCTGTGGGCGAGCGAGTTCGCGGCGGCGTTCCGGGGCGACGCCGCGTACGAAGGCGATATGCCGTCGACGGTCAAGGCCCTGCGGCACGAGGAGGCGTTGTGGGCGGCGGGCGAGCCGTTCTCCTGGAGCCGGCTCAACCAGCCGTTGCGCGGACTCACCAACAACTACCACGGCATCCAGGCGCGGTTCATGTCGGACAACTGGCGCAGCCATCGCGCCTGGGGCATAACGGCCATGTTGCCGTGGGACCAGGAATCCTTCCATGTGGGCGGCGGTATCCCCGGACGGGAAAACCCGGCGCGGTGGCAGGGACTGAAGTCGCCAGGCATCGTGCCCGACTTCCTATTCTTTGCAGGCTGGGACACAGGCACCGGCGACGCGTCGCTGACAACGCGCACGGTCGTGGGCGAGACGCTCGTGCGCTGGAACGCCGAGGACTGCGGCTTCATCGGCGGCGATGGCACGTTCACCGACAAGCGCCACCACTTCCGTCCCGGCGAGACGGTGAAGAAGACGCTCGTGATCCTCAACGACCGCCGCGTACCGCAGGAGGTCGCATGGACATGCGTGTTGGCTGACGGTCGCGCAGGAGCGCGACCCTCCCGTATGGAGCTCAGTCGGGAGGGACGCGCTCCTGCGCGTCCGCAGCTCCGAGGTACGATCACGGTGCCGCCGGGCGGGCGGCGCGACGTGCCGGTCGCCTTCACGCTACCGGCGAAGCCGGGCACGTTCGAGCTGGCGGCCACGTTCACTTTCGCGGGCGGCAACGTGCAGCGCGACGCCTTCGCGCTCGAGAGCTACACGCCCGCGAAAGCCGCCGCGAAAGGTCTCTTGCTTTACGATCCGCAGGGCATGACAGCGAAGGAGTTCGCCCGCCTCGGCATCGACTTCGAGCATACGGACTGCGCGGAACCGTTCACCAACGCCGTTTCGCTCGTGGTGGGACGCGGCGCGCTCACGCGCGACCTGCTGGACCGCGTCCTCGTCCCGCTCGCGCGCCGTCAGGGGCGCGTCCTCGTGTTCGAGCAGGACAAGGCGGCGCTGGAGTCGGTCGGCTTCCGCGTGCAGGCGTATGGACTGCGCAACGCATTTCCGCGCTTCCGCGACAAGGCGCTTGGCCTCGCGCTGGACGAGGCGATGTTGCGAGACTGGGCTGGCGAGGCGACGCTCATACCGCCGTACCTCGAAGGCATTCCCGATGTCGAGGTGCATTACAACACGGACACGTGGGCTGGGTTCCGCAACACGCGCGTGTGGCGGTGCCGCAACCGCGGGAATGTGGCGAGCGTCATACCCGAGAAGCCGACCGTCGGCGACTGGCGCGCGCTTGTGGATGGCGGGTTCGACCTCCAGTACGCGCCGCTGCTGGACTGGACTATCGGCGACGGGCGCATCACGTTCTGCCAGCTTGACGTTACTGGTCGCACAGTGCCAGATCCCGTGGCGGACGACATCTCGGTTCGCCTCGTGTCGCGCCTGTGCGACGGCGGCAAGATCTGGCCGAAGAAGCCGTACGCCTTTGGACAGCAGGCGTGGATGCTCGCCCGCGACCTCGGAACCGGGTTCGTGCAGGACTACACAGGCAAGGAATCTGGCCAGTGGTGCGACTACATCGTCACGTCCGGCGCGCGCAAGCCGGAGGGATTCGACAAGAAGATCGCGAAGGGCGGACGAGTGGTCTGCCTTGGGCTTACGGCGAAGGAAGTGGCGGAGTGGAGCCCCGTGCCGCTCGCGATGGCGCCGACGAACGGCTGCTATGCGAGCAGGATCGAGAAGCTGCCGCCGGAGCTGAACGGACTTTCCAACGCCGACTGGTCATGGCACGGCGCCATGGACTTCGACGCATTCACTGAACCGTCGGCGGAAGGCAACGCGGCGTTTCGCCTGGTGCGCCACGGGAACGGCTGGCTGGCGTTCTGGCAGGTGCCGCCGTGGTTGATCGACGAGGTGGCGAAGCCATACCTGCGCACCACGAAGCGGCACGCGCAGTACATGCTGTGCCGGCTCCTCGGCAACATGGAGTGCAACTTCGGCGGTACGGTCATCCGCTATGCGGACGTGCCCGTGGCAGAGGACGACCCGTACCGGTACTACAGGTGGTGACGGCAATTACGCCTTCTTCGCGCTGTAGCCGGTGGCGTTGGCGTTCCACGCGAAGAGGAAGAACACCATGCCGACGAGCGCGAAGCCGCCGATGGAAAGGAGCGCGGCATTCCAGCCGAAGTGCTTGCTTATGAGCGCGATGCCGAGTCCGGACACCGTCGTGGCGGCATACCCCATGATGCCCATGAATCCGTTCGCCATCGCCGCGGCGTCGTTCGTCGCCTGCTGCGCCGCCACTATGCCGATGAGAGCCTGGGGGCCGTAGATGAAGAAGCCCGTTCCCATCAGGAGGAGCGTCGCCTGCCAGATCGCGGAACCCGCCGGCAGATACCAGAAGCCAAGCGCGCAGAGTCCGGCGAAGAGCATGCAGAACACGCACGTGCGCACGCCGCGTCCCGCGAAGAGGCGGTCGGTGATCCAACCAGCGAAGACCGTGCCCACGACCGCCGCCAGCTCGAAGGCGATGATCATGAGACCGCCCTTGGAAACGTCGATCCCCTTGTACTCCTTGAGGAAGGTGGGACCCCAGTCGAGGAAGCCGAAGCGTACCACGTAGACGAAGAAGTTCGCGAGCGCGCACAGCCAGATCACGCGGTTGCGGAAGACGAGCCGCCGCCGGTCGGCGTCGGTGACGACGTGCTTCTCGTCCGTGTCGGACTTCGTTCCGCGCACGTCGGAGAGGTCTAGTTCGGGGAGGCCGTCCTCGTGCGGGCCGTCCTTCACGCAGAAGAAGCAGAAGATTGCCGCGAGGCCGGCCAGCGCCGCAGGCACGTAGAAGCACCACCGCCAGCCAAGGCCGAAGGCGAAGAGCAGCGAGCAGAGCCCGAGCGCCATCGCGGAGCCGAACGAGTGGCTGGTGTTCCAGATCGACATCTTCGTAGCCAGCTCCTTGGGATGTATCCAGTGCGTGAGCATCTTTGCGCAAGGCGGGAAGCCCATGCCCTGGGTCCAGCCGTTGACGATCCAGAACGCGGCGAAGAGGATCGTGAGCGACGTGCAGCCGAACAGGAAGTTCATCAGCGCGGAGAGCGCGAGCCCGATCGTCATGAAGACGCGTCCGTTCAGCTTGTCCGCCCAGAAGCCGTTGACGAAGCGGCTCAGTCCGTACAGAACGCCATGGACCGTGAGGATCGTGCCGAGCGCCTCCTTGGAGATCACGCCCTGCGCAAACATCTCCGGCTGAGCCATGGACAGGTTCTTGCGCGTCACATAGAAAAACGCGTACGCGATCATGCTGCAGAGGATGAACCGCCACTGCGCCTTCTTGAATCTCTTGCTTTCTTCTGCCGTCATCTCATATGTCCTTTCTGAAGTCGTCCTGTGCCCATAGTGTACCATACCCAGGCTCTAATCACCAAGCACTAAGCACTAATCACCAAACACAAGGCACCAAGCACCAAGCACCAAGCACTAAGCACTAAGCACTAGGCACTAGGCACTAAGCACTAGGCACCCAAACACAGCCGATATATTGCGGCAACATCGGATTCGGTGAGGGGTTGGAAACCGCCGAGGGTGTTGCCGCTGAGGTTGAGCGTCTTGACGAGAAGGGGGATGTCCTCCTCTTTCGCGCCGAGCTCCGCGAAGGTGAGCGGGAGGCCGAGAAACTTGAGCCATTTGCGGAACGCCGCGATGCCGGCAAGCGCGGCATCGGCATCGGGGACGCCGTGGCCGACGCCGAAGACGTTCCGCGCGAACCTGGCGAAGCGCGCCGAGTCCGTCTTGTAGACGTACGTCATCCACGCGGGCATCACGACGGCGAGGCCGGCGCCGTGCGCGCAGTCGTAGAGCGCCGAGAGCTCGTGCTCGATGCCGTGGCTCGCCCAGTCCTGGACGCCTGGTAGTCGGAGGGGTTCGCCATCACCTTAGCGCTCTCCTCAACGACGGTGCGCATCACGGCCTCGCAGAGGTTGTCGGTGAGCGCGACGTCGGGCGTGGGCGAGAAGTAGCGCTCGCAGAGGTGCGCAAACATGTCCGCAAGGCCGCATGCGGTCTGGAAGGGCGGGAGGGTCATGGTGAGCTCGGGGTTCAGGATGGCGAACTTCGGGCGCAGGATGTCGCCGCCTGCGCCGCGCTTGAGGTTTTCGGGCTCGAGGTTGATGATGCTGTTCGTGGAGCCTTCGCTTCCGGCGGCGGCGATCGTGAGCACCACGCCCACCGGCAGCGCGGCGGGGATCGTTGGGCGCACCTTCACCTCTTTGCCGACGTAGAACCGGCGCCACTCACCGCCGTTGGCCGCGCCGATCGCGACCGCCTTCGCGGAGTCGATCACGCTGCCGCCGCCGACCGCGAGCAGGAAGTTGACGTTCTTGTCCAGCGCCAGGCGCACACCTTCCTCGACGAGCGAGCTGCGCGGGTTGGGCTTCACGCCGCCGAGTTCGACGAATGCGACGCCGGCCTTGGAGAGAGACTCCTCGACGCGGGCGACGAGTCCGCTCTTCACGGCGCTGCCGCCGCCGTATAGCAGCAACGCCTTGCTGCCGCCGAACTTGCGCACGAGCTCGCCCGTGCAAGATTCCTTGCCTTTCCCGAACGCGAAGTACGTTGGTGACCAGTAGTTGAAATCGATCATGATGGTTTCCTCTGGAGGTGGGTTGATTGGAGTATAGCATATTTTGCGTGGTTCGTACGCCAACGACAATGTGCTATACTTTTCACCGGACACCCTGTCGCAAGGAAGGTAAAAATGAAGAAGAGAAACACCATCGGTTTGATCCTCATCCCCGTATTGCTGTCCGCCGAGCCTGTCTGGACGGAAGGCGAGCACGGCCTTTGGCGGCTGCAGTTCGCCGACGGCACGTACCTCTCCGCCGCCGACGTCGCCACGAACGGGTGCGGCGCGGGGCGCGCCGCAAACGCAAACGTTTCCGCCGCGCCTCGCGGCGGCGTTCGTGACACTTACACGGTCACGCGCGAGGGGACGGTGACGCGCCGCGTGTGGCGTACGGACCGCGCCGACGTGACGGTGATCGAGACGCCCACCGGTGACGGCGCCGTGGATCTGCGCGCGGAGGTGACGCCGCATGGCGCGGACGCGAAGATGCTCGAACTTCCGGCCAACGTGCGGTTCCGCCCTGAGACGGTGCGGAGCTTCGTCTACCCCGGCCGCGGCAACTCCGGCATCGGCATGGCGTTCAACGAAAAGTTCTTCCATCCCTCGCCCGAGGACAAGCCGACGGCGTGGCACCCCGGTCCGCACACCTACGACAAGGGCTACCGCCACCTCTACGGCGCATCGCTCGTGAACCATCCGCTCGACCTGCCGGAGACGAACCTCGTGGTGACGGCGGAAGGGAAGCGCTGGCTGGGTACGGACGCCGCCGGCCTCTTTTCCTACAAACGCACGGTGATGCGTCCACCCGCAAAGGGACAGAGCGACGTGGTGCTGATCGACTCGCCCGTCGGCCCGTATCTGAGCGGCAAGCACTTCGGCGGCGCGGGCATGCTCTGGCGCTTCGGCGTGGCGGGGCTATCGCCATCCGGCGTCTCCTGCCGCGCCTCGCGGCGAAGGCGCCGGGCCGTACGCGCGTGGCCGTGGTCGCGTTGCGTTGCGGACCGAAGGGGGGTGCGTTCGTGCCGCTTGCGATCAGCGACTGGGTGCGCGAACTGAAACGCTCGTTGCCGCGCAGTTGCACGTTCGAGACGCTGGCGGACGTCACGGAGATGAAGCGTGCGCTTGCCGCCAAGGACACGCTCATCATCGTCAATCCCTACGGCGAGTATTTCCCGTGCGGCAGCGCCAAGGACTACATCCCCTGCCTAGACGCGGTGCGCGATTTCGTGCGCGCCGGCGGTAACTGGGTGGAGGCGGGCGGCTACTCGTTCTTCCGTCCGCTCGTGAGTGGCGGCTACTTCTCAATCCGCACGCCCTACCCGTCGCTGTTCTCGGACTTCGCGCACCTCACCGCGACCGATGGCAGCACAGTGGCGTGGTATGGCGTCCAGCCGCGTCCGCCCCACGAACCGTGGAAGAACCCCGTGCACTTCGTGCCGGGCGAAACGGGCACGGGCGGCGACGCGCGCGGTGGCTGGTTCTTCCACGCGTTCGCCTGCTTGGCGAAGGACGGCCAGACGGCGAAGACGCCCGCCGTGCGCATCCGCACGGGCGCGGACCTCGAGACGGCGCTGGCGGACTACGCGCGCGCGAACACGCTCACGCGTCCGATGTCCGACAAGGTGAAGGATCCCGCGAAGGTGGATCTCTTCCGCCGTGCGCCGCTGTTCTTCATCGGCGGCACCGCGAAGGAGAAGATCGCTGCGCTGGAGGGCATGCCTGTGCCGTCTCTCATCCACTATTCCGACTACCTGAAGGGCGGGTTCGACAAGGAGTATCCCGACCACCTGCCGCCGCGCCCCGCGTTCGGCACAGGGGAGGAACTGCTGGAGTTCCAGACGCTTGCGCGCAAGAAGGGACATCTCGTCTCGCCCTACACGAACCCCACATGGTGGTGCGACCATCCGCGCGGGCCGTCCTTCATCGCCGCCGGCGAGGCGCCGCTCTCGCTTGGTTTCGACGGCAAGCCCTACCACGAGCAGTACGCGAAGAACGACGGCTGGACGATCACGTTCTGGCATCCCGCCGTGCAGGCCGCGAACCGGAAGACGGTGCGGGAGTTCACGGTGGACTATCCCGTGGACCTGTTGTTCCAGGACCAGTGCGGCGCGCGGACATGGCGCTGGGACTTCAACCCTGCTTCGCCGTCGCCCACCGCCTACGCGGAGGGCATCCTCTCGATGAACGAGGAGGACAGCGGCATCGTGCCGCTCGGCACGGAGGACGGCTGGGACCAGGTGGCGAACCAGCAGACCGCGATCTGCGGCTGCACGTGGCGGATCGTGCCCGTGCCGCGTCCGCCCTGGCGCGACCTCTTCAAGGACGTCTATCCCGCCGACTCGTGGCACATCGAGCCGATCGCCACGCGCCTCTTCCACGACAAGGCTTTCTTCTACATGCACGACCTCGGCTCCTTCGTCACCAACGAGCGGACGCTCGCGTGGATGTTCGCGATCGGATACCAGCTTTCCTGGCGCGCGGGCGCGCAAAGCTACATCGTTGACAAGTCCGCGCGCGCATGGTACGAGTGGCTGCAGCTGCTGCAGGACAAGGTGGTCTCGCGTATCGCCCTGAAGCCGGTGGTCGCGTTCGCGCACGACCGCGCACCGCTCCTCGCCCTGCCGGGCGACCCGTCGCGGGAGTCGGACGACGGCGTGGTGACGGCAAAGTACGGCGACGTGTCGGTGGCTGTGAACCTCGGCGACGTGCCGCGCACGGTGGCGGGGAAGCGACTTGCGGCGTACGGCTGGTGGATTACCGCGCCCGGCCTCGTGGCGGCGATGCTGGAGGGCGAGACGCCGTACGTGGAGGCGGAGGGACGCCGCTGGGAGTACCGTCCCGCGCCTGCTGAGCCGGCGGTGCCGTGTCCGCCCGAGGTCGCCGGCAAGCCGCTCCGCGAAACGACGCCGGAGGGCGCGTGCATCGCCGTGCTGGAGCTCGAGGGCGTGCATGGTTCATGGGTGAAGGCCTCGGTGAGCGATTGGAAGGACGCGCTGAACGCTTCGCCGCTCGTGACGCGGCATGGTCTGAAGGTCGTGTCGCTCAGCAGCGCGGAAGAGCTGCGCGCGGCGCTCGTGGCAGGACGGACGGCGTATTTCGCCATCGTCAATCCCTACGGCGAGGTTTTCCCAGTGGAAGGCCAAGGACGCTGGACGGAAATGATCGACGCCATCCGAGGCTACGTGGCACACGGCGGCATCTGGGTGGAGACGGGCAGCGCATCGTTCTACAGCGCAGCGTGGAACGATGGCGGCAAATGGCGCCGCGAGGTCATCGGGCTGAAGGGATTGGGGCGCCTGAGGTCCGCGAACGCGATGGCGGACATCGACGAACCTCCAGTCGGGTTGCGCTCGTGCGCGGCGGCGGCGGCGTGGTTCCCGCCGCAGGTGCTAAAGCAGATTGCCGCCACCAAGTCGCAGGTCAACCGCGCGCCGTGCGACGGCAACGGCGAGACGGTGTTTCCGCTTGTCGAGGATGGTGACGGGCACGTCTGGTTCGGCTGCCACCGTCTGGGCGGCTGGGGGTGCCTCTGGCGCATCGGCGGGTCTAACCCCGACCGTGAACTTGCGCTTGCAGTCGTTCCCGCCGCGCTCCTCCACCAGTTCGAGAACGTTCCCGCACCGATCCCGCCCGCTCCCTACCGCAAGGTCACCGCAGTCAAGTGACCATGCAGACTTCCGCCGCGAGGCGCGGCGGAAACGTTTGCGGCGCGCCCCGCGCCGCAATTTCACCGCTGACTGGGAGGGTCGCAACTTGTTGCGACCGCATGGACCGCCACCACTGACTGGGAACGCTGCTATCTTGGCGGCGCATGATTGGGAATTGCTCCGGCCAATGTTTCGCGATTCCGCAAACTTTGAAATCATGCTTGTTTTCGGACTGGGGATGGGGTAGAATAGTGACGTTCCAATTCTGCTAGAAAATGTACATGCTGGACGAGATACGCGCGGGGCGGGATACAATTTGCCCAATCGCGAGGTGGTGCAAGGCCGAAGGGCTTTGGCGCTTCGTATTGTGTGTCCGCAAGGTAGAAGCATGTGTTTGGTGTGGCCATAAGGAGGTGTAGAATGGGTGAGCTTTCACGAATCGGTTCTCTGGTCATCTACTTGCGCTTCTTCGACACGAAGCAGCACCACAAGCCGCATGTGCATGTAAAGTACAACGAAGAAGAGGCGGTCGTGGCACTCGACGGTGAGATGCTGTCGGGCGAACTGCCTGTCAAGCAGCGTCGGATTCTTGACGGATGGATGGCGCTTCATGAAGAGGAAGCGTACGCGGCCTGGAATCTTGCCGTTCAGGGCAAGCCGTTCGAGAAGATCGTTCCTGCGATGTGAGGAGGGATGCGATGATTGTCCGAGATGGAAAATGCTATGCGGAAAATCCGTTGCCCGTGTTGAAGATTACGGGGTTCGAGACGTTCGCCCCGCATCGCATGAGGGTTGTGTTCAACGATGGCGAGACGCGCATCTTCGACGGACATGCTCTTTTGAAAGGAGAGGCGTTCGCCCCTCTTGCGGATGCCGACGCCTTTGCCGATTGCAAGTTGGATTACGAAACGCTCACATGGCTCGACGGCGAACTTGATGTCGCACCTGAATTCGTTTACGAGAACAGCGTGACGGCATGACGCCCACGCTTCTATAGCTGCAAATCTGGCCGCCTTCTGTGGGGCAATTCATGGCCGTGCTCGCCTGCCTGGGAACGCCGCCATCTTGGCGGCGCATGACCGAGGACATTGCCCAGACCAATTCCGTGCCTCCTAATGAAGGATACCATTTGCGCTGTAACGAGATTGGTTCGTATGAAATTGCATGAAGCATCAGACAATCTCATCTGTACCTATCGCGGTTATCCACTTGTCGAATACGAGTAATCCTACCCGCAACGACAATCCCAACTACCCATCCCCGACGTTCGTTGTGGCTCAAAATTCCCCTCGTTGTACTCGGCTCGTTCTCTCGTTACGGCTCAGAATTCCCCTTGTTGTGGCTCAAAAATCCCCCTGCTGTGGGGACTTGGCCAAAAGCGGGAGCGGCCTTCCCTATCCTGCCGCGAGGCGCGGCGGAAACGTTTGCGGCGCGCCTTGCGCCACATGTTGGCGGCGGGCCGATGGCTGGGCAGGCGCTAGGCCGCTTTGCACTCCAACGCCTTGGCCAAGACACCCAGGACACCCAAGACACCCAGGACTACGCCTGCTTGGTGCGTATGCTCGCAAGTCTTTCGCTAGCTCGCAAGCCATTTCTTGGCCCGCAAGCCTTTCACTGGCGCGTAAGCCTACCTTGCCACCGTCCTGGGTGTCTTGGGTGTCCTGAGTGTCTTGGTCAGCCCGTCAAGAATGAAATTCCCAGCGGGCGGCCCGCCTACCCCCAGTGGCACTCGCTATGGAACTCCACCACTGACTGGGAACGCCGCCATCTTGGCGGCGCATGCTAGTAAATTGCTCCGGCCAATGTTCCGCCATTCCGCAAACTTGAAATCCCGCTTGCTTTCGGCAGGGAGAATGGGGTATAATCGTTCGCGTTCCTGAAGAAAGGGAACGAAAATGGTTCTTTGACATCGGCGGGTACGGCTTTTCGTGACGCGATAGCGCGGCGAAGAGCGGCACCAAGTGCCCGCCATTGCCACCCTGCCAACCAATCACAATATCGTCTGTAGTCGATTGCATTCGACTGTGGGCGACAAAATCAAAATAATTTTGAAAGGATTAAGCAATGGAAATCACAGAAAAGCGTGATGCTATAATCGAGAATGCATTGATTCAATGCGCGGTATGTCACAACTCTGTACCATTCACCCATAACTATCATAATGGGATGCCCGTCGAAGGGGTGGGCCATGTATGCGCCGGCTGCATGCTTGCTGCGTCGGTGTTCCATGGAACATCGAAAGAGGAAGCGGCAATGCGCATAAAGAAGTACATGAAAGCGAAATATGCAGAACTGCGAAACATAGAGTCCACTTACAAGATTGGTGGAACTGACGATAAGCCACTTCCGTAAAAAGAATTGGACAAGATGATAATGTCACCTGCGGAATAGACTGGAGGGACTGTTCCCTACAAATGTTAACACCAGAAAGGAACCAACAACAATTTCATTCGCAGTCTATATGCCGTTGATTTCATTCGAATGTGGCCGGCAAGAAAGGAAGAAACAAAAATGAAAATCACACACACAGGCCTCTGCGCAACAATTGTTGTGGTAATTATCGGCCTTGCCTTGCCACTCTTTGCTGCCACGGAGAAAGTCGGTAGTTACACATGGACATACATAAACAATAATGACACTGCGAAAATTTACAATAGCGCTTCTACAGCCATCTCGCCAAAGCCCAACGGAGCCGTGACGATTCCCTCCACACTCGGTGGCAAGCCTGTGACGATCATCGGGAATAGTGCGTTTTCCGGTTGCAGCGGCCTCACAAGTGTGACTATTCCAGACAGCGTGACGAGCATTGAGGATCTTGCGTTCTCATACTGCAGCGGTCTCACGAGCGTGACGATCCCGAACAGCGTGACAAATATCGGTAGTTCCGCACTTTTAGGTTGTTCCAGTCTTACGAACATGACGCTACCTTTTGTCGGCGCGAGACGTGGAAACAGCGGATCGAATCATGCGCTTTTTGGATACATCTTTGGGACATCGTCGTACACAGGTGGAAGAAGTACGACGCAGTATTATTCGTCCGGATCTTCCACTACATATTATATTCCTTCATCATTGAATTCTGTGATTATTACTGACGAAACTGTGCTTAGTTACGGGGCGTTCTGCAACTGCAGCGGGCTTACGAGCGTGACGATCCCGAACGGCGTGACGAGCATCGGAGCTTCTGCATTCTCAGGTTGTTCTGGTCTTACGAGTATGACGTTGCCTTTTGTCGGTGCGCGGCGTGGAAACAGCGGGTCGAGTGATGCGCTTTTGGGATACATCTTTGGGACATCGTCGTACACAGGTGGAAGAAGTACGACGCAGTATTATTCGTCAGGATCTTCCACTACATATTACATTCCTTCATCATTGAGCGCTGTGATTATTACGGACGAAACCGTATTTAGTTACGGGGCGTTCTCCAGCTGCTACGGCCTCACGAGTGTGACAATCCCCGACGGCGTTACGAGCATCGGAGATTATGCGTTCTCCGACTGTAGCGGTCTGACGCGTGTAACTATCCCCGACGGCGTGACTAGCATCGGGGATAGAGCCTTCGCCAACTGTAACAATCTGACGCGAGTGACGATTCCGAGCAGCGTTACAAGCATCGGGAAATATGGGTTCTTCTACTGTACCAGCCTCACATATATGACGATACCGAACGGTATTACGAGCATTGGGGGTGCTGCATTTGATTATACGCCATTCTATAACAACAAGCCGGACGGGCTTGTTGTTCTGGGGAAGGTTGCGTACAAGATGAAAGGAACATGTCCTGCGAGTGTGACGATTCCGAACAGTGTGACGAGCATCGGAGATCATGCGTTCTTCGGCTGCAGCGGTCTCACGAACGTGACAATACCAGACAGCGTGGCGAGTATCGAGGATTATGCGTTTTCCGGTTGCAGCGGTCTCACGAGCGTGGCGATGCCTAACAGCGTGACGAATATCGGAAATTGGGCATTCTACAACTGTAGTAGTCTCACGTATCTAACGCTTCCAGATCGCGTCATGGGCATTGGTGCCAATGCATTCAACAACTGCAGCGGCCTTACTAGCGTGACGATACCGAACGGTGTAACGAATATTGGAGTCAGTGCGTTTTATGATTGTAGCGGCCTTACGGGTGTGACGATACCGAACAGCGTCACGATCATCGGGGATAGTGCGTTCTACAATTGTAGCGGCCTTACGGGCGTAACGATTCCAAACAGCGTGACGAGTATCGGGAGTTATGCGTTCTCCGGCTGCAGCGGGCTTGCGAGCTTGACGATACCGAACAGCGTGGCGAGCATCGGGAGTTATGCGTTCTCTAGTTGCAGCGGGCTGACGAGCTTGACGATACCGAACAGCGTGACGAGCATCGGGCAGTCTGCGTTCTTCGGCTGTAGCGGATTGAAGGATATGACGATACCTCAATGTATATGTTCTCAAAATTTGTCATCTGTATTCCCGCAAGCATATCAATCAGTTACGAATGTTGTAGTTGATGACGGCGTTACGCTTATGGGGGATTATTTGTTTTCAGGGTGCGTTAAGCTACAATCAATAGCCGTTCCAGCTTCTGTTACGCGAATGGGTGATTATGTGTTTAAGGACTGTGCCACCTTGCAAAAAATAGTGTTTGATGGTTCTGCGCCTGATGTCGGCGTCGATATATACGATGGTACGCCGCGTTCCTTGGTTACTTATGTGAACCCGAATACTGTCGGTTGGGCTGGTGGCGTGTCAAGTGATTTGCCAGAAGTTTGGAATGGTCGATATATTGCGTATAGGGACAACCATGGCGGTGGTGGTTCTTCCGGTGGGGATGTCCCAGGAGGTGGAGACGTCGTTCAGGCAGATGCCAGGTATGCGTTGACGAATGCGGTGGCTGATCGCGCTATAGCGTCCGTGACGGTGGACGCCGACTGCGCCATCGACAACTTCGTCTTGAATGACGGCAAGGTGTACGATTCTGTGCTGTACGTGGTGAACACTGCCACGGTACCTGTCCGGCTGTCCTTGCCGACGGGCCACACGTACGTGACGGTGAGCGGGCTGGCGCCGCTGCTGCTGCCGGCATCGTCCACAAATCTCGTCACCATCACGCGCATGGCAGCGGACACATTCCTTGTCACGCGGCAAAGCCTGGAGGCCATCAAATGATGCGCCGTTCGTTCTTGTTGATTGTCGTAGCGACGGCGGTGCAGGTTGTCATGGCGATGCCGCTTGGGGGGCGGTTGGCGGCGTGGAGCGTGTTCACGCCTGACATGGTGATGGTTGAGGTGATGGGCGGTGATCGAGTCTCCGTCCCTGCGGGCTGGCTGTCGGCGTGGCCTGAAATCCTCTCATCGGCTGGCGGCGACCTGACGGCGGCGCTCAGATCCACGGCAGCAAACGGGAAGCGGTCTGTTGCGGAGTGCTACGCGCTGGGGCTTGATCCGGAGCTTGCCACGAACGACTTCCGAATCGTGTCCATTGAGATGGTGGACGGCAAGCCGAAGGTGGAGTGGGAGCCGAAGACGAACCGCTGGACGGGCGCGGAGATACAGGCCGTGCTGAAGGGGGCGGAGTCGCTGGCGGGCCCGTGGGAGGACGTGCCGGAAGATGGCGGCTCGCCGGGGACGGCTCGCCCCACCATGCGGTTCTTCAAAGTGGTTGTGGAGTTGCCGTAGCGGCGCGCGCGGGGCGCGCGCCCTACCAGAGCCGCCAAGATGGCGGCTGTCCCAGTCAGGGGCGGTCACGCGGGACGCGTGACCCTACCGTTGCAGTTGCGGACGCAATAAATTGCGTCCCTCCCCATGCGGTCGCAATAAGTTGCGTCCCTCCCGATGCGGACGCGCGGGTCCTGCCGGTGGTGTGCTAAAGCTGGCGAGGGGTGTCGATTCGCATCAGGCAATGGCGCACGGAGAGGATTTCAATCACTGTCTTTTTGATGCGGTAGTAAATCCAGTAGTTGTAATGGTCGCAGAGAATCTTGCGAATCTCCGGGCGATTGATTTCGGGAAACGCCTCGCGGCCACGTTGCGGGTTGGCGGGGATTCGCTTGATGGTTGCAAGGATTTTATCCTCAAACCATCTCCCGTATTCGGGATAGAAGTTGTCTTCAAGGTATTCGCGATTGGATGCGATGCGCTTCTGTCCGCGTTTGGTGATGACGAGTCTCATACCGCGGCCCGAATGCGATTGGTCTTTGATTTTGCCTTGCGGTCTTCGTGCGCACGGCGTTCGCGGATTTCCTTTTCAAAATCTTCGAGTGAAACCACTTCGCCGCGATCAGCTTCGCCCTCGGCCGCCAGCAGATCCTCGTACGCCTCCATCTTGTCCAGTTTGTCACGGAGTTCCTCGAAGGCGGCAAGATCCATGAACACGTACGAGGCGCGTCCGTTCTGCGTGAGAAGGAGGGGTCGTCCGCTCCTGCGTGCACGGGCGGCGCAGTCCGAGAGGTTGTTGCGGAACTCGGACATGGGCACGATGTCTTCGCTTGGCTTGAGGTTTATCATTGGATTCTTCTGTTTTACGCTTGTCGGAGATATTGTACGAAATTTTGTTAAAACTGGCAATGGCGATTTTATGGCCTGTGGCCGAAGGTTGAGTGGGAGCCGAAGGCGAACCGCTGGACGGGGGCGGTGATACTGGTCGTGGGCGTGCCAGATTAAGGAGTTTAAGGTCGTTAAGGACTTTAAAGACCTTAATGTTTTAGGTCGCCGCCAAGATGACGGCTGTCCCAGTCAATTGCGGACGCGCGGGAGCGCGTCCCTCCCGATGCGGTCACGCGGGACGCGTGACCCTACCGATGCGGACGCGACAAGCGCGACCAATCCCGCTACGGGGTATGCGGGTGAATTGGTGGTTTGCTACAGCGAACGCGGGGAGCGGATGCAGAAATGTCTGTGGCGGATGGAGATGATCTCTGGAATGTTGTCCTTCACACGATAGATGATGCGGTAGTCGCCGAGAAGAACCTGACGGATGCGCGTTGAGGACAACGCGCCCTACCAGGGCCGCCAAGATGGCGGCTGTCCCAGTCAATTGCGGACATCCTTCCGTACGAGTTCGTGCGGGGCGAGGACGAGGACGGTCGTCTTGTCCGTGCCGTAGACGCGGTAGACGACGCGCTGTTCGCGGTCCGTCAGGTTCGCGGCCAGCAGGACCACCTTGCCGTCCGCCGTGCGCCACCAGTTGCCGCGCACGTCCGCCATCGTGGCGAACTTGCTCGGCGGCAGCTTGTAGGCGGGGTCGTAGAGGCTGTGGTGCGGACGCCGTCCGAGCCATTCGTATGTCGTCTTGCCGACGGGCTCCGCGAAGCGCAGCTCGTCGAGCAGGTTGCCGTAGGCGAGCGCGTCGAGGTTCGCCTGGCGGAAGGCGCAGAGCTGGTTGAGGATCGCGCACTTGTCGGGCTTGTCGAGGAGGTCGGGCAGGAACCAGCCGAGCGCGTTGCCCCAGAGGAGCTCGCGCGTCTGGAGCGCGCGGAAGGCGGCGGGGTCGTCGTCGTTGTTCTCCGGGCTGCA
>CACXPT010000111.1 GCA_902769585.1 uncultured bacterium
CGTCCGCACGAGGGCAAGGCCATCAAGTGCCGCGACGGCTGGATCCTCCAGCCCCACGCCAAGGACGCCGCCTACGTCATCCGCAACGACGGCAAGCCCATGAAGGGTCCGCAGCTTCCCGCCGTGCCGACCCACTACCACGAGTTCGTCGACGCCTGCCTGGAGGGGCGCAAGGCCTCCACGGACTTCGACTGGACGACCTGGATGATGGAGACGATCCTCGCCGGCGAGATCGCCGAGCGGGTCGCCGGCACGAAGCTCGCATGGGATCCGAAGCTCCGCGCGTTCGACTGCGCCGCCGCCAACGCGTTTCTCAAGTCATCGTACCGCCGTGGCTGGGAGATTCCCGGGCTACTGTAGGACGGGTTCGATCGCCTGGCCCTCGAGCTGCATCTGCGGCTCGTAGTCGTGGGCCAGGTAGGAGCCGTTGGAATCCATGAAGAGGACAAGCCGCCGCCACTCGTCCTGCGTAAGCTGGACGCCGTGGTGGCCCGCCTTCAGGATCGCGTATAGTTTCGAGCCGCGCGCGCCCACCTTGCCTGGTTCGGAGTAGGACTGGAAGAAGTCGTCGCGCTGGCGGCCGAGCGTGTACCAGTTCTTACCCTTGTACACCTTCGTGTAGTACTGCACGTAGCCGCCCGCGATCAGCTCCACGAACGACGTGTGGAACTGGAACGGGTTCGCGCCGATGTCGCCCTTCGTGAGGTTGGGCATCTTCTTCGCGTCGAACTTCGCGTTCGCAGGGCTGTGGCAAGAGACGCACTTCGCGTTCAGGACACCCTGCACGAGGCGGGGATAGTTGTAGGGCTTGGAGCCCGACGGTTCGGGCTGAAGCGTGCTCGGCGGGCGGCGCATCGCCTTCGGGGAGGCGCCCGTCGGGAGGGTCGCGCTCCTGCGCGACCGTTCCTCGTGGCAGCCGTTGCACGTGAGCGTCTCGCCGGGGGCGGCGTAGGTGTCCGAGCGCATCGTCTGCACAGCGCATCCGTCTGCGTCGAGCGCCTGGAAGTAGACGGGCACGTTCACGGGAATCTTGAAGTACGCGCTACCGTCATCCTCCACTGGCACGGTGCCGAGGCACTGGCGGCCCGGCTGCTCGTCCGTGACGCCGAGGCGCGGGATGGAGACGAACGGCTCCACCTTCGGCAGGACCTGCCACACGCGCAGCGCCTTGATGGGCACGTCCTTCGGAAACTCGTAGCGCGAGTTGTACACGTCCACCACGCCAACGGTCGCCGTCTTGGGCAGTTCCTCCGGCGGGATGCGCGGCGGCAGGCTGCCATCCGCGCGGCGCGGGCGTCCCACGAGCGTCTTGTGCGGAATCGCTGGCGGCATCGGGCGCGCCTGGAGCGGCATCGGGTCGAGACAGGAGATGGTGGGATGCGCGAATATCTCGATCTTGTTGCCGAAGGCGTCGAGGAGCGTGATGTTGTACTTGCGGCGCTGGGCGTCGATGGGGCCGTACTGGACGTTCGCGTCGCCGTCGTACACGCAGAGGTAGTACGTCTCGGAGAGCGGCCAGGCTGTGGCATACGCGCCGGAGTGGTGGTAGAGGGTGTTGTTGGCCTCGGATTCCGGGAAGAGCTGGTCTGGCGTGAGGCGCTTCACCTGCGCCATGGCGTCGTCGTCGGGCACGGACGGATCGATCACGATCAGCGAGCCGCGCTGGAGCGTGTGGTGGCCGGCTGCAGTGGCCACGTACTTGCGCGAGCCGGGGATGGCGCGGACGGAATGCTCGGCGTGCGGCCCAACGTCCTGACGTGTGCGCGTGTTGCCGTTCAGCTCGCGCGGGTCGCGTCCGTCGGGATACGCGATCCAGGCGTGGTGCGCCTGGTTGAAGCCGCGGTCAACGTAGTCCCAGCGCGTGTACACGATCATGCCGTCGTTGTTGATCGACGGCTCGAACTCGTTCGTCTCGTGGTAGGAGATGCATGTGATGTCGGAGCCGTCAGGGAACATCGAGTAGAGTGTGTAGTTCGGCACCTCGCGGCGGTGGCAGCGGCCGTAGCCGCCGCGCCGTTCGCTCACGAAGGCCACGCGTCCGTTCGGCATCCAGCAAGGGAAGAGGTCGTTCACGTTGCCGCTCGTGAGCTGCTCGAGTCCAGAGCCGTCGGCGCGGCACCTGAAGATGTGGAACACGGTGTCGTCGTTCCATTTGCGTATCTCTGGCTTCGCGCGCGTGGCGCAGAAGAGGATGTCCTTGCCGTCGTACGATACGTCAGGCGCGAGGAAGCCGCACGTGTTGCGCGTATCCCAGCCATGCTTGAAGCGGAGCTTGCGCCCCTTCCACGGCCCCTTCTCCACGGGACGGTCGTAGAGCAGGTCCACGAGCTTCGGCGAATCGCCGAACGGCTCCTCGAGGACGTACAGCCCGTCGTCGATGGTGGATTCCTTCAGGCGCGCATGAAAGCCGAAGAACTGGTCGCAGATGTGCGTGCCCCAGTCGAGCTCCTGCGTGGGAAACGCCTCGCGCGTGACGAAGAGGAGCTTGCGGATGGACCGCACGAGCGGGTTCTTCCATGCGATCGACTTGCGGATGCGCATCAGGCGCGTGAAGAGCGCGTAGCGCGTGTCTTCGTCGGCTGGTGCCGCCTTCGCGGCCTCGGCGGCAAGCGCGGCGAGCGCGGCGCGATCTTGCGCAAACGCAGTTTGCGCATCAGGATTGGATTGCAGGTCGTCCGCGAGCGCCTGCGTGCGGCGGAGCAGGACGTCGAGCGGGTCGCGGTCTTCGGGCCAGATGAGCGCCTGGCGGTTCAGCACCTCGCTCTCGGGCGGCTGGAAGTTGGGTACAGTCTCGGTGCCGCGCGGGCGCGGCTTGTTCCACATGGCGATGTCGCGCGCAAGCAGGCGCCACGTCTTCGCCGTCTCCTCGCGGGAGACCGTCGGCGCGGCAAGCACACCGGAGATGCACAGGACGGACAATATCGCTGACAGTATTCTTTTCATGCTGGCCTCTCTCTTCGGCAAGAGTATATCAAAAGTTGGCGGCGGCACATGGCGGAAACGGCACGGATTTGGTAAAATCTTTCCCGCATGAACCTCTTGGCAATCGACAGATCGACCGATACGCAAAGCGTGGCCGTGGCAAAGGACGGGAAGATCGCCGCGCGCGTCTTCGCCGGCCTTGATTCCCGCAGCGCGGAATGGCCCGTCAAGGTGCGCGACTTCCTCGCGGCCAACGGACTTGCCGTGGGAGATGTCGACACGATTCTCGTCGGACAAGGCCCCGGCTCATTCGCCGGCATCCGCTCCGCCCTGGCGTTCGCCCAGGGGCTTGCCCTTCCCGCCGGCAAGAAGGTGGTCGGCCTCCCCAGCACGCTTGCCCTCGCGCGCGAAGGCGCACGCACCGCCGTCGTCGGCGACGCGAGACGCGACCGTTTCTGGGTGATTGTCTACGACGGCGTCCAGACCGTGAAGGACTTCACGCTCGTCGCCAAGGACGAGCTGGCGAACACGGTGCCGGAGCATTGCGCCGTCGTCACGCCAGACGGCGCGCGCATCGAGCCGCTCCTCCAGGCCGTCTTCGCCCACCACTACAAGGGTTCGCTCGTGCCGCTCGCGGCGAATCTCGCCGAGGTGGCGCTCGCGCACCCCGAGCTGCTCCGCCCTGAGCCGCTGCCCATATACCTCCAACCAGCAGTACGCCCACCCGCCTGAACGCCATGCAACGCATATCCTTCCATGTGAACAGCGACAAGCCCGAGGCAGGCACCGTACGCGCGCGCCTCGCAGACTTCGCGCGCGAGATCGGCCTCGACGTGCTGGACGACGCGCGAGCGGACGAGTGCGAGGCCGTTATCGTCCTTGGCGGCGACGGCACCATGCTCTCTGCGGTGCATCGGTTTCCCGGCATTCCCCTTCTCGGACTCAACCTCGGCTCGCTCGGTTACCTGGCGGGCGTGGAGGCGCCGCACTTCGAGGACGCGCTACGCGCCGTCCGCGACGACGCCTTCACCATCTCGCGCAGGACTGCGCTCTCGGTGAAGGGCCGCACGGCGCTGAACGACGTCGTGTTCTCGCGCGGCAACTCTGGCCAGGCGGCCATCATCGCCCTCTCGGTGGACGGCTGCGCCGCCACGCGCTTCTTCGCGGACGGGCTGGTGATCGCCACGCCCACAGGCTCCACCGCCTATTCGCTCGCGGCCGGCGGGCCAATCCTGCTGCCAGACTCGCGCTCTGTCGTAGTCACGCCCGTCTGTCCGCACGCCCTATCGTCGCGCCCGTTCGTGGTGCGCGAAGACTCGCGGCTGGCAGTACGTCTGGTGGCGCGCCCCGGCGCGGAGACATTGGACATCTTCGCAGACGGCGAGGCCGTCGCGCAGGTCCACGAAGGCGAAGAGGTCGTTGTGGAGAAGGCGTCGGTGACGGTGCCGCTCGTCGAGCTGCCCGGCGCCGATCCGTTCGAGGTGCTCAGCCGCAAGCTCGGCTGGGCAGGATCGTCTATCAGGTGACGCAATGACGGAACTAGAAGAAAAGATCGGCTACGAATTCCGCGATCCGGCCCTGCTGGATCGCGCGCTGACTACGCCGGCCTGCCGCATGTCGGATCCCAACGTCGCCGACAACCAGCGGCTCGAATTCCTGGGCGACGCCGTCTTTGGGCTTCTTTCGGCGGACACCGTGTTCGCGGCGTATCCTGACGAGCAGGAGGGGCGCCTCACCGTCCGGCGCACGCACCTCGTCTCGGGGACGGTCCTGGCCGAGGCCGGCGAGCGGATCGGGCTTGACAAGTTCCTGAAGCGGAACGCGGGCGCGCACCCGCTGCCTCCGCACGCGAAGGTGATCGCGGACGCGCTGGAGGCCGTGATGGGGGCCGTGTGGCTAGACGGCGGACTTGCCGCTGCGCAGGACGTCTTCACGCGCCTCGGGCTGCCGATCGACGCGCCGCTCAACGAATGGGCCGCTAACCCGAAGGGCTACCTGCAGGTGAAGGCGCAGGCGCACAAGCCGCCGGCACGCCCCATTTACGAGATGTTGAAGTCGGAAGGCCCTGCGCACGCGCCCGTCGTGACCGTGCGCGTGACAGTGGAAGGGCTGGGCGAGGCCACAGCCACGGCCGGCTCGAAGACCGCCGCCGAAATCGCCGCCGCCGCCGCATTGCTTCAGCAACTGGATAACGAATCAGCGAAAGACCTTACCTGCTAGCGGAAGAGGATGATGGTGCTGGAGGGGATGACTTCCTACAGCACTTGGCCATCCTCCGCGCATTGACGCACTATCTTTCCATCTGCTTTGGTCGCACTGACGAACCCGGAGCGGGAGGAGGAGGCCAACATGCTCGCGGGGTGGCGGGCAAAGTACGAGAATGAGATCACGGGTCGTATGAAATCAAGGTGGTGACGGCGGATGGCACGAAATTGCCCCCCTGAAAACAAAGGCCGCAATCATGATTGCGGCCTTTCAACTGCGACGGTTAGGTTTAACCTCAAACAGCCTCTCCAGCTCCTCCAGCGACTTGCCCTTCGTCTCGGGGATGAAGCATGCCGTGACGAAGTAGAGCGCCCCGTTAACGGCGAAGAAGAAGAACATGCTCGCCCACCCCCACGCCTCGACCCACGGGCGGAACGTCGATGCGAGTCCGCACGCGGCGAGCTGGTTCAGGAAGAGCGCAATCGCCATGCCGTTCGCGCGGATGCGCGAGGGCATGAGCTCGGAGAGTACCAGCCACACGCAGATGCCGGGCCCGAGCGCGTAGAACACCTGCATGAAGAAGAACGCGAAGAGCGTGAGCAGCCCCGTGAAGTTGTTCGCCTGCACGCCGAAGCGCTCGATCGCGAGGAACACGCACCCGATGGCCGCGAGCCCGAGCGTCATGCCGCCCGTGCCCACCTTCAGTAGCCACGTGCGCCCCTTCCGGTCGATGAGCGCGGCGGCGACAAGCGTCACGAGCATGTTCGTGAGCTTCACCGCGAGCTGCCCCCAGTTGGCGAAGATGCCGTCGAAGCCCGCCTGATGGAGAATCGACACGAGATAGCTCGTGAACGAGCTCATGCCAGTCGTCTTGTTGAAGGTCAGCACGAGGCACGCCAGCAGGAACGGGATGACGTAGCGGCGCTGGAGGAGGGTTTGAAAGTTTGAAAGTTTGAGAGTTTGAGAGTTTGAGAGTTTGAGGGTTTGAGCGGCTACTGCATCATCAACTTTTAAACCCTCAAACTTTGAAACCTTCAAACTTTCAAACTTCGTGCGCAGCCACACCGGACTCTCCGGCAGCCACAGGCTCCCCAGAAACAGCACGGCCACTGGCGCCATCGTCCACCAGAAGTTGGCGCGCCAGGCGGCGGCCATGCCAGCCGCATTGAGGTCCGACGCGTCCGACGCGCCGTAGTGCGTCGCGACAAGACACCCCGCGCCGGCGGCAACCACGAGCCCAAGCCCGAGAAAGAACTGGAACACGCCCGTGCCGCGTCCGCGGATCGCGGGCGGCAACGTCTCCGTTATGTACATCGGCATCACCACGGCCATGTACCCGGCGCTCATCCCCTGGAGGATGCGCCCCGCGAACAAGACCGGGAAGCAGTCAAGCGAGAGGCACACGACCGGAATGGCGAGGAGGAACATCGCCGCCGCCGCCACGATCATCTTCTTGCGGCCCAGCCAGTCGCACAGCACGCCTGCGGTGAGCGACGAGAGGAGACCGCCCAGCATCACCGCGCCCACCACCAGGCTCACGCGCGCGCCGGAGTAGATGCCGAGCGCCATCAGGTACGGCTCGGCCGCGGCAATGACGCCGAAGTCGACTCCGTAGAGGAAACCGCCGAGGCCCGCGATGATGATAATGAGCTTCACGTCGCCTATTATACACTATCTACCCCCTCAATGGGAATGCAGTGTGAAACTGACCCCCGCTTCACGGCAGGGGTCTGCGCGGCCAAAGCAGCTAGAGGCTGAAGAAGGCGGACGTGCGGGAGATGAGCTCGTCGAGAGACGTGACGGCGTGGACAGATGCGGGAATCGCCTTGCGGAAGAGCGCGCCGTAGTTCTTCGTGACGATCCGGCTGTCCGTCACCACCACTACCCCGCGGTCCGACTTGGTGCGGACGAGCCGCCCGAACCCCTGCCTGAAGCGTATGATCGCCTCCGGCAGCAGGTAGTCGCGAAACGCCGAACCGCCCTCTTCCGCCACCTTCTCGCCGCGCGCCTCGACGATCGGCTCGCCCACCTGCGGGAACGGGAGACGCGCCAGCACCACGCACGAGAGCGCCGCCCCCGGCACGTCCACCCCCTCCCAGAAGCTTTGTGCGCCGAATAGGACCGTTGGGCGCTCCGCCGTCCGCAACGCCTCCGCCATCGCCTCGCGGCTCTCGCCCTCGCCCTGCACGAGCAGGCGGAAGCCCGCCGAGTCGAGTTGCTCTCGCGTGCGGTCGGCCACATCGCGCATCATGTCGTACGAGGTAAAGAGCACGAGACCGCGTCCGCCCGTCGCGCGGAAGAGGTCGAGCAGGAACGGCGCAAGCTTCTCAGCGTACTCGCCGGGGGCGGCGGACGGGTCTGGCAGGCAGTCGGGCGCCAGCACGAGCGCCTGGCGGAAGTAGTCGAACGGCGATGTCGCCACGAGCGCCTTCACGCGAGGCGGCTCCACGAGGGAGACACCCAGCCGGCGGGCCATGTAGTCGAACTTGTCGCCAGTGCGCAGCGTGGCGGAGCATAGGACGACCGAGTCCTTCGTGTCGTAGAAACATTTCTTCATCTCTTCCGCCACGCTGAGCGGCGCGGCCGTGAGACGGATGAACGACGACATCTTCGCCTTCGCGTTGCCCTGGCACTTCTCGGCCCAGTACACGCGCGCAGGATCGGATGCGGACAGCACGAACTTCGATTCCAGTATGAACTCGGTGAACGCGCCCACCACGCCTTTCACCTGCACGGCGAGGTCACCGAAGATAGGCTGGTTCTCCTCCTCGGCGACATTCTCCAGGACGCCAGCCAGATCCACGAGGATTCCCTGCAGCCTCGCGAGCGAGTCCTCGAAGCGCACGGCCACTTCCGCGAGCGCCTTCTCGTCCCACTGCGCGGGCGTATAGTCTGCGAAGAGACCATGCAGAGAGTACTGGCGTACCGTGGCCGACGGGTCGCCGGGCTTCTCCGCGGGCACGCAGCGGAATCGGATGCGTTCCGTGACGCGCGGAGCGGGCGAGAACAGGCGCCGCAGCACCTCGAACACCGCATCGCCGGCGGAAATGGCGAACTTGATCTGCACCTGGGCCCGGAAAAGCAGCTCGCGTATCTCCTCCGCATGGGTGGCGACCCGCAGGGCACCCTTGTGGAGCTGGCGCTCGATGGATCCCAGTGCGCCGCGTGGACGCGACGTTCCGCGCCGCGAGCGAGATGTCCGCGAGAGCTTGCCGAGGAGCTGCATCAGCGCAGGGCGCGAGAGCTCGTAGGAGAAGAAGTCCGTGGCGATGTCCTCAAGGTTGTGCGCCTCGTCGAAGACTAGCCGCCCGTATGCGGGCAGGAGCGTGGATGCGGCGCAGGTGGCTTCGGCGAGGACGAGCGCGTGGTTCACCACCACCACGTGCGCGCGCTGCGCGCGGGCGCGAGCCTTCGCGATGAAGCACTTCTCGCGGTAGCGGCAGGCGCGCCCGGCGCAGTCCTCGCCAGGGCAGGAGAGCTGCGGGCGGAGAAGCTCGAGCCCGAGGTCATCCAGGTCGCCGTCGGGCGTCGTGTGCAGCCACTCGTAGAGTCCCTTGAAATCTTCCTGCTCCTCCGCCGAGAGAGTCCACCATCCGCCCTGCATCAGCTCGCCGAGCATCCGCAGGCAGAGGTAGTTGGTGCGGCCCTTCAGGACGGCGACGCGCAGCTTCGGCGCGTCCTCGCCGAGCACCTGCGCGGCGCGCGGGAGGTCAGAGGATAGCAGCTGGCTCTGGAGGTTGCGCGTGGCGGTGGATAGGACGACAGGCGTGTCGTTCGTGAAGCTCCAGAGGACAGACGGTATCAGGTACGCCAGCGACTTGCCCACGCCCGTGCCGGCCTCGATCATCAGGTGCTCGCGGCCGTTGAACGCGCGCGTGACGGCGCGAAGCATGTCCAGCTGGCCGGGGCGCGACTCGTAGCCGGCCATGCCGCCCAGCGTGCCGCCGGCCTCGAGATGGCGGGCAACCGATTCCACGTCGAGCGGCGTGCAGTCCTCGTGCGACGGCAGGCGGCACTTCGGCCCGCCCGTCTTCATGTCCGGAATGAAGTCGGCCCATTCCGGATTGTCCATGAAGAGAGGTATCTCGCCGTTCACGCGCGCCTCACCTCTTGCCCATGCCGAAGAGCTTCAGCGTGGCGCGGAAATCGGCCGGGAGCGGCGAATGCGCCTTGATGGTCTCGCCCTTCGCGGTGGGGTGTGGCAGCTCGAGCGCGGCGGCGTGGAGCATCTGGCGGGGCACGGACATGAGGCGCGGGTCGCGCGCGCTCTTGAGACCGAACATGCGGTCGCCCACCACGGGATGGCGGATCGACGAAAGATGGCGGCGGATCTGGTTCGTGCGGCCCGTCTCTATGCGGATGCGCAGGAACGACGCCTCGTCGCCAACGGCCTCGCGCGTTACGTGCGAGACGGCGGACTGGCCGTCCAACGGCGCGTCCACCGTCACGTGCGGATGCGCGAAGCGCCCCACGACGATCGCCCGGTACTGCTTCTGGACGAGGTGCGTCTTGAACACCTCCACGGCGGCCTGCCACGCGGCTTCGGAGCGGGCGAAGAGCAGGCAGCCCGTCGTGTCGCGGTCGAGACGGTGCACGGCCTGTATGGCGGGGTCGCCCAGCTGCTCGCGCAAGATCGCCTCCACGCTGTGCGGATCGTCGGCGGAAAGCAGCCCGGCGGGCTTGTCCACCACAAAGAAATCGCCGAACTCCGCCAGCACGCGAACGTGCTTGCGGTCCGCCGGCGCGATCTCGCGGCGCGCGACGGGACGGCGCGCGGCAGCCATGACGGCGTGCGCCAGCTCCACCGTATCGCCCGACTTCAGCGTGTGGTGCGCAATCCAGACGCAGCGCCTGTTCACCCACACGCTGCGCCCGTCGATGACGGCCTTCGCGGCGCGGCGGGAGACGCCCAGCCACGCCGCGAGGAAGTCCTGCAGCGACTTGCCGGCGTCGGGCCTGCCGACAATGCGGCGCTCCAGATTGGGTTCCTTGCGCATGGTCACACCCGGATAATGGACCCGACGACGCCGACCGTCTTCTTGCCGTGCAGGTCGGGGGCAAGCTGTATCTCGATGTCCTTCTTCTCGGCCGCGTCGCCCTCCTCCGCCGTGATGCGCGTGGCGGAACGCTCGCCGTCGAGGGCGCGCGCGAAGAGCTCGGGCAGAGGATCGTCGGGCATGAGGTCGGAGAACGAGAGCTTGAGGATCTCGTCCTCGAATTCGTAGCCGAACATGTCGAGGCAGGCCGTGTTCGCCCAGCGGAAGCGTCCGTCGGGCGCACAGGCGAAGAGGGCGGACTGCGCGATGGCACAGACGTTCTCCTTCGTGCGGAACGCGTCGAGCTGGCGACGGCGGCGCTCGGTGCTGCGCACGGTGAAGACGAGGTCGCCGATGTTCATCAGGTCGATGAGGGAGACCGTCACCTCGGCCGGGAACACGGTGCCGTCGCGCCGCAGGCAGTTGGCGTCGAGCATCATGTGGCGCGCCTGGTCGAGGCCGTTGCGGATGCGCTGGACGATGGCCGGCGTCACGCCGGGGATGAAGCGCCCGATGGGGCTGTCCAGGATCTCGTCAGAGTCGTACCGGAAGAACTCCTTAGCGCGGGCGTTGAGGTTGAGCAGGTGCCCGTTGGGGTCGGTGATCAGCACCGCGTCGTACATTCCCGCCAGGAGCTGGCGGAATAGCGACCGGTGGTCCTTCATCGTGGGGTTGGACATGGACATGGGCAATCCCTCTCATTTCTTGTGCGGGCAGTTCGCGCATCCTGCGCATTTCTTGTCGGAGACGTCCTTCCCGGTCCAGCAGTAGGTGCAGAGCTTCTCCTTGGGAAGGCCTATGGCGGCGACGAGATCGTCAAGCCGCTGGAAAGCGAGGCTCGTGAGACCGAGGTCGCTGCGGATCTTCTCGACCATCGCCTTGTACGGCGCGCCGTCGGGATCCTGGTACTTGTCGACGACGGCCGGGTCGTCGCCCTCCACGTCGCGGATATACCGGCGCGTGGCGAGATCGTACACGGACTTAGAGCGAGAGAAGTTGATGAACTTGCACCCGTAGAGGAGCGGCGGGCAGGCGATTCGCATGTGGATGGCCTTCGCGCCGTCGTCCCAGAGGCGCTTCGCCTGCTGGCGGAGCTGGGTGCCGCGGACGATGGAGTCGTCGCAGAACACGAGCCGCTTGTCCTTGATGAGGCCGGGGATCGGGATGAGCTTCATGTGCGCGATGAGGTCGCGCTGCCTCTGGTCGGGCGGCATGAACGAGCGCGGCCACGTGGGCGTGTACTTCACGAACGGGCGCGCGTAGCGGATGCCGGCCTCCTGCGAGTAGCCGAGGGCGTGCGCCACGCCGGAATCCGGCACGCCGCCCACGCTGTCGGCCTCCACGGAACGCGCAGATCGCGGTGTCCTCGCCGGGCTCGATCAGCGTCGTGAGGCCGTCTGGCGTAGCCTCAACCATCTCGCCAGGACCGAGGTCGCGCAGGTAGGTGTAGCCGAGGTTGGGGAAGATGCACGTCTCCTGGGTGGCGATCAGCGCGCCTTCCTTCCTGCCGAAGATGATGGGCGTGCGCCCCCAGCGGTCGCGCGCGGCGAAGAAGCGCCCGTTCTCCGTGAGGATCATGAGCGAGCAGCTGCCCTCGATCTTCTCCTGCGCGTAGCGCACGCCGTCGACGAAGCTGTCCTGCGAGTCGATCAGCGCGGCCACGACGGCCGTGGGGCTCACGACGCCGGAGGTCGTCGAGTACTGGAACTGCACGCGGCGAGTGGCGTACATCTCCGCCATGAGCGTGTCGATGTTGGCGATGAGGCCGACGGTCACGATCGCGTACGTGCCGAGGTGCGAGGCCACGATCAGCGGCTGGGGGTCGGTGTCCGAGATGACGCCGAGGCCCGAGCAGCCCGCGAACTTGGCGAAGTCGTTCTCGAACTTCGACCTGAACGGCGCATTCTGTATGTTGTGGATCGCGCGCTGGAACCCCTTCTCGTTCGCGACCACCATGCCGCCTCGCTGTGTGCCGAGATGCGAATGGTAGTCGGTCCCGAAGAACAGGTCCGCCACGCAGTCCCTTTTCGAAATGACGCCGCAAAAGCCGCCCATAAAGCCTCCTGAAATTGTGAGGCGCTATTTTACCAAATCCGCGCCGCCGCCGCAATCGCCATGCCGCAGTTCCCGACTGCGGGGGGCATGCAACGCGTCAGATCAGGTCCACCACCCTCACCCCTTCCACCTGCACAGCGCTGGGGTCGGCGTAGTAGTGGGTGACGGTGCGGATCTCGTCGCCGCTGATGGACGACGCCATCTCCGCGCCAAACTTCTGGTAGATGTGGTCGATGCAAATCTTGCGGAGCTCGTAGCACCCCTTCGAGCCGGTGAAGATCCTGCGCAGCCGCAGCTCCTTGTTGAGGCGCGCGTACACGTCCCGCGCGCATGGAACCACCAGCTGGGAATCGCGAAGCTCGTTCCTGCCCCACCCCCTGCGCTTGTTGAAGGGAATGCCGAGGTCATGGTACGCGCACAGCTGTTCCCAGATCAGCGGGTGCACCGGCCACGCGACCACGCGCCCAGAGGACAACTTCGTTTTATTCGGCATGTAGCAAAGAAAAACGGAGCTATGGCAATCATGAGATTTCATACTAACCGTAATCTCATTTTTCTCCGCACCGTGATTGCACGACTTGGCTGGGCGGAAGTCGGACCAGCGGAGGCGTTCGGCGTCGCCGTTGCGCATGGCGAATTCGAGCATGAGGGTGGCGAGAACCCACTCGCGCCGGTCGGGGCGCTTTTCGAGGTCGCGGTACCACTCCTTCACCTTGGCGAGGGTGGCGGTGTCGGGGCGGATGTAGCGCGGGGCTTGCCGCTGGCACGAGGGTATCTCCAGCTGGGGGATAACCCATTTCCTGTCGGCGTAGTAGCGCTGCGTCCAGCGGGCGAACAGTTTGCGGAGGGTATATAGGTAGCTCCACACGGAGATGGGTTTCAGCTCGGATGCCAGGGAAGCGTCGAAGACCTGCTCCAGACGTCTGCGGGTGAATACCGACACCGGCTCGTCGAGCGAGATTTCGCCGATCTCGCAGAGGCGGCGTACCCCGCTGACGACGCTTGCGACGCTCTTCTCGCACGGTCTCTCCATCCTCATCCGCTCCACGGCGGCAATCTTCGGGTAGGCTTCCAGGATCATCCTGATGGTCGGCATGAATTTCATTTGCATTCCTTTCGCTAGTTGTTGAAAGGCGCTATTGTAGCCGATGCCAGCGCGGGAGGGTCGCGCTCCTGCGCGACCGCATGGCTAGTGCGGGAGGGTCGCAGCTTGCTGCGACCGCATGGAACCGCCTAGATCTGCAAGGGCTAGCTTCTCACTCCTCGATGTCCAAGCCCATCTGGTAGGCGCGGAGCGCATCGGGCAGGGCAAGAGGATAGATGCCCATCGCCTGCAGCTGGGCGTTGGCCTTCAGCCAGTAGGCGTAGGCAGCCTTCAGGTGATCTTGGCCGGTCGCAGACCGGCCATCAGGACTGGACCCGCCAGACTGGGAGGGGCGCGCTCCCGCGCGACCGCCAACCTGGGAGGGCGCGGCCTCCGGACGCGCCGCTAGCAGCTCCTCCAGCTTCTGCTCGGCCCGCTCGCGATAGGAGAGCTCAAGCCGCTGGCGCTTCTCCAGCTCGGCGAGATATCCATCCACCGTGCCGCCGCCGGCAAGGTAGGCCTTCATCTCGCGCTTCATGCCGGCCACGATGCGCTTGAGATCCACCACCTCGGTGAAATCCGTGGATGCGATGCGGATGGGCTCGCGCAAGGCGGCCTCGAAATCGCCGGGGGAGGGCCTTTCGGACGCGCTGGAGCGCGTCCGTGCAAGACCTTCTTCGCCCTTCAATCCCAAATCTTCAATCTTCAATCCCTCAATCTTTCGCCCAGGCTCGGCATACCTCGCCAGCCACCTTTCGGCGGCGTGCGCGAACACGGGAGGGTCGCGCTCCTGCGCGACCGCCTGCTCTATGCGCTCTCGGCTACCCGGTATCATCTGGCGCTCCAATGGCGTTGCTACCATGTAGGTGACAGGCCCCTGCGGGGTCATCACATGGTAGGGCGCGTTGTCCTTGGCGTGCCGCAGCCACCACCAGGCACCGAAGACAAGGAGGGCCAGGACAACCAGGACACCCAAGACACCCAGGACACTTGTGCGCCGCCTGTCGTGGGTGTCATGGGTGTCCCGGGTGTCTTGGCCCTGCCCCCCCACGGCCGTCACCCTGATCGGCTTGATGCCGAGCTCGGAGCGCACCTTGGCGAAGGCCGCGTCGCGGCTCTCCGCCTCGATCTCGGCCGTGTGCCGCTGGCCGTCCGAGGAGCGGTATGTGTAGGCGAACGTCACTACTTCCTCCCTGGTGGAAGTATCCTGATGGGGTTTGTCGGTCCACGCTCCTTCTCGGAGAGTGCCCGCTCCCAGATCGCCTTCTGGAAGGCGTTCGTGGGCGCAGGCGCCCAGCCCTCGCGACAGGCCGTGAGGTAAGTGGCCACTACCGCCGGCTCGAATCCGACCTCTGGCAGCAGCCGACGCACCTCGTCGCGCGCCGCCAACGTGAAGGAGTCGCCGCGGAATAGCGATTCGATGTCGGCCCGCGGACAGCGCGTGCTTAGTCCATCTGGCACGAACAGCTTCGCCATCGTACGCGCAAAGGCCACGTCGAAGCCTTGTTCGCCAGCAACCCCAGTATCTACCACGCCACGCCCACAAGCGGCAGCCTTCGCCCCCTCGGCCAGGACAACCGTCACAGTGCCACGCGCGTTGGCGTCCGCGCTCACATCAGCACGGATTCCGAGCAGGCGCGAGAGGTATGCGGCCTTCTCGCGCACCCTCTTCTCCGGCACCGTCCGCTGCAGGTTGACCACGACCAGCCGACCGCGCCCCTCACGCGCCACCAGACCACCGGTCCGCCGCAACACCTCCTCCTGCGGACGGACCTCTCCGAAACACGTCATCGCCGCGACGAGCGTCACAATCGCGAGGATCGCCCTCACCGTTCCTCCAGCTCTGGCAACCCACGCTCGCGGAGGCTCTTGTTCAACTCCTCACGGTATGCCTTGTAGTCCTTATCGGACACTTCCTTGTCGTTGAACAGGCTCTCGTCCAGCTTTTGCGCCTCAGCGAGGTACGCCGCGTCCTCGTTGAACTTGTCCCGAAGCGCATTCACGTACTCCACAAAGGTCATCCCTTCCTTGCGGAGGTCGCGGAACTCTTCCTTCTGCTGTGCCACGTTCAGCTTCGTCTCGAGCGTCCGCTCAGAGTCACCGGGTGAAGGGCGGATAGTATCGCTCATGGCCTTCGCGAGGTCCTCTGCCACGCTCTCATCCGTAATCTTCGGTAGCGGCGGCACTGGCGCTCCCGGCTGCGACGGCGTGGCCAGCGACAGCAACTGCTCGGCCCCGTGCCTGAACATCGGCTCCTTCTTCTCAGGCGCGTCATCCGCCTCGGCGATCTCCTCCCCGTTCGTGGCGGCAACGGAGACTGTTGCCGCCTCCACGCGAGCCTCTGCCTTCGTCGGTGCCTTGCGCTCATGGGCATTTGCCGTTGGCATCTTGCGCTTTGGAGGATCATTCTTCTCCGCCACAGGCGGATGCGCCTTTCGCGTTTTCACCTTCGTTGGCTTCGCGGCCTTCGGTGCCGGATCATCCACCGACTCCTCGTCCCCACGCGGCCAGAGCCATATCAGGCCCACCACGATGGCGACGACCGCGCATCCGAGCGCCAGCAGGCGCCATCCTCCAGACCCATTTTTCATAGTGTCACTCCTGCCTCGTAACGATCTCATGGCCGCCCACCCGTCCGAGTGTCTCCAGCATTGGGAAATAGACGCCTGGCGAGAGGCGTATGCCAATTTTATCCAGTCCCTCAAGCGTGCCGCCGCCGAAGAACATCGAGCAGCGAGCGTCAAGCGACGCTCCAGCCCCGGCCGCGTAGGCCAGACCCTTGAGCACCATCTTCGCAACGCGGTCCTTCAGCGTCTGGGCATCCGGGGAGTCAGAGTCCAGGCCCACCATGTTTACGCGGCACCACGCCCCAGGCACGCACAGGAACCTTGGCGCGCCATCGGACTTCACAAGAAACACGCCCACTTTTGCCTTGTCGCCGAAGGTGCGTCCCATAAGACCGGGATCGCCAACCAGCGCCGCCGCGTCGAATGAGGTCACCGAGTTCGTCCACACGTTGATTGCCAGCTTCGAGATCGAGTACGTCGCCGCCTCGCGGAAGACCGTCTCGTCGACAGCTCCACCCACGTTAACCACCAGAACGTGGTTAGCATCCTTTGCGCCCGGGGATATCTCCCTCACGCCCGTCTTGACGTGGTCTGCCACCGGCGCCGCCGCAGGTCTCGCTGTCGGCGCGCCCTGCACCGCCATCGCCATCACCGCTACAGTCGCAATTAGTATCTTCTTCATTTTCTTCTCCTTGAATTCTGTTCTCCGACAAGACGCCCCAACTCCCAATCACCACTTCACCAGCTCTATGAAACTGCCTTTCTCGTCGGTTGGAAGGCGCGCCATAGGCCTGCATCGGCTGAAGTCGATCATGCGTGCCCGGCCGTTGTCCACTGGCGGCGGCGCCATGCCGTCCGGTTCCCTGCAGAAGAACGCCACCTTCGCGCCGAACGCCAGACGCGCATAGTCGTCACGCGTCTCCAGCCCCAACATCGGCACGTTGTAGGCGTCGCCAACCGCACGCATGAACGGCTCCAGGGTCAGATGCCAGTTGGAGATGTTCACGCACAGGATGCCGTCGGGCTTCAGCAGCTTGAAGTAAAGGTCGAACGCCTCGCGCGTCGAGAGATGGTACGGGAGGTTGTCGCCCGTGAAGGCATCCACCACGATCACGTCGTACGGCTCCACGCCTGCCGCAAGCTCCGCCTCCAGGCCTTTGCGCGCGTCTCCGAGCACGATCTCCTTGCGCGCCGGACACTCCGCCACGAACGTGAACAGGTTCGTGTCCGTGGCCACCTTCAGCGCGTCCTCGGAGATCTCGTAGGCCCTGTAGTAGTCGTTCGTGCGCCCATAGCTGAAGAGCACGCCAACGCCGAGTCCGGTCACGTTCACCCGCATCGGCTCGCCCTTCCTGTACTTCGGGTGCCCGCATATGGCGTATCCGCTCGCGTCTGGCGTGTAGTACGTGGTCGGCATGCGCGTCTTCCCCGGCAGGTTCGCCTGTATGCCGTGCACAGTGGTGCCGTGCACGAACTCCCTTATGCACCCCTCGCCCGTCGCCGTCTTCGCCTTCGCTTCGAGCACTTCGATCGTGCCAAAGAACCCGCGTCCCCGATAGACCACCGGCCGGGTCTCCTTCCCGATTCCCGTCCAGTACATCCAGCCGCCCAGCACGAGCAGGACGAGCGCGACAACGCTCCCAGCTATCCGGAAGGAGCGCGCTCCCGCGCGACCGATCGCAGCGGCAGCCAATACGGCCACACCGAAGAGCGACACAGGATACTCCAGAAGGGTCTTGCAGATAAAAGGAAACACCAGCGATGCCGCCACGCCCCCGGCCGCACCGCCAAGAGACTGAAGCAGGTAGTAGCGCGTAAGGCCCTCGGACGCAGGCCGCGCCCTGTACAGCCAAGAGTGCAGGAAAGTGCACGCCGCCAGCAGGAATGCCCCACAAGCGCCTGCGGCCGCGAAAGGCGACACCTTGCGCGTATCATGTCCGCTCAGCCAGCACAGCAACAGGAACGCCACCAGTGTCGCCCATGCGCACGGGCGCACGAACCTTTCGCCGCGACCAGAGAACCCGATGATGTAGCTCAGCAGGAACAGCGACAACGACGCAGTCCAGATGAGCGGCATCGGCATGATGTCCAGCGTCACATGGCTAGTCAGCGCGTTAAGCAGAAAGCAGCTCGCCGCAGGAAGGGCAAGCCACAACACCCATGCCGCAACAGGCGTCCCGCCCGTTGCTGAGGTACCCCCAACTGGGACAACGGGCGTCTCGCCCGTTGCTGAGGTACCCCCAACTGGGACAACGGGCGTCCCGCCCGTTGCGCCCTTTCGCGCGCACCACGCCAACAGCCCAGCGTACGCGGCAATGCCGGCGGCAAACCCGGCCCACTGCGCCGTGAGCCCAACGAACGGCTCAAACACGAAGGGATATGCCAACAACCCCGCCAGCGACCCTGCGTTGCTCACCGCGTAAAGCCTGTACTCGCCACCGGCAAGAGCCTGCACGAGCGAGGCGTTAGCCCCCAGCAGCACGTATGGGAGCCCCACTAGCGCCGCTACGCATAGAAGCACCTGCAGCGCCGGCGCAGCCCCGCCGCCAGCGAGGCCGAGAAGGGGGCCCTTGGCGAATGCAACAAACGCCGTCCATGCCGCCGACAGCAACAGCAACCCCACGTGGATCTTCAGCCGCCCGGCAAGCCGGTCCTCGCGCGCCATCGCGTGCGCCACCCAGTAACCCGCCAGGAGCAGCACCTGAAATGCGCACAGGCACACCACCCATACGGCCGACGTCCCGCCAAACACAGGCAACAGCGTGCGTCCTACCATCGGCTGCACGCCGAACACCAGAAACGACCCCAGAAAGATCGTTGCTACGCTCAACCATTTGTTGTTCATGTTTTGGCTCCTAGCGCGGTCTAGTATAGCAAAGTTCCCAACCGTCTTCAACCGCGTTTCGGGCCAACCCATTACCGCCACGTTTCTGGCAGTCGCTCATGAAATTTCTTCTCCGCACCGTAGTTGCAACGTATTTCTTGTCTCTGCGCCCCAGAGAAAACGGGAGGGTCGCAACTTGTTACGACCGCCCAAAACAAGGAAACAGAAAATGAAGAAACTTATGTTTGCAGCGGCGGTTGC
>CACXPT010000112.1 GCA_902769585.1 uncultured bacterium
CTTCGACTCGGCGTAGCAAAGGTACTTCATCCATCCGGCCTCGTACCAGAGGCGGAACACCTTCTTCACGGGATCCCACCACAGACCGCCGCTCGTCGCCCCCGCCACGGGCGCGAAGCGATACGGGCGCTTCGGATCGACCTCTCGCTCAAGATCCGTCTCCGGCCACATCACCGGCGCGTCGAACGCCTTCGTTGGATGGTTGTAGACGCGCACAACACCATGCGTTGAATCAACGAGGAAGTCATCCACGAATAGCTGCCGCCCGACGTCGATGTTAATTGCCGCACTTACACCAAGCGTCGCAGACACCACCAATCCAGCCGATATGAACCTCATCTCAGTCACCTCCTATTTCGCCTGTTTTCCGCAATCTTCCCACTGGTCCTCCGGCAGACCGCCGCCGGAATGCTTGTCGCCAATCTCGCGGATCACGTCCCCCAGCCCGACGTTCCCCGCCATGCGCGGCATTTCACAATGAGGTCCCACGTACACATCCCGCTTCGCGCCGCGAAACACGTTGTTCTCGAAAATGATCCCTCGCCCGCCGTTGCGGAACGCCACGGCAAGCGAAGCGTGTGGCGACAATGTGAAGATGTTGTCGCGAAGAATCACCGGCCCGTATTCGGCGCGCGGCTTGTACGTGGTAAAGTAGATTTCAGGATACTTCTCAAACCCGTCCTTCTCGTGGTACGTGTGGCGCCCTGTGCCAGTCTCCGGCGTGCATTTAAGCGTGTTCTCGCAGAAGATGTTATTCGCGATGATGATGTTTTTAGGCTGGTTAATCCAACTGCCGCGTCCGCCGTTGCGAAAAGTGTTGCCTACGATTGTGATGTCCTCCGTGGACTTTTCCACGCTCATAACGCGCGACCCGTTCGTGCCGTCCACGGTGTTGCCGGTTATCGTCACGTCCTTGCAGAAATGGGCGATGAAGAACGCGCCCATGCGCGCTCCGGTCACCTGATTTCCGCTGAACACCACATGATGGCTCTCCGCGATGTGCATCGCATCGCCGCAGGCGTTCATGCGGCATCCGCTTACGATTACATTTTCGGCACGGTTGATGTCGATCCCGCCCTTGCCCGGACCGATACCCTTCGGCCCCCAGCGCCAAAACGATTTTTCCACAGGGGCGTCAAGGTCGTCGTACTTATTCGCTAGCGCAACCTGTTCCGAGGAAAACAGTTCGGGATACGTGCGCCGCTCCCAAAGAAAGCCGTAATCCCACATGAAATTACCGCACCGCACAAGCGAACAGTCACGTACATCCACGTTCGTCGCACGATTCGTCACGCCGCCGCGCAAGTAGCCGTAGACCGACACCGCCGCACCGGAAAGCCCTTCTCCTCCGACCTCTGAGACGAAGATTCCGTCAGTTCGTCCATCACGGGTCGTATCTATCACGATTCCACGCGAGCTGGAATGAGGCTCCCAGCAGTTGTCTTTGGCGGCAGGATCATACACGTATCCGCGAAAGAACCCACCGCGCCAACGGAAGTTGCAGATGTTCTCCCCCATGAACATGACGCGCCGGTGGTTTGTCCCCAGATTCTCAGGGAAGCGGAATTCTGCCCCCTCTGCGACGACCATGCAGTCGCCGTATAGCGGCACGCTCTTCTCCCCAGCAAGCAGATATATGCCCGGATCAATCGTCAGCTTCCGGCAATGTGCCTCGCGCGCCGCCTCGAACAGGCGGACGAATGCCACCGTATCATCTGTCACGCCGTCGCCCTTCGCCCCGAAGTCCGCCACGCGCAGCTCCGCGCTCCCAATGGCTGCACCGACACATGCGATCATGGTTCCCGTCAAGATATTTCTCGTGTCCATCCTTGCGTTCCTTTCATCTACGGTTCAACTTCTAACTCGCACCAGTTGATCCTTGCCACCTGCGGCATCCCGCAGGTAGTCACGACATTTGTTCCCGCCCTCAGGGCCGCCATGGGAAACCGGTAGCGCCAGACGCTCTTCGTCCGGCCCTTGACGCCATACCCCGCCACGGATTTCGCCCTTTCAGGCGGCTGCTCCGCCGTGTTGCCGTTCAACATGACCCCTTTAACGGCGAATTCGCCTTCAGCGCGCGTCAACCCAAGCACCACGGTCACCTCGCGAGCCGGGAACGCCCTGCCGCAGAACACGCGGAACGTGCAGTTCGTCCTGTCGTTCGCAGGCAACACCTTTCCGCCGTCCCTCCCTTCCGGAACCCCGTCGTGGAAAGTCAGCGGATATCGACGGCGACATCCCGCCACGGTTGCAGCACCCAACCCCTTCTCGTAAAGCGTCCGCTGCGTCTCAGGCGCAAGATACGACACGTTGAAGAGGTAGACCTCCGCCGCTCCGCGCGCATACATGCAGTCCGCCCACCCGCAATAGGCCGCATAGTCCATCCGTGCCTGGCGTCACGCGTACCGACGGATTAAGCCCCGCGAGCTCTCTCGTCCATTCGTCGATTCGCAGATCGAAGTTCGAGGCGGCCCACATGTTGCACGGCACGACCTCGTCCACCAGCCCTTCGCGCACCCATGCCGCGACGTCAAGCCCGAACGCACGCGCCGCCGTCCGCCACTCCGGCACGCGCGCGGAAAGCGCGATCCGCCGCCCGCGCGCCTTTCCGGCGGCATTCGCGGCCATGCGGACAGACCGAACGAATTCCGTCATCAGCGGTGCCTGCTCGCGTTCCTTCCCTGGCGTCAAATGGCGGGAGAACCGCAGGAAATCGAGTTCAAGCCCGTCCGGATCGTATCGCGCAAGCAGTTCCTCCGCCAGGCGCAGGTAGTACCGCCGCACCTCCTCGTGCGAATAGTCAAGAGCATAGTCCGTCCACGCGCCGCGCTGGCGGACAGGATTCTTGCCTGGCACCCGATAGAGATCGCGACGCGTTCGCCAGAACGTGCTCAGCTGGAATGCGTTTGTCGCAAGGCATCCGTGGAGGTCGTTCAGCCGCAACGATATCCACGGCGAGATGCCACGACGGCGAGATGCGGCGATCCACACCCGGTAAGGGTCAATCCCGGCGTCCGCCAGCCTCTTCGCGTTCGCAGGCCAGGCCGGCGCGTTTATCTCCATACCGGTCAGATCGGCCCAGACCGGCTCGACCGCCTGCGAGGCGTAGCTCGCGCGAGATGCCGCCGCGCAAAAAACGAGGCGCGCCACACGCCCGCTGACAGCCGCGGAATCCACAAACTCCACCAGCTTCTCCACCGTCATCGATTCGGGCGGCAACTTCGAGAAGAACCGCGAATTGTCCTCGTTCACCGTCATGGCGGCGGAGAGAACGACCGAGACGGCAAGGCTCGCAAGAAGAACGCTGAGCTTCATCGGAAAATGACCGTGATCCCCGACTGCCCCTTGGCGTAAAGAAGAAGCTTCTTGCCGTCGCCTGACAAGCTGAAGCGCCCAAGGTCGCCAAGCTTGGCATTCGCCGCATCCAGCACGCCGCTGCCCAGCGTCACGCCGTCCGTCGTCTCGACCAGCGTGTAGGTGGCAGACTTCCCTTTCTCCAGATAGCCGTCCAGGGCGGCAGAAAGAAAAAAGCAGCCCGTCTTGATTTCAAACGATTTCGCCACGATCGGCACATGCCCTGCGGCATAACCTTCCGTCGGCACCTTGAAATCGCAATGGCTGTAGTAGCGGAACATGACCCTGCCGTTCGGCGCGCGAAGGGCCGGCGTTGAGCCGCGCATGACGAGCCGGTTTCCCGTCACGCCGTTTGCCGGCGAATTATTCGCAAGATAGTAGCCGATCGTGCAGGCGTTACTTTCATTGACGCTTGCGCCGTCGCCCGCACACGTCACCGTCGCGTTGGAAACCACAAGGGCGTTCTCGCGACAAGTCACACGGATGTAGTTCGCCTCTAAGGAACCGCCGTCCTCCACGATTACCGTGTTGTTGCTCGACGACGCTTCCCACCGTCCGATGGTAATGAAGTTGGCAACCGACATGTCGGCCAAGCCGAACCGTGCGCCCCCTGCCACGCGAAGTGTATTGCCGTGAGAGTACTTGAAGAGGGCAAACGAGGTGGATGCCTTAAGGAATGTCGCGCCATTCTCGATCGACACCTCGTTCCCGCTCGTGTCGATATCCGAACCGACAAAGAAGTCAAACTCATTGACAGGCTTGACATCCAGCGATGCATTGGAACCAGAAAGGATGAACCGGTTGCCTCTGCTGCCGGGCGTATTGCCTACAACCACGGGGCGAGCGATGTTGCTCAACACCTTCAGTGTCGCGTCAGACACGCGAATGAGGTTTCCTGAAAGCATTCCGCTTCCGACGGCCGACAACTTGGAATCGGTAAAGCACGTCCCATGGAGCGTCACCACGGCACCATCGGATATCGTTATGGCGTTGTTCGTCTGAACGGAGCCGTCCGTGTACGAGTAGGCGCAGTACATGTTTGTCGTGTAGAGGCGCGTACCAGCACCGGAAATCAAGAGGTTGTTGAAACAATTGTACATGAGACGCGCAGCTGAAGAGGAGTTGTTCCCCCCTGAGCAATAGACGCCCGCCACATTGGTGACAACGGCCCCTCCTACGATGGATATCGACCTGTTCGTCGCGGCCTCACCGCTGTCGACCGCACTGCAGCAGCGAAGGTACGCCGCCGTCCCGCCACCCGCGTTCCAGACTCCGCCCTTGAACGTGATGGACGCATTGTCCTTCGGAAGCAATATGATCGACTGGTCGCTCGACTGCTGGTTGAGCGTTATCGTCGGGTTGTTGGCCGAGGCGTCGACGAGAACGTCATTCGCGTTCTTGAGCCTGAACAGACGGCAACTCACGTCTGCCGATGCATAGTACGTTCCGGAATAAATGAAGTCGATGTAGGACGATGAACTAATTGAACTGCTACCCCAGTCCGTCGCGCTGGAGATGTCCCCTTCGACCTTCTTGAACTCGACGCCAAACACCGCCTGTACCGCGATTCCGATACCGGCCAGCGCCACACATCGACTCTTTAGGCATTTGCTTTTCATTTGCGTTCCTTTCGCTTAGAAGTCTTGCTCGTCTGGTTGCATTTCAAGTTCCGTGAAATACGTTCCCTTGCAATCGCTCGCCGTAGCAAGCGACTGGATATGGACGTAGGAAATCCCAAAGCGGGGCGAGCGCGAGAGCGGCGCGTGGACGGGCGCGTTCTTTCCGCATGACAGTGTCGCCTTTCCATTCTCGCAGTTCCAGGCAATCTTCACGGTCGTCCATCCGCCGCCAGCCGTTTCCCGCGTAACGGGGACCGAGACCACACAGCGTTCCGCCGCATACGGGTCGGACGGGTTGATCCAATGGTCGGCGAGGCCGAGGCGAAATCCATCCCCCTCGATGCGGCACCCGATTTCGATCGTCCCTGCACATGCCGCAGGAAAGTTCCAGGTCAGGCCGGGATTGTTCCATATGACGCGCGGGTCGTCCGTCTTGACCAGCCATGCTGCCTCGCGTGCCGTCCGTGCGTTGGTGTCCGGCTTACGCGCCATCACAACACCTGGAAGTCGATTCAAGGCACAGTGCCCAGAAAAGCCTCGGAACGTCCCTTGCAGCGACTTCACGAACAGATGATGCGTCACGTTGTCCAGACCCGACCTAAACTCCTCTTTCCTCACCTTTTCGTAGAGCCATCGGACATCAAACATGTACATCTTTGCAAGCGCATCGCCCTGCCCTGCCGCGACAAGAATCTTTCCTTCGGGCAATTCGAGCATCAGGCTCTGATGCACGCTCTTGTCATGCATCTCCCCTTGCGAGAACCCAGTTTGACGGAATGCGGAATCGTTCCGCAAGGGATTCAGGACGAACTCGCGAAATCCTATCCACGTACGACCGTCGTCCTCCGAGATCGCGGCGTGCAGCACGTCGCGGTTAGTGAACACGGCCTCGCTGCGAGAAACAAGTTCCTTCTCGTGCAGTTCAGGAAGTTCCCGTGCGGAAAGCCTCGGCATCGGCTGCGTGTTGTTCCAAAGGAACAGCAACCGTCCATCGGAGAGCCGCAACAATCCCGGCATGGTGTCGTGTTGCCAGAAGTCGGGCATCTCCTGCGGCCCCGTCCACGTATCGCCGCCGTCGCGAGAGCGATATGAATACGGATGGTTGAAGCTCGTACGCACAATCATCCACAGCGTTCCGTCGGAAAGTTCCGCAATCGCAGGTTCGCTGCAGAAGTTGTCCCATCGCGGCAGCTCGTCATGGTCGAATAGCGAGGTTCCCGTAGAGACGTTCGGCTTCGCCACCGACCGCCGCCACGTAAGGCCGTCGTCGTCAGAAAGAAGAACGGCAGCAAACAAACCGTGTTCACCCGTGATGCCGGTCGTGTGCGGCACAAGCCAGCGATCACGTCCGCGCAATCGCATGATCGCGGTGAAATTGCCAAGGCGGAACGGCAGATCGGTGCGCGTGGGAACCGTCTCGCCGTCTTTCATTCGAAGGCAATAGAACGGCCCTTTTCCGCGCCGCACACGGTCGATGCCAACAGAAATGCGGCGATTGGGGTCGTAGAGCATGGCACTTTGGAGATCGTTTGACCCCGCAAGCTTGAGCTTCCAGTCCAAGCCAAGGTTGTCCGATTCGATATACGCCTTTCTCCGTACGCCAGATATCCATTGCCACCCGTAGAACCGGATGCGCCCGTCTGGCATCATGCACATGGTGTAGGACGCCTCTTGGCACGGCAGATCGGTGACAACTCGAGGAGCGAACACCTCGGCGTATCGCTCCCGATCGTCCTCTGACAGCGTTACGCCATACGCCATAGTCCCCGTCATCGTTAAATGGCAGAGAATGACACATACAAGGCGGACTGATGGCGTTTTCTGTTCGAAAAGCTCTTTCATGGCTTGATGTGAACATTGTACAAGAAAGTACTCGGCTCGTCTATTGGAGTATCGTCCAATAGACAATTTTCACATTTCGTACTTGACCGTCCAAAGCTCTTAGGGGTAGAATCTTCGCCACATGGCCACATCATCCTACGAACATCTCAGTGGACGCCTTGACGCGGACGACATCGGCCTCGGCTGGCTCGACGGCATTACTGTCCTTGAGAGCGTCAAGGCTATCTCCACGCGTCCTCATGCCCACATGCATACGGAGGTCATCTTCTGCCTCAAGGGCGAACTGTCCTATCGAATTGCCGATGTCGGTGAAGTGTCGCTGGGCGCCGGCATGGGTCTCGTAATCCCTGCTCGTACCCGCCACGCCCTTCTCGGCGACGTTGACACGCCCGGCAAGCGACTGGGCTTCCATTTGCTCGCTCAAATGCTCTCCAGTCGGCGTTTCGCCATATTCACGCCCTCCGACTACGCCGATTTCCGCAACACGCTCCTCGCGAACGCCTGCCGCCCCTTCAAGATGCCTTCCGCGCAAATCGCCGCTGTCAAACGGTTGTCGGAGTTTCTCGCCACCGGCTCCGCCGTTCCCTCGTCTGCTGAAATGGGACTCGTACGCCTCCTCTGCTGCTCCATCCTCTATGATGCGGTCAATGCGCTATCCGGCCCGCCGGTTCCCGTGCGTCCGCAGCTGATGGAAGATGCCGTCAAGTTCCTTGAAGACCACTATGCGGAACGCATCCGCATAGCCGACCTCGTCCGCCACATCGGCTACGGACGGGCACGGCTCTTCGAGCTGTTCAAGCGCCAGACGGGACTGTCCCCCAACGACTACCTTCTCCGCTTCCGCATCCGCAAGGCGCAAGACCTTCTCGTGCAAACCGACCTTCCCGTCCGTGAGATCGCCCGCAGGATCGGCATGCCGGATTCTGGCTACTTTTCAATCATGTTCAAACGCCAGACCGGCCACACCCCGACACTCTACCGAGAAAGGTCTCAGAGCGGAAAATGACACGCGGCTTATCGGACCAAACGCAACAGCACGCCCGAGCCGCGCGTCAAGTCGAGGTCAAATGACGAGCCGACTGAAGACCACGAGCGATCCAGTGCATTGAAACGCTCCGCCGGAGCCGGCGCCTTCACATGGATCTTGCGGTCTCGGCGGTAGTCCAGGTTCACAACCATCAGGTGCGTCGGCCGGCCTGGGGCGTCAAAGCGCGTCACCAGCGTCGTGTCAGTCAATTCCTGCCCCGGCTTGAGTTCGGCGGTGGGCGTTTCCGGCGTCAGCTTCAGCAACGCCTGTTCACAGTAAGGCGTCGTACCAGGCGCCTGCAGCCCCTGGTGGTAGGCGCCGACGAACTTGAGCGGGGACAACTCTTTCGCGATGGCGATGAACTCGCGATTGAGCGTCTTGAGCACCTCGTATTTGACGTCCGGCGTGCCGTTCGTCGAGACGATGGAGCCTTCGTGTCCCCTGTGGCAATAGACGTAGTAGTAGATGCCGTGCGCGCCGTATGCGGCCGTCGTATAGACAAGATAGCGCATCTCGTCCGGCCCCGGGATGCGCGGGGCTCTGGGCGAAGCGGCCTCTCCCGGTCGCCACGTGCAGGCCTGCACGCCGTTGAAGAACGGCACGCCCAACGCGCTCGCGTTCTGGCGGATAATGCCCAGGTTCAGAAAGTAGTGCGCGGAGTCGCCGCCGTTCTGGAACTGGTAATGGTCATACGTCAGAAAGTCCGGACGGTAGATTTCGCCGAAGAGGCGAACATGTTCCCAGTAGGCGCGGATGATCTCGCCGTTCACGCCGAGCTGCTTGTTGTTCGCGTACGTCGGCAGCAGGTTGACCCACGCGGCATGCTTTGGATCGTGGCGGGCAAGCCATTCTTTCGTGTGGGCGAGCGATGCGAACAGACCCGCCGCCGGTTCGTCATAGAGTTCGTAGACATAGAGAGCCGGATGGTCTTTCACGCGGTTGACCATCGCCTCCATTGCCGCCTCCGACGCCGGATCGTCGATGTTGAGAAATATCTTCCTGTCGCAGAGCGCCTTGGGCTTGTAGATGGCGCGCATCCCGTACTTGGCCGCTAGGTCCAGTTCCTCCGGCGACATCGCCCACACGGTGTTGAAGCCGCCTTCCTTCAGCTGGGCAAGCCATCGGTCGGAAAGCCTTTCGTTTCCGGGGAAACCGGGGCCGGCCCAGTATGTCGTCACCGGTTCGCCCGGATCCCAGGTCGCCGACGGCGGAAGAGAAGCGGTCGCCACGCCCATCGCGGCAAGGAACGTTACAAACAGTATTTTCATATTTTCAACCGCTTTCTCGTGCATGCTACTTCACGGGCAGTGCGGAGCCGCCCTTGAACTGGCGCGTGCGGCCGTTGAAGGAGAGCGCGACCGCCCAGACGGGCTTGCCGGCCGCGCGGTACGGCGCAACGTACTTCTTCCGCTGGATCTGCGACATCGCAAGTTTCGGCGGCTTGTTCACCTTCAGCTCGAAGACGTAAGTGCCGCACGGATGATCAGCAACGAGGTCGGTGCGTCCGCCCGCGTGCGAGACCTCCTGCTCCACGCGGAAGCCCTGCCCCTCAAGAAGGAACCTGAGGCAGCGCGCGTATGAAAGCTCGTGCGGCTTACCCTCCGTCGAGCCGTATACCGCGCCTGCGTAGAGTGCCTTGAGACCTTCGAAAAAGGAGTCCCATTCGGCTCTCATCAGGTTTGCGCCTATATTCACCGCCCAAAGCACATCCCTGTTCGACACGAGATTCGTCATGAGCGCAGAAAGATCCTGGCGCACCTCCTCGTCTGGAACGCCAAGATCGAAAAGCCCGTGCTTGTAGTCCTTGATCGTCAGGTAGCCAGTCTGGTACAGCATTCCCTCTACCGGGAAGTTGCGAAGGTCGGAAACATCGAACGCCGCAGCGGAAACGCTTTTCAGGCTGTTCAAGTCGACGGCGAGAACATCGTCGCGCTTCAGCATGTTCATGAGGAACGACGCCTTGCCGGTCTGCGCCCAATAGAGTTCGAACTCGGGCTTGCGGTTTGCCATCGTCAGGTTGATGGAGACGGGGTTGTACACGTTCTCTCCCATGAACTTCCAGAACCTGTAGCCGTTGTAGAGGCGCTTGATCTCGTCGCGGTAGGCTTTCGCCGACATCCCCATCACCTTGCGGTGCGCCTCCATGTGCTCCGAGAAGTACCTGTCGAGTTCGTCCTCAGTGTAGCCGAGCATCGCGGCGTAGTCGTCGTCGAAGGAGATGTCCACGAGAGACGAGAGGGCCGAGAACACGGAAAGCTTCGTGAACTTGCTGACACCCGTGATCATCAGAAAGCGTATCTTCCCCGAACGATCCTTCATCTGCTTGTAAAGCGGAGCGAGAGCGTCGCGAACACGCTCGGCGTCATCTGGATTCTTCAGCGCACATGCCACAGGGTCGTCGTATTCGTCAATGAGGATGACGGGCGGCGTTCCCTTCGCGGCAAGAGTATCAATTGCATTCCCGAAGTTCTCTTCGGGCGTCTTCAAGTCATCGTAGCCAGCGCCGGCTCCGGCAAGCGCATGCTTAACGCATCCAGGCAGATTTCTCGCAAACTTGTCATATTTCGCCGCCGCACACATTCCCATGTTGAAGTGGATAACAGGATACTTCTTCTTCCAGTTCCATCTCGTCTTCATGATGTCGAGGCCCTTGAACAGATCCTTGCGCCCTTCGAACATCGCCTTCAACGTAGAGATCATCAATGACTTGCCGAAGCGCCTCGGACGCGCAAGGAAGAAAAAGTACGCCGACGGATCCATGGCAAGTTTGGCAAGCCACGCCGTCTTGTCGACATAAAGACACCCCGACTGGACAAGGGTCGGGAAATCGCAATTGTTCTTAGATATGATCTTCACGCCACACATTTTACCATACTCTCCCCCCATGCGCAAACTGTATGTCGGTTTTTTGGGCAACGGGGGCGCATCCGCAAATCGCACATTCGGCGCAAGGCGTCACGGGCTGATGCACCGACGTTCGGGAATCAGCGCGCCGGCCTGCGCTTTCACATGCTCACATTGCAGCCCCACGTACCGCGAATGCGCCGGTGCTAACGCTTTCCTCAAGTCCTCCTGCCGCCGTGGTGGCCTGCCTTGAGAATCGCTTAGAGCTTCGAGTTGCGTGCACCCCTCCCCGCATGGAACGCCGCCGTCTCGATACCTCAGCGGAAGATGATCGTCGTGCCGGTCCTGGTCCACGTTACCGTGTACGTGACGAGTTCCTCCGCCGCATGTGTGACGGTATTTTTCTTGATAGTGGCCTTGTATCCCTTCAAATAGGCAGGCGACAGCGCTTCCGTCAAATCAGCATGTGTTGCCGGCACAGTACAGGCGACGACGCCGAATTGCGGTTCGTCGAAATCTTGCGGAAGGTCTGGCTCAATGAGGATCGTACCGCTCGTTTCGGCGGGTTGGATCGACTTCGCGATCAGCCCCTTCGCCGCCACCGTCGCGTTCGCCGGCGCGAGGTCGGCCTTGATGCCGGCTCCGGCGGAGACGGTCAGGTCCAGATTCGTGCAGCAGTTCGCCGATAGCGCCTTCACGTACCCTTCCTCCACCGCAAAGGCCGTGCCCGCGCCGACTGTGTTGCAGCCGAGCGCCAGCGTGCCGCCGCCCGTCTTGCACAGCTTGTTCGCGACGGTGAGCGTGGGCGGCGCGAACACGAACGTCACGCTGTTCGACGCGCCGAGCGTGCCGCTCGTCACGTGCCAGCCGCGGTTTGCGGCGTTGATGGTCATGTCCGCCGTCGCGGTGATGGAGACGGCGTGGTCGATTTCGGCGGAAGGCGGGGCGATGCGCACGGCGTCCGCGCTGTATGCGGGCAACGCAGCTCCGAACGCCGCGCCGTTCGTCACGTACATGTCCATAAATGCCTCCGCATTCGCCGTCGTGACCTGCACGCGCCCAACGTAACTCGTGGACATGCTCGTCAGGTAGAACGGATAGATCCCCGTGCCGACCACATTCGTCACCTGCGTCGTGAATCGGAACGTGCCGTTGCCTGCAAGCTCCATCTGGAAGTCGGCGTATGTGGTGCGAGGGTCAAACGTGACGTAGGCGGGGTAATCGTCGGTGGCTCCCGAAGTTACAAGGCATCGCCCTCTCAACACTCTGGTTCTGTTGCCGGAATTGCCATGGCTGACATAAATTCCGTTGCCTTTGAGAAGGCGCACTTCCGTCGCGAAGAAATCCCGCGCATAATCCCCAATGTACTGTTCACCCCGGGTCAACGTGAACGACTCGCCTTCAAAGCTGTACGAATCGATGGAGGAACCAGACCCCGTACGATTCGCGTAAGAACCGTAACCAGAGTAATAGTCGCGCCCTGACCTTGGCAGCTGCCCGTCCGACCAGTTTGCCGCTGTCATCATTTTCGATCCGCTATCACCTGAGAGTCTGATAGCCGGTCGTGCCACGAGATAGAGCGTGGTGACGCCATTGGCCGTCTCCGTCTCAAGCCAGGATGTGGGCAATCCGCAATTTCGCTCCGTAACGTCCTCGAAGACGTCCGCCGTGATGCCCGCCGACGCGCTGAAAGTGGCAAGCGCAAAACGGTTCGTTTCGCTGAACGGAAGCGGGATGCTCTGCGAAAGCGCAATCGCGAGCGGCGTGGCCCATCCGGCGACATCCGAGGCGGAATACGCGGTGAAATCAAATGGTGTCGTGTCCGAGCCGTCGAACGGGACGTTCAGGGTTGACTGCGGCGAAGCGTAGGATACCGTGACATTGGGGATGTCGCTCCCCGTCTGGTTCACGAAAGAAGCACCGAATGCAACTGTTATTCCCGTACCAGCCGCAAATGACGCGCCGTTCGAGACGGCAAGCGTTCCCGACTCGACCACGATGTTCGTGATCTGCATCGAACCGGCCAGCATGACCGTGCCGGCGCTGACCTTCTTCAACACGCCGGAGGAACCGTACATCGGCGCCTTGAGCGTCCAGGTGTCCGCCACTTCGTTGTCCAAGCAGACGCATTCGCCACTGTCAAGGTCGAGCGTAATTCCCCGAGTGCCGTCTTGGACAACGTCGCCCGACATCGAGAGATGGGCATCCTTCTTGAGCACGAGCGCGTCCGTGCGCGGATACGACGTGTCGCCGAGTGCCGTGGGGGAAATCAGGCGAACGCCAAAGTAGCCGGTTCCGGCCGAATGGGCCGGGACTTTGGCTGCCATGGCGAAACAACCTTTGAAGGCGGAGAAATCACCCGACCATATCTGATAGGCAACGCCACCATTTAAAGTGGCGTCGAATTTGTTCAAATAGAATCCCACGCTCACGTCAGAATCAGCGGCATACGTTCCGGCAAGGTTCCAGCCGCGCTTGTCAGTAGCTCCTTTTACGCCGGTTGACATGAAGCTGATTGGCGTGCCCGACTTTACAAACGTGCAGTTGCCATACAGAGTCGAAGGGCTGGTGGATGAACTGTTGATGGCGAAAGTACCTGAATAGATCGTCAAGTTGGGAGCTGTCAGGGTGATGCCGCAGTCGCAGCTCACCCAGCCAGAAGCTTTGAAACTGACCGGAACGTCAGGGAAAGACGAGATGCCGGTAACCTTCTTTACGCCAAAGACCGTGTAGGAACATGTATTGCTCCCTTCTTGCCAAGGCGTGATCACCCCGTCGGTCAATGTACAGGCTTCATCGGAGTACCAAGCAATGGTCGTTTTGACACCACCATTACTTCCCGATGCCTTGCCATACATCGGCGTCAGGCCGTCCGCATGCGCCCCAGACAGCGCGACAAGACACACAAAGAGGGCTGAACCTTTCCCAAAAAGTGAGACACGGAGAGTGTCCCTCTTGTCGTAAGTGAGGGTATTATACAAAACTGGCTGGTAGGGGGTCAAGGGGCAGGAGT
>CACXPT010000113.1 GCA_902769585.1 uncultured bacterium
ATTCCATCCAGCGTGACCAACGTGGGAGGCTGGGCCTTCGGCAACTGCAACAGCATACGCGAGGTCGTCTGGCACGGCAACGACGGAACGATCGACGGCAGCATGTTCGGCGGCCAGACAAACTGGGTGTCGCTCGTCATCGTCGGCAACGGCAACACGACGGTGAGGGGCTTTTCAAGCAAGGCCGTGCAGAACGTGACGATCTCGGGCGTCAGCGCGTTGCTTGACAACGCCTTTAGCGGATGTTCCCGGCTGAAGACGTTCGAGATAGCCGACGACGGCAGCCTTGGCAATATAGGCGCAAGCGCGTTCAGCCGCGCAGGCTCGCTGAAATCCATCGCCATTCCCGGCAGCGTCACCAACATCGGCAGTTCGGCGTTCTGGGTTTGCGAGGCAATGACCAACGACGGTGAGGGGCTTTTCAAGCAAGGCCGTGCAGAACGTCTCGATCTCCGGCGTCAGCGCGCTGCTTAACGACGCCTTTAACGGATGTTCCAAGCTGAAGACGTTCGAGATAGCCGGCGACGGCAGCCTCGGTAATATTGGCCAAAGCGCGTTCAGCAACGCAGGCGCCTTGCAGTCTGTTTCAATTCCCGCCAGCGTGACGAATGTCGGCAGTTCGGCGTTCTGGAATTGTTCGTCGCTCAGAAGCGTGGTTTTCCGCCAGGGTGAGGCACCCGTGATCGGCGGCAACGCCTTCGACTACGTGCCGGCGGACGCGACGTTCTACAACTACGAAGGCGCGACGGGGTACGACGTGACGGCGTACCCCTGGAACAGCTTTAGCCTGAAGACGCTGATGGCCGATGGCACGGTGGGCATCAGCGGCGCGATCAACGCATCGGAAACCTGGAATGCAGGCGTTCCTTATCAGATACTCGCGCCGACGAGAGTGAGAGGCTCTTCGACGGTCCTCACGATCACCGCCGGCGTGGAGGTGCGGTTTGCCGACGGCGCGTCGCTCGCGGTGGAGAACGGCGCCGCCGTCAAGGCGCTCGGCGAAAGGGACAATCCGATCCTCTTCACGTCCTCCGCCGAGACAAAGGCCGCGGGCGACTGGGGATATGTGGGCGGCAGCAGCGGCAAGGTCGACCTGAGGTATTGCACGGTCGAATACGGCGGCGGCAATCCTGACATGGGGGCCGTCCACGGCAATGGCGCGTACATTACGCTGTACGGCACGACGGTGCAGAATGCGGGGGATGGCGCGATCGGCGGCCACAGCATCTATGCGACAAACTGCGTCCTTCGCGCCAGCGGCTCCGGAATCGGCACGGGCCCGTGGCGTCTTGACGTCGTCAACTCGGTCATCGACGCGTGCGGCGTGGCCGTGCAGGGCTCGAACCGGAACGTCTACAACACGATCATCGCCAACTGCGAGTCGTTCGGCGCGGAAGGAACATTCGACCACTGCCTTTTCGACGAAACGTGTTCCTTTACGGCTGCCAGCTACAACCGGCACAACATCGCGGGCGACCCGAAGTTCCTTGTGGACACGTTCTACCGCATCGCCGCCGATTCGCCGGCGGTGGACGCGGGCAGCGGGCGGTATGCGCCCGAGACGGACTACTTCGGAAGCGCGCGCATGGCGTCGACGAACGTCGTCGCCGTCGGCGAGCCGAACGGACGCGGCATCTGCCCCGACATCGGCATCCACGAGACGGAGGGACGTACCGAAGTGAACCTGCCCGACCTCGCTGTCGAGGAGATCGCTCTTCCCGCGACGCTGAGCCCGGGCGCGGCGGCGGAGTTCTCGTACGTCGTCACCAACCGCGGCGACGGCGTGGCGTCCGCGCCGTGGACGGAGCAGCTGTGGCTCACGAACGCGACGGGATGCGTGCGTCTCCAGAGCTGGCGGGCGACGGACGGGATTTCGACGAACGCCGCGGCCGCGCGCGCGTTCACCGTCACGATACCCGACACGATCGATCTTTCGGGAAGCGTGCGCGCGCTCGTGCGCATCGACACGGACCGCGAGGTGATCCAGAAGAACGAGTGCTCGCATGAGGCGATGAGCGATGAAACGACGCTGAACGGACGCCTGACGATCTCGCTGGGCGAAAGCGTCCGCGAGGGCGGCGCGATCTGGGGACAGGTCAAGCGCAGCGGCGCGAGGGATGCGGCGCTTGCGGTCTCGCTTTCTGTAACGGGCGAAAAGGCCGCGCAGGTCACGAACATGCCTCAGTCCGTCACGATCACCGCCGGAAGCGCGACGGCCGGGTTCTACGCGAAGGTGGCGGACAACGCCACGGTCGACGGCGACCGCGCCGTCACGCTCACGGCGACGGCGGACGGCTTCGATTCGGTTGACAAGGCGCTGACGATCCTCGACGACGAAGTGCCGCCGCTGACAATCGAGGTCCTCGGTGTCACGACCAACTCGTTCAACGAAGGAACGAACCTCACGGTGCGCGTGTGGCGTCCGGCTTCGGTCTCGGGCAGCGCGCTTACGGTCTATCTTGGCGGCGTGAGCACGTCGCAGTTCTCGTATCCGTCGTCGGTCACGATCGCGGCGGGGGAAGAGTACGCCGAGTTCGCGTTCGCGTCGGTGAACGACGCGTCGAGCGAGCTCGCGGCGGCGCTGAGCCTCCGGGCGTCGGCAAGCGGCTACGCGAGCGCGCAGTACGACTTCACGCTGGAGGACGACGACATTCCCGGCGTCTCGTTCACGCTTTCGCCGGAGGCGGTCTCCGAAGGCGCGGGACTGAATGCGGTGTATGCCGTCCTGGAGCGGACGGACGACGACGCGGAGAAGTTGCAGAAGGCGATCACGGTGTTCCTGACGGCGAGCGAGGAGAACGCGCTGATTATGCCGGAGTCGGTGACGATTCCGGCGAACACGCGGTCCGTCCGGTTCGCGATCGGCGTCGTGGACAACGCGGAGATGGAGGCGGGCGGCGGAAGGACTGTCGTGATCGACGCGGCGATCCGCATCGACTCATGCGGCTGCTCGTGGCGTCCGCAGGACGCGGGCGGGGCGCTCTCGGCGACGCTCGCGATCGCGGACAACGACGGCCCGGCGCTCTTCGTCACGGCGGAGCCGGCGACGATGCGCGAGGGGCTTGCGGAGGCGGGCGTGCTGACGATCCGCGCCAACTCCGCGAGCGTCGCGGAGGACGTGACGGTGACGCTGTCGCACGACGGCGCGTCGGAGATCGCGATTCCCGCGATGGTGACGATCCCCGCCGGAGCCAACTCCGTGACGGCGGCGGTGCTGACGCTTGACGACGGCGAGGAGGACGGCTCGAAGATCGTGTCGGTGTATGCGGAGGCCACGGGCTTCGCGCCGGGTTCGACATGGGTGCTCGTCACGGACCAGAACATGCCGGACTTCGTCGTCCGCAACATCCAGCCAGCCGAGTCGAGCATCATCGCCGGCGAGACCATCGAGATCGAATTCGACCTCGCGAACGTCGGCTTCAGGAACCGCAGCGGCGGCGTGCCGTATTCCGTATACTGGGTGGAGGGAACGAACACGTGGCGCTACGCCGCGAAGGATCTTGTCCTTTCCGGCATCACGGAGGACGGCGTCTCGACGAACGCGCCGCTCCACGTCGTCTGCGAGGTTCCCGCGCCTTCGGCGGCGGGCAACGGCCGAATCGCGGTCGTGGCCGATCCGGACGGGACGATCGTGGAGCTGGACAACGCGAACAACGCGGCGTGGAGCGACGCGGTCACCGTCAGCCCAGCCTACGTCACGGCGGACGTCCACTGCAGCAAGGCGGTGTACGCTACTGGCGAGAAGATCGTCGTGACGGGCGTCGCGGTGCGGCCGGACGGCGTCACGCGCGCGGCGAACGTGGAGGTCGAGGTGTATCTCGTCTCCGGCGGGATGCGGCGCACGCTCACGGCGACGACGGACGAGAACGGCGAGTTCGCCGCGAGCTATGTTCCGCTCACGGGAGAGGTGGGACGCTTCAGCGTAGGCGCGAGCTATCCGGGAATCGGCGCGGCGGCCGTGCAGGCCACATGCGACGTTGCGGGATTCGTGCTGAGCGGTCTCGCCTCGTCGCGCTACGTGGAGGACCTGACGCTCGGCGACGTCGTGACGAACGCCTCGGCGCGGATACGGAATCCGTGCGGCATCGCGCTCACGGGCGTGACGGCCGAGGCCGTCGACCTGCCGGAAAGCTGCGGGCTCGAAGCGTTCGGCATCCCGGAGGGCGGCGTTCTCGCAGCGGATGAATTCATCGACTTCCGGTGCGTGTTCTCCGCCGTGAACGCATCTCCCGGAAAGAACTACGAAAAGTTCTCGATTCGCCTCACCAGCGCCGAGGGCGCGGAGCTGACGATCCCCGTCTTCTTCTACTCGCAGGCCAAGAAGGCGCACTTTGAAAGCACGCCGGCGTCGATATCCGCCACGATGACGAAGGGCAAGACGCGGACCGTGTCGTTCAATCTCGTGAACCTCGGCTACGGCGAGGCGGTGGACGTGCGCGTCGTCTCGCCGGACGTCGACTGGCTGCGCGTCGTGGGCGGCGCCGAGACGGCGTCGTTCACGAACAACCAGTCCGTCACGGTGACGCTCGAGCTTTCGCCTGGCGCGGACATCGAGCTCAACCGGAACTTCTCGGGGCGCCTCGCGGTGAACGGCAAGAACAAGGGCGAGGACGCCGAGCAGACGTTCCTCACCGTTCCGATGACGTTCATGGCGGTGAGCGAGGAGACGGGCGGCGTGCGCATCGACTGCGTGGACGACGCGACGTACAACCTCGAGTCCGCCCCCCATCTCGCAGGCGCGCACGTGAAGATCACGAACCCCTACACGGGCGCAGTCGTCGCGGAGGGCGAAAGCGGGGCGGATGGCCTCTTTGAGACGAACGGAATCCCGGAGGGGACCTACCAGCTCGTCGTCACGGCGGAAAAGCACGGCAACTACGCGGCGGCGGTCGAGGTGAATCCCGGGCGGACGGCGCGCGTCACGGCGTTTCTCCAGTACCAGGCGATTACCGCCAACTGGACCGTCACGCGCACCGAGATCGAGGACCAGTACCAGGTCGACCTCGTCCTCGACTTCGAGACGTCCGTGCCGGTGCCGGTCGTGAAGATGGACTTCATAGACAAAGTGCCGAAGCTCCAGCCGGGCGAGAGCTACGCGACGAAGGCGGTGTTCACGAACCTCGGCCTCATCCGCGCCGACGACGTGTCATTCGAGCTTCCGTCGTTCTACGGCTACGTGTGGATCTATCCCGCGGGCAGCTTCTCGCTCGCGGCAGGCGCGGCGCGGGCGGTGCCGGTGGTTCTGCACCGGCTGCCGTATTCGATCGAGGGAGAGTATGCCAACTATCTCGCCGATCCGGGGCATTCCGGCGAGACGTCCTCCGGAATGTCGCATGCGGCAATCGCTGACGCGCTCGGCGGCGACGCGGCGTCTCCGTCGATGGGCGCCTTCGTCTCGGCGGTATACGGCGGCGCGGGGATGGAGGTCGTGCAGCAGACCTCCCGTGCGGGAAGCGGAACGAGCTCGTCCCACGCAGGGCCTCCTCAGGGCGGCGAGAAGGATTCCAACCCCTGCACCGGCTACGCGAACTACGTATACAAGTACGAGTGCAAGGACGACCGCTGGGTGCAGGCGCCGCGGCAGCTTGTCTACGACGACAACTGCCCGCATGTCGCCGCGCCTTCATCGATCCGATACCTCGGAGCAGGTGCGTCCGATCCTTCACGCAACGGCGTGGAGCAGATGGTCAACATCCCGCCGGGGATGAACGGCGGCGACTTCTGGGTGTTCCAGGACGGCTGCAACGGCGGCGTGTCGAACACGCTCACGCCGTGCCTGAAGGAACTCGCGAAGACGATCGTGAAACTTCAAAAGCTGACGGTCGGCAAGGTCGTTCCTGGCGCGGCGGAGTCGATGGACTTCTGGGAGAAGGCGGACGACTTCTACCAGAAATGGACCAATCCCGATTCGACCATCTCCGACCAGTTGAAATCCACCTCCGACCTCTCCGAGAGCACGGTCGGTCTTCTGTCCTTGATCGGGGACGGCGCCAACGAGAAATTAGAGGGCTCGCTCAGCACCGTGAAGGCGGTCAGGACGGTGCTCAACGTGCCGAACGACTGGAACAATGCGGGGAGCACGTTGGACAAGGGAAAGGTCGTACTCGGCGCCCTCAGCGACCTCGTCGAGCAGAGTCCGGATTCGATCAAGGATTCCAAGGTCGGCAAGATCATCGACAACCTGAACACCATCAAGCAGATCGACGACGCGTTCGACGGCGTGAAGAGGGACTGCCTACCGATCATGAACGGTTCAGGGCTTCCCGGATCCTCGCTCCTTTCCGCCGCCCCGCCTAGGTTGATGTCGCTCGCGTCGCCGCGCCAGACGTTCGCCGAGAAGGTGGCTGCGGGCGGACCGGTGCCTACCGGCTACATGCAGGACGACGCGTTCAAGTACATGGTGGACGTGCTGAGGGTTTTGACATGCTTCTTGCAGGAGGTGGTTGGCAATTCGGACGGCTGGCTCAATGCAACGTATGCGGAGCTTGCACTGTTCCTTGCGTCGTGCGACGTCGCCGTGGACGCAAACGGGTACCTTGCTGCGGACGCGGCTCTGGTCGTGCCGCAGGGCGTGACGGATGAGGAGATAGCCGTTTTCAAGGCGAGGTGGAACAATATGCTGGGCGCAAGCGCGACGGCGGAGGATCCGTATGCGGACGACTTCGGCGCGGCGGGCCTGATACGGACGGACGTGCTTTTCGCCTGCTCCGACCGCGTCAAGGCCGCCAACGATTTTGCGAAGGGCTACAATTCGAACAACATCGTGCGGATGTTCACGCTCGTCTTCCTCGACTGGCTCAACGGGGCGTTGGACGCCACGGAGTCCTCGTCCGCCGTCTGCGCCAAGGTCTCGCTCAAGCTTTCGCAGACGTACACGATGACGCGCGAGGCGTTCGAGGGGACGCTGACCCTCTACAACGGGCACGACACGGCAGCGATGACGAACGTGTGGCTCGAACTCCAGATCACGAACGAGGCGGGCGACAACTGCAACGAACTGTTCGAGATCAGCGCGAAGTCCGGCGGTTCGTTGGAGGCGAACGGAAGCAACGTAGTGAACGTGAACGACGTCTCGTCGAAGAGCGAGGGAACGGCTGTCGTGCAGTTCGTCCCGGCGATCGCGGCCGCGCCCGAGACTCCCGTTGCCTACAAGTTCGGCGGCAAGGTTCACTACCGCGATCCGTTCACGGGCGAGGAGGCGGCGATCACCCTTCTGCCCGTTACGCTCGAGGTCAATCCGATGCCGCAGCTCTATCTTGACTACTTCGTGCAGCGCGACGTCTATGCCGACAATCCGTTCACGAAGGACATCGTGGAGGCGTCCATGCCGGCCGAGCTGGCGGTGCTGGTCCGCAACGAGGGCTACGGCGACGCGAAGAACGTGAAGATCGAAAGCGTCCAGCCGGAGATCGTCGAGAACGAGAAGGGGCTTATGATCGACTTCCGTCTCTCCGACTACTCGCTCGACGCGGCGGCACTCAACGGCGCGACCGCGGGACTTGGCCTCAACGACGTGAACCTCGGCACGATCGAGGCGCGGACGAGCGCCGTGGCGCAATGGTGGCTCACTTCGACGCTGCAGGGGCATTTCACTGGCATGAGGGCGTCCGTGACGCACCTCAACTCGCAGGGAATCGTCGACACGTCCCTGATTCGCGACGTCGCCGTCCACCCGCTCATCCGGAGCGTAGATGTGGGCGACGAGCTGCCCGCCTTCCTGACGGCGGACGGCTCCCGCTACGGTAACCCCGACAGGCTCTACCGTGCCGACGGCGAGGTGCTGGACGTGCGGAGCGATGCGACGGCGTCCACAACGGACACGGCGCGCGGCGCGCAGTGTACGATCACGGTCACGGCGTCTGTCCCCGGGAGCGGTCCGTTCTACGCGAAGGTCGCCTTGCCCGGTGCAGAGGAATACGAGGTCATCGAAGTCGTGCGCTTGGGCGGAGGCGAGCTTCCCACGCGCAACGCATGGATCACCGACCGCACGTTTGTGGATGGTGCCGATCCGAAGGTCGAGACGTTCCTCCACTTGTTTGACAGCGCTTCGTCCGCTGGCACGAAGTCCTACACGGTCACGCTCAGGGCCAAACCTACGGATGCGCCCGAGGTGACGGGATTCGAGGGCGTGACGGCGGACGCGCTCGTCACGAACCCGGTTGAGCGACTTGTTGTTGGCTTCTCCAAGGCGATCGACCAGACGACTTTCACGGCCGATGACATCACGGTGCGCTGGCAAGGTGCGTTGACGAACGGCGTCATCTCGTCCATCACGCCGGTGGATGATGACTATTCGCGCTACGAACTCGCGTTTGCACGTGGTTTCGCCGAGCAGGAAGGGCGCTTCATCGTGCAGGTGTTCTCGGCTGGCGTCACGTCGCTTTCCGGCACGCTCGGCAAGTCCGCTGGCCGTCAGGTCGGCTGGACGTACTACGTGATCGACAAGCCGGCTGTCGTGTCGATCAAGGGCTGGCTCGACGGTTCGACGGTGAACAGCGTCGCGAGCGTGACGGTGCAGTTCGCCGCCGCGATCGACCCTGCGAGCTTCACCTACGAGGCAATCAAGGTCGACGGCCAGGCGGTGGATGACGCGGTGACGGTGACGGCGCTCAACAAGGCGAACACGAGCTTCCGGGTGACGGGCCTCGACGGGTTCCTGGCCTCGCACGGCGGCATGTCGCTGATGGGGGCCGGGCCGGGTGGCGGCAACCGTGGCGGAAGCGACCACACGATCGAGATCGACACCTCGCTCGTGCGGAACGCGTCGGGCATCGCCGGCGCGGCGAAGTTCACGGCGACCGTGACGATCGACGCAAACGCGCCGACGGCGACGCTGACGGACGACGGCGAGGTGTTCGGCTCGCACAAGTGGACGCTGACCTTCTCGAAGCCGGTGGCGGCGTCGACCGTCGCGATCTCCTCGTTCTCCTTGACGCGCGACGGCGTGGCGGTGGCGATTCGACACGGTCTGGACGCTTTCGGGAGTCGACTCCGCGCTGGGCGCGGATGGCGCCTATGCGCTTTCGTTCGACGTCTCCCAGGTGAGGGACACGAGCGGCAACGCCGGCGCCGGGGCGGCCGCGACGAGCGAATGGAGCTTTAGTTCGGAACCGCCTGCGCCGATTGACGATCTCGCGTTCACGCCGGACTGGGGCACAAACGCGACGGACGGCGTGACCTGGCAGCGGAACGTGACGATCTCAGGCACGCTTACCAACGGGGCCTATTCCGTCGAGATCCTCGCCCGTGACGCGGCCGGCGGAGAGACCGTGCTCGTCGAGACATTCTATCCCGAAGCCGAGACGTCGTTCGAAAAGGATGCCGTCCTGCCCATCGGACGCGGGACGATCATCGTCCGTTGCTCCAACTCGAGCGGCAAGACTTCGGACAGCGAGAAGGAGTTCTTCATTGACGCGATTCCGCTTTCGTTCTCGTTCGTCGGATTCCCCGAGGACGGCGAAGGCCAACTCACGAACGATGTGGCACTCGTCTTCTCTGATCCGGTGACGAACGTGACGGCGGAATGTTTCTCGATCAGGCGGGGCGTGCGTGATTCGGTGGAAATTTCCCCCAACGCTTTGACGATCTCGCCGGACGAGTCGAATCTCGTCTGGACCGTGTCCGGGCTCGATGCGCTCACCGCGTCCGGCGGCACCTATACCGTCACGTTTGACGTTTCTCGGGTGGAGAAGCTGTCGTCCGGTCTCCACGGCGATATGGACGAGGAGTCGTCGAGCGTGTCCTGGCGCTATACGCCGCCGGACACGACGCCGCCGGAACTGCTACGCATCCTCTTCGACGGTGCGGAGATGTACGGCACGGGAGGCGGCATGTCCGTCGCCAGCAACGGCGCGTCGCAGGTGAAGTTCGTGTTCTCCGAGCCTGTCAACTTCAGTTCGCTCCGCCCTTGCCGCCTCGCAGTTCAGGTGGCGTTCCGGCGAGAACGCGATCGTGTGGACACGCCGTGAACGGGCCCTCCCGGTCGGCCGCGCACGCTTCGTGCTCGACGCTGGGCTAATCACCGACACTGCTGGTAATCCGCTCGTCGGCAACTCTGGAATCGATTCCTTCATCCACTTCTCCAAGCGCGAGGTGCTGTTCATGGCTGACGGTACGTTCGCCGCCCCCGCGAACTTCGGCGGCCAGCTCGTCGTCGGAGTGAAGAAGAATGGGGCTGGTGAGGCGTACTACTACGGCTTCGATGGCGTGAAGGGGGCGTGTGCCGTCGACGGCGTGGCGGCGTCCAACTGCCTTGGCGTGTCCGTCGCCAAAATTGGCGGCGACGTCTACCATGGGACATTCGACGGCAAGATATACAAGAACGGGACTCTCCTCGATGGCGTGAACGACGGACGCGAAAGGGCCGTCCTTTCGGTGTCGAGCGGCAATCTCGTCATCGGCGGCGACGACGGGAAGTTGATGCGTCTCGACGGTTCGGCGCTGGAAGACCTCTTCGGAGAGGACCTTGTCGTGGATTCGTACTCGCCGCGTCGGAGCGCTGCTGCGTTCAGCGGCGGCTGGACGTACGATGGCAAGCCGATAATGATCGTTGGACGCGGCAGGGGCGGCCTCGCGCTCTACGTCGGCGACGGCGAAGGAAGGTGGAACGGCACGCATCCGCTTTCGCTTGCGTCTTTGGCGAGCACGAACCTCTACGAGCGGACGCGTCCGGTGGCGATCGACGTCAACGGCGACGGGCTGGACGATCTCGTGACAGGCTACGCGGATGGATCCGTGGACGTGCGCTACGCTTCGGTCAACAAGGCGTTCGCATTCGAGTTCGAGGCGCTTCCATTCCACTCGCTCGAGGAGGGGTTGGACACGGACGATTTTGCGCCAGCGCTTATCTGGAAGACTACGGCGGTGGCGCCATGGCTCGCGCAGACGGGCGCGGCGCCCTACGGCGGCGACTTCGCGATCTCGTCTGCTTCCGTGCAGCAGGAATCTGCGCTCGAGACGATCGTTGTGGGACCGGGCATGCTGACGTTCCAATGGAAGAAGAGCGGCGGCACGTACTGTGTGAAGACGAACGGTGTCGAGGCGTTCTCGTGTGACGCGTTGGAATGGAGCGGGGCGTCCCTCGCCATCGGCTCCGGATTCGTGCAGGTCTCGTTCGCCGCATCGAACGACGGGATCGGCTATCTTGACTACGTAACCTGGACGCCAAGCGCGTCTGCTAGTGCCGACGAACAGGCGCTTCAGGCGGAGAAGGCGGCGTACGACGAGGGTTTCGCCACGTTCATGGAGACTTACGGCGGAATCAATCCTGCAACGGCGACCGCAAGCGACTACGTGCAAGCGATGGAGACCGAGACAGGGAAGACGGACGCGAACGGAAATCCGACGACGTTGCTCGACGAGTTCATCGCGGGCACGGATCCGTCCGACCCTGATGACGTCTTCTACGCCACGATTGCGTTTGAGGACGGGGTCATATACGTCGGCTGGGTGCCAGACCTGAACGAGGACGGGCAAGCCCGACGCGTGTACAAGGTCTACGGAAAGGAACGTCTTTCGGACGAATGGTCTGCCAATCCGCTGTCAGAAACGGAGATCAATGGCGGCGTCTACAGGTTCTTCCGCGTGACGGTAGAGATGCCGTGACGCTACGGCCACGGTCGTCTCTGCCGCAACGTCTGCGTTTTGGTATAATGCCGCCTGCAAGGAGCAGGATATGAAGAACATGAAGACAGTTTTGACGGCCGTTGCGGCCGCGTTGGCGCTGTTTGCCTCGCAGGCTGCCGACGAGATCAGGAACGGGAGCGAGTATGCCCTCGAGGGGTTGCCGACCGAGATGACCGCCAGCGTCCAGCGCGGCGGCACGGTGCGGTTCCTCCTTGAGGAGAGCGTCGGTCTTGCGTGGGAGGCGGCGTTCTCCGCGAACGAGTGCACCGTCACGGTCGAACATCGCGCAGGGGATGGAGGCGCGCCCGGAAGGGCCGCCGTCACCGTCGCGAAGCATGCGTCCGTCCAGACGCCCGTGCTGGTGGAGATGCGCCTCGCGCGCGATAAGGACACTAAGCCGGCGAAGGCGCTGCGCGTGTTGGTCTACACCGCCCCGGGCGAGGTGCCTGACTTCCGCTATCCCATGGATGGAACGGTTGCGGAGCTTGTCGCCGAGTGCAAGGCCCGCGGCATCACGATCACGGACTGGCACCTGCACATCCGCGGCGGCATGACGCCAGAGATGGCGGTCGCCCGCGAGCGTGCGAGCGGCATCCGCTCGAGCGCCATGGAAAACCACGGCCGCGAGTGGGAGATATTCACCAACGCCCGCCTGCGCGAGTTCGCCGCCGCTGCGCGCAAGGCGAATCCCGACATGCCCGTGGGCATCCAGGTGAACGACCGCGACTGGTTCCGCCAGATCGATCCCGCCACGCGCGCGAAGTTCGACTACATCCTCGCCGACACGATGATCATGGGTAAGCTCCCCAATGGGCGCGACAAGCGCCTGTGGCTCGTGAAGGACATTGCCGACATCGGCGACCCAGAGAAGTGGATGGACGCCTATGTGGCGCACAACGTGCAGATACTCGGCGAGCCCATCTCGATCCTCGCCAACCCCACCTACCTTCCAGCTCCGCTCGCGCCGATGTACGACAAGCTGTGGACAGATGAGCGCATGAAGGCCGTCATCTCCAAGGCTGTCGCGCGCGGAATCGCGATCGAGGTGCAGGCCGGCTCGAAGTTCCAGACGGAGAGGTTCCTAAAGCTCGCCAAGAAGATGGGCGCAAAGTTCTCGTTCGGCACCAACAACTTCGACCCGCGCCCCAAGGACCTTTCGCGCTGGCTCGAGGCCATCAGGCTGCTCGACCTCCACGGAGACGACATCTGGACGCCCGCGTGCTTGCGTCACATGAATTATTGACTTCGGAATGCCGTGAAAACGTCTTTGCAAAGGCGGGCGGAATATGGTATTTTGTCACACATAAAATTTTGTCTAGGTTTTGCGTGCGCCGCTATCGTGGTGTGCGCCTAAAGAGGAAGGAACTGAAGATGAAGAGGAGTTTTGCGGTTGGAAGCGTCCTCGCTACGGCATTCTGCCTGGCGGGCACGGCGATGGCGGCGACGTGCACGTGGATCGGCGGCACGGGCACGCAGGTCTGGGGCACGGCCTCGAACTGGCAGAACGGCGCGGTGCCGCAGGCCGGCGACACGGCGTTGTTCACCAAGTCGGTCAACTTCACGGCGGCCGTGACGCTTCCGGGCAACCTCACCTTCAACCTCAACAGCGGCGTGACCGTCAAGTTCACGGGCGTCGTGTCGGGCGCGGGCGGCGTCACGCGCAGCGGCGGCGGCGGCGACCTCCAGTTCACGAACACGGGCAACACCTACGACGGCCCGACCACGGTGTCGAGCACGAGCATGCGCTTCGCCTCGCTCGCCAACGTCGGCACGGCCTGCTCGCTCGGCAAGCCGACGACGGCGGAGAAGGCCACGCTGAACATCAACGCCGTCGCCCGCCTGAACGGCAACGGCACGTACGTGACGGACCGTCCCATCGTCCTCGGCAGCAGCGTGCAGTTCTTCATGGACGGCACGAGCCATCTCACCGTGAACGGACCGTATTCGGGCAAGGGCTACACGCGCGGCACCGGCACGCTGACCATCAACACCTACCTGGGGCCCTCCACGATCAACAACTGCTCCCGGACGGACCTGGGCGTCACGGAGCTCAACTGTCCCACGAACGCCTTCACCTGCGGCGTCTCGATCTCCGACGGCACCTTCCGCGGGCCGACGCTGGCGAACAAGAACCAGGCGTGCGCGTTCGGCGCGGGCACCTCGATCGGCATGGGGCAGAGCAACTGGGCGACGACGGGGACGCTCGCCTACAACGGCACGACGGACGCGACCTGCGACCGTAGCATCACAATCTACGCCTTCACGAACAGCAACCCCACGGCCAACCACTGGGGCGGGCGCTTCCGCAACGAAACGGCCGGTACCTGTCTTACCATCACCGGCACGCTCACGGAAAACCGCAATTCGAAATACCCGCAGTCGCTGGCCACGCTCTACCTCGGCGGCGCGGGCGACGGCGTGTTCACGGCACCCCTGCCGGGATACATGGCCTTCTACAAGGAGGATTCCGGCACGTGGACGATCACCGGCGCGCATACGGCGTCGGGGCTCATGCGGGTGAAGGCTGGCCGGCTCAACGTCGACGGCTCGGTGCCGGCGACCTGCACGGCGCCCACGAAGATGACCGTGGACGCCAACGCGACGCTCGGCGGCACGGGCGTCGTGCACGGCACGACGGCCGTGCTCGCCAAGGGCCGTCTCGCGGCGGGCTCGGCGGACCGCTGCGGCGCGCTCACGTTCGACGGCGAGTCGGTGTCGATCGCCGACGGCGCAAAGTTGCTCTTCAAGTTCGGGGCCGGCACGAACGACGTGATCGCCCTCGGCGACGGGGCGACGTTCGGCGGCGCGGTGGAGGTGGACGTGTCGGTTCTCGGCGCGGCGGCGATCGCGCCGGGCTCGTACACGCTCATGACGTGGGGCGGCAGTTCCGCGCCCACGGCAATCGTGCCGAGCGACACGGTGCCCGACGGCACGACGTTCGCCATCGAGGGCAACGCGCTCGTGATGACGATGGCGGACACGCAGTCGCTCACGTGGAAGGGCGGCGCGGCGGAAGAAGCCGCGTGGGACACCACCTCGCCCAACTGGCTCGCGGGCGCGGCGGAAGCCACGTTCGCGGAGCAGGATTTCGTCACGTTCGACAACACGGGCAGCGCGAGCCCGACCGTGCGCATCGACGGAACCGTGCATCCCTCCGCCGTGGTGGTGGACGCCGATGCGGTCGCCTACACGTTCACGGGCAACGGCGGCATCGCGGGGCACGCCCCGTTCACGAAGCGCGGCACGAACACGCTGACGGTCTCCACCTCGAACAGCTACACGAAGCCGACGACGATCGAGGCCGGCAGGTACGTGCTGAACGGCACGCTCGAAGGCACGTCCATCACGGTGGCGCATCAGGCCTCCCTCGACCAGCGCGCGGGCGGCGTGATCGCGGGCGACGACATCGCCATCAATCTCGGCTACGGCGACCACTATCTGCGCGGCACGAACACGTTCACGGGCACGGTGAGGTTCGACACGCGGAACCACGGCCTTGAATTCGCCCAAACGAAGAACGTCTACCTGTACCTGTCGGGGTCGAATGCGCTGGGCAACGCCTCGTCCGTGACGATCTACGGCTACAGCGGCGAGAACAACCACTTCCCGAACCTGACGCTGACGGACAACACGTTCATTTCGGGAACGACGTTCGTCGCCGGCAACGTATCCGGCCAGCGCACCTACATGGCCAAGGACTCGTCCGATGCGTCCGTCGGCTGGCACGGCGACATCGTGGGCGAGAGCGGTGCGGGGTCGGGCGCCGCGCTTCAGATCATCAACTGGGGCAACTCCTCGAACGGCGCGTTCGAGATCGGCGCGCCGGACGGCACGAGCGAGATGCGCGGCAAGGTCTCGTCCTTCAACTTCCGCGGGGGCGGGGTGATCAAATGCTACAGCCGCATCGCGTTCGACGGTGGCATCTGGCCCAACCGGAACGACTCCGGCACCGCCATCCTCTACGCGACGAACAACTCGTTCGGTGGGATCTTGCTTACGCAGGGTACGTTGCAGACTGGCCGGGCGAACGTGATTCCCGCGAGCGCCGCGGTGGCCATCGGCAAGGATTCGGACGACAACTCGTTCTCGACGCTGAATCTCGACGGGTTCGACCAGACCTTTGCCGGCTTCTACGAAAACAACGTCAATCGGACGAAGCACGCGAACCGCGTGATGACGCCGGAGGGCAAGCCCGCCACGCTCACGGTGAACGGTTCGTCAAACCGCTCGTGGGGCTCCTCCCATTCGTGGATCCAGGGACCGCTCACGCTCGTGAAGGCCGGGTCGCACAACTTCACGCTGAACGGCACGAACACGTACACGGGCGCGACGCTCATGCAGGCGGGCACGCTCACGCTCAACTTGGCGAACGCGCTCGGCGGCACGACGAACGTGGTGCTGACGGGCGGCACGATCACCGCGAATGCGAGCGGGGCGCTCAACGCGAACGGCACGCTCACGGTGCCGGATGCGTCGCAGGGCACGCTCTCCCTCGCGGACGGCACGACGCAGACCGTCGAATGGATGATTGTGAACGACCATCCGATGCCGTCGGGCACCTACTCGAAGGCAAAGGCCGGTTCTGACGCTCGCCTAGGGTTCTTGTCGCGCGGCACGGGCAGCGGCACGCTCCTCGTCCGCAAAGGCTCCGGCACCCTCATTGTGGTGAAGTAAGAAACTTAACGATGAAAGGCAAAGTCATGCATAGATTTCTTGCGGCACTAATGGTGATCCCGCTGGCCGGCACCCTGGCGGCGGCGGAGTATTTCGCGGATGCGGTCAACGGCAACGACGCGAACGACGGCCTGACGGAGGCGACGGCCAAGCTGTCGCTGAAGGAGGCCATCGCCCTCGCGAACACGGGCGACACGGTGACGCTCCTGCCGGGCGATTACTCGAACGGCACGGTCACGGTCTCGTCCACGCTCGCGCGCGGCCAGATTGACAAGCGGATTACGCTCCGCTCGAAGAACGGACGCGCCAGCCGCGACGTGACGCGGATCGTGGGCAAGTACGATTACGAGACGGGAAGCTCGGACGCAGTGAAGGCCGGCGGCATGGGCAACAACGCCGTGCGCGGTCTGTGGGTGACGGACAACGGCGCCGACTCGACGATCGAGGGTATTACCTTCGTCGACTGTTCCGCGCCATACTTGGACGGCGGTGGAACTGGCGGAAAGGCGAATGGTGGCGGCATCTGCTTCTATCCCAATGGCGATCAGACCAATCAGAATGCAGATAGGCTTTATGTCGTTGACTGCGCGTTTATCCGCTGCCAGGCGACGCGCGGCGCGGGCATGTACGGTGGCACGTCGGTGCGCTGCCTCTTCAAGAGCTGCCGGCATACGAAGTTCGGCGCGGGCCAGCGCGCGGGTTCGTCCTACAACAGCGTCTTCGACGACTGCCACGTGGTGCCGGGCCTCGGGCAAGACTCTCAAGTCACGGGTGGCGTGTTCGGCTATATGCGCAACATCGTGAACTGCACGGTCATTAACTGCCAGCCACGCGTTGCGGCCAGCCTGTCAGGTAACCTTGTCAACTGCATCCTCCAGAACAACGGCGATCAGGCCTTGCCGCAGGAACGTACATTCAACTGCGTGACGGACACAAGCACGATGACAAGCAATGGCTGTGCCGTGTCGGTGGTCTACGGTATGGCCGAGGTCTGGTCGCCGATGGAGGACGACTATCGAGTGAACGCGGGGGCGAAGGCGCTTACGAAAGGCTCTGCCGACTGGCTCGCGCAGATTCCCGCCGCTTACCGCGACACGGACTACTACGGCAACCCGCGCACGACGGACGGCACCGTCTACTGCGGCGCGGTGCAGGCGGTGACCGACGAGACGGGGAGCGGCGTCGCTTTCCGCTTGTCTGGTCTGGAAGGCACACTGAAAATGGACGGAGAGCCGGTCAAGGCGGGCTACCGTACGTGGTTTCAACGTACTGGGTGGCCGTTTACCGTCCGGCTTGCTTTCGAGTCGGATTCCCCGACGCGCGGGCTTCTCCGCTACACGCTCAGCGAAACCTCGTTCTGGCCGTTGCAGGACGACACGCTCTACTTGTTGCCGGAGAATGAGCACGTCAAGACCCTCGCCATCGAGGTGGGCAACGTGGTACACGTCGATCCCGTGGCCGGCGACGACGCGAACGACGGCTCGGTGGAAAATCCCTACCGTACGCTCCAGAAGGCGGTGGACTGCACGGCGGACACGCTCGTTCTCGCGCATGCGGGCGACTACGCCGAGGGCGAAAAGTACTGGAGCGGCTCGAACCGCGTCTACGTGAGCACGAAGCGGCTCCTGCGCGTCAAGGCCGTCGCGGGCGCGGAAAGCACCTTCATCACGGGCGCCGCCGATCCCGAGCCGGCCATCGCGAACGACTACGGTCTCGGTCCGAAGGCCGTGCGTTGCATCGGCGTGGACACGAACGGTGCCTGCTGCTTCCAGGGATTCACCCTGCGCGACGGGCATGCGGGTTACAACACGGACAACGCCGATACGGACAGAGTCCACGGCGGCGCATTGCTGAACGGGTATGGTATCACTTCCATGTACAACGGCACGCTGGCCGACTGCGTGATCACGAACTGCGTGGTATCGCGCGGCATCGCGTTCGGCGGCTTCCTGCAGCGATGCCGCATGACGGGCTGCAACGCGGTGAAGCTGGGACTCCTGCGGTCGTGCCGCGCCGTCGCATCGGTCTTCGACCACAACCCCGGCGTCGGCGGATCGATCGTCAGCCAGTCGGCCATGGCCTACAACTGCACGTTCGTGACGAACGGCTGCGCGACGCTTTCAAGCGGCTACGGAAAGGCGTATGGTTGCGTGATGGGCTGGCGCAAGGCCTCGGACGTGAGCGGCACGCCGGAGGAGATGAAGTACAACCTCTATTCACGGACAAGCGTGACGTTGGACTCGACGAACGTTCAGGAAAACCCGATCAAGCTCGTCTCTCCTGAGACGGGCGATTGGCGTCTCTTGTCCACGTCCGCCGGGGCGACGCTCAGTTGGCTGTCGTATCTGCAAAGCGTCGCTTGCCCTCCCGTCAGCTTCGACGGCACTCCTTTTGTGATCACGGACGGGCGCACGCCCGCCGGCGCGTTCAACATACGCGAGGCGACGACGTTCTACGTGGACGCGGTGAACGGCGACGACGCGACGGCGGACGGCACGACCGAGGCGACCGCGTTCAAGACGCTCGCCGCCGCGCTGACGGCGGCGCAGCCGGGCGACACGGTGGTTGCGCTGCCGGGCACGTACGCGGAGGGTTCGACCGTGCCGACGAAGACGCAGTCGGGAACTACTGCGGAGCCGACGATCGCCGCGCGCGCGGTGGTTCCGGACTTCGTCACGCTCGAATCGCGCGACGGTCCGGAGACGACGGTCATCGAGGGCGCCCGCGCGACGGTGAACGTAAATTCCTACGGGTGCGGCTCGGATGCCGTGCGGTGCGTTTTCCTCTGCGCGAACGCGACGGTGCGCGGCTTCACGCTGTACAACGGGCATACGGACAGCGGCGGCAGCAGCTATGCGGATTCGGTCGACACGCGCGGCGGCGGCGTGAGCGTGGCCAACGCCAGCTCGCTTGCGAGCGGACAGAACTGTTTCGTGGAGAACTGCATCATCACCAACTGCGCTGCCGCGCGTGGCGGCGGCGGGCACTGCGGCACCTACCGCAAGTGCCGTTTCCTCGACAACAACGCTCCCAAGCCGGGCGTGGCCATCTATTTCGGCGTCGTCGAGGGGTGTTTCCTTGACAACAACTCTGGCCATTCCATCATCTACAAGTCAAAGGTCTGGAACAGCACGGTCCTCGGCACGCAAAGGGGCAGCTCGACCTCAGCCGTCAACAACGAGGGCACCAGCGAAACCCGCTATCCCGTGGTGAACACGATCCTCGGCACGTCGAGCTTCGTCTCGTCCAACCTCGTGAACTGCGCCTATTCGAGTACGGCACACAACCGCTGGCCGAACGCGCCGAACGTGAACCCGGCCGTGGGCGACCTGCGGATGGGGCCGGACGGCGTGCCGCTGGCGGGGAGCGTGGCGATCGACGCGGGCGACGCATCACAGACGCCGGCGAGCTTGGGCGACACCGACCTCGCGGGCGGGCAGCGCGTGTATAACGGCGCGATGGACATCGGGTGCTTCGAGTTCGACTGGCGGCCGAAGTACGCCGCCGACCTTGGGAAGGGCGTGGCGGTGGCATCGGCCTCGCCCGAGGTGTTCGAGGGCGTGGGCGGCGTGGTGACGCTGCCGGGCGGGTCGCTGGAGGCCGGCTGGTCGAACGCGACGGGCCGCAATCGCGGGTATGTCGGCACGATGCGCGTGACGGGCAACGGCACGCTCACGGTTACGCGCGACGGAGAGGCGTTCCGGACGGTGACGTCAGCGGACGGCGAGCAGACATTCCGTCTCTACTCGTCCTTGGCGCTGGAGCAGCTGACGTTCTCCTACACCCCCGGCGAGAACGATGAGGGCGCAGCCCTGCTTTATTCCTTTGCCGTCGACGATGGCTTCATGATCATATTGAGATAGGAAACGCTCCGCTTTGCGCAGGGCTTTGACTGGGAACGCCGCCATCTTGGCGGCGCTTGGGAAGGGCCACAGCCCCGTGATTCGAAACTCCTAATCTCCGAATCTCCCAGTAGCGGAAGCAATCAAAGTTAAAACTTTCCCTCTTGACGATGAACCCTGAGACGTGATATACTTCCTTCAAAAACGGAAAAATTAGGCGCGGTCTGTCCGTTAAAAAAGGAAACGTGCCATGAGCAAAAAGGACATCTTCAAGACCTTGATTGCACAGAAGCAGTCGGAAATGCCATTTTCCGTGATTGACAGAGATGTGTCTTTGCCGATTGACGGGAATGAGATCATCACTATTTCGGGTGTGCGTCGTTGTGGCAAGTCCACCTTGATGGAGATTGCGATCAACCGGCTTCTTGCGAACGGCATCAAGAAGGAAAATATCCTTTGGATTGGTTTTGATGACGAGCGAATCAAGTACATGACGGCGGAGGAGCTGGATCTGGTCCTTCAGGCCTACCGTGAGATGTATCCGGCGACGGAACTGAAGGACGTCTGGATGTTCTTTGACGAACTGCCGCTTGTCAAAGACTGGGAATATTTCGTGCTCCGACTCTTCAAGGGTTCCTGCAAGCATATTTTCATTTGCGGAAGCAATGCGAGTACGCTGTCCGTGGAAATGAAGAGCGCACTTCGGGGATGGCCGCACGAGATTGAGGTCTGGCCGTTGAGCTTTAGGGAGTATCTGCGGTTCAAGGGCGTTGACGCCGACTCTCATCTCGATCAGGACAAGGCCCGCGTTCAAGTTGCCTTCAACGAATACAACCGTCTCGGCGGGATGCCGGAGCCGACCCTCATGCCCGTCCTCAGCGAGAAATACCGCAAGTTGCAGGACTATTTCGACGTCATGCTCCTGCGGGACCTGGTG
>CACXPT010000114.1 GCA_902769585.1 uncultured bacterium
TGTCGCGTCGTCCGCCAGCTCCACATGGCTGAACATGTTGTCGGCGTTGCCGGAGCCGTTCGTGCGCGTGTAGCGAATTGCGCCCGCGCCGTTCACGCCTTTGCCCGCGATCGTCATCTTGTGACCAAGGCAGATGGGCGTGGCCTGGCTTCCGCCGGGGTGAGGGATCTTCAGCCAGAACGTCGCGCCGTCCTGCACGGTGATCGGCGTGCCGCCGCCAACGGCGTTCGTCACGGTAAGGGACAGCGTACCAGTCTCCACCAGCACCTCGCCCTTGAACGCCGTGGTCTTGGCGGTCAGCACCACCTCGCCCGCGCCGCGCTTCACGAGCCGCGTGTAGTCGCCGATCGCCGTGCTGTTCGTAAACGACTCGCCGGCGTCGGCCGTCACCACGAAATCCGTGCCGTCGGCCCCCGCGCTGCCGGCAAACGCCGAGAAGGTCGCGCTTGCCGCGGCCGCCAATCCTGCCACAAAGGCCAATTTCCTCATTTTCTGCTCGCTTTCTCTTCGGCGCGCACCGCTTTCGCGGCGCGCAGACTCACCTTCCTACAGTTTTACATGCGGCTATCATATCACAATCCGGCCTGTTCCCACAAGCCTAACCTCGTTCATCCGAATGTCTGCTGGAATGCGATACGTTTGTAGAGGACGTCGTGCACCGTGATGGAAAGCTTGCCGGCGATGACCTTCCCCTCGATCACGGTGGGGAAGAGGTTCTTGTTCTTGTTAACGCCGTTGCAGCCGCCGCCCACGAGATGCGCCCACGGACGACCCGGCTCGGGCGGGTTGTAGCGAAAGTAGTGCTGGTGCGCGCAGACGACGAGCTGCACGCCCGCCTTCACAAAGAGTGGGCTCCAGAGGTTCGCGCATGTCCGCTGCCAGGAGGCCCAGTTGTTCTTGTAGAGCGGCGACTCGTCGTCAGGCGCGATGTCGCCCGGGTTGCGGTCGGGACGCGGGTCGAAGAGCGGGATGTGGCAGAACGCCACCTTGAACTTCGCCTCCTTCACGGCAGGCGTCTCGATGGTCTCCGCGAGCCACCGCGTCTGCAGCTCGCGGTACTCCGCCATGCGGAAGATGCCGGCGAAGTGGCGGTTGGTGTCGAGCTTGTCCTCGCCCGTGTCAAGCCCGATGAGCACGATGTCGCCCAGGCGCTGCACGAAGTTGCGTCCCAGCTCCGCGAACTTGGAATCGCGCTCGCGCGGCTCGCGGAACATCATCAGGTCGCATAGACGGCGGTTGAAGCGTCCGCGGAAGTCATGGTTGCCGTTGAGGAACATGAGCGGCGTGTCGGCGGCGTACTCGGGATGCTTCTCGTGCGTGTGGATGAAGATGCCCATCGCCGTCTCAATCGTCTCGGACGTGTTGGAGGCGTCGCCGTTCCAGATCACCACCGAGGGCTTCAGCTCCTCGATCTTCGTCAGCACCCGATCGAGGCACGGCTTGCGGTCGTGCGTGTCGTTGATCACGCAGAACGAACCGTCCTTCGCCGCCGCTCCGAGCGTCATGAACGAATGCACCTTCCCGTCCACCTCCGGACCGAGGTTCGCCATCTTGTAGCCGCCCTTGAAGTCAATGCGGTCCGCGCCGATGCGGTACCAGTACCGCGTCGCGGGCTTCAGGCCGCGTATCCTCACGAGCGCGACCTTGTCGTTCACGTCCATCAGGCCCGTTCCGCCGGAGAAGACGCGCACCGAGCCGCTCATGTCGGGCGAACGCGACACGTCCACCCATCCGCTCGCGTCCGCCGACACGGCGAACGACACGCCCATCGACGTCTCGGCCGCGTTCTGAAGGACGGGCGCGGACGCGATCAGCTTACCCGAGGATTCCGGCTTGGCGGCTCCCGCCTGCTGCGGCTTCCCGTCCGACTGCGCGTTCGCCGCCGTGGCGGCGGACGCTGCGACGGCGGCAAACCCGCCTATGAACCCTCTCCTGTTGATGGAACCTTTCATCTCCTTGATCCTTTCTCGCTTGCTCGTCAGCGGAAAATGATGAGAATACCCTGCGGCGGGTCGGCAAGGCAGAGGGGCTCCGTCAGCGCCCATCCCGCGAGAATATAACCCGTCGCGCCGTTGCACACGACGTTCGTAAGGATGCTCGCGTCCGTTGCGTCCGGTGCGGAAAGCGGCCAATAACCGATGAGGCCGGGTTCCACCCCGTACAGCCGCTGGCGCATGGTCTCGCGTATCTCGTCGCCGCTACGCGCGCGGTTCCACACGCGTGCCTCGCGCATCGAGCCATGCAGCGAACGCCCGTCCTCCGCCGCGTAGCGGTCATCCGTCCCGCCCAGCGTCAGCGTGATCTGGCTGGTCTCGTTCCACGGCGAGAGCGTCGTGTAGTTCTCCACCGTCTTCTTCAGCTCGCCGTTCATGTAGAGCCGCAGCGTAGACCCCTCGCGCGTCGCCGCAAGATGCGTCCAGCGGTTGAGCGGCGTCGGCTCGTCCACCGTCTGCCAACCGCCCGCGTTCCCGTCTCCATCCGCACCGCCAACAAAAAGGCCAAAACGGTCCGTGTTATGGAATCCCATCACGAAACGTTCGGAATCGTACACCCCATGTCGCCACTGGTTGAAGAGCGGCGTCCAGTGGTCGGCGTCCATCCATGCAGTCGGACGAACCCACGTCTCGAACGTGAAGTCCTGCACGTCGATCGGCTCGCACGTGCGCACCACCGAGAACCACGCGCCGTCAAGCACCGGCGCCAGCTCGGCCGGAGCCACCTCCTCCATGGGCGCAAGGTCCGGCACCTTGGACTCTGCCACCCACGAGTTGCCCGAGCCCACGTTGTGCGTGCCACCCGTCACGCGGTTGAGAACCGCCGAGGAGCTTCTGCCGTCCGTCAGCGGCCAACAGCCCACCAGCCCTTCTTCCTTTCCTGTCGCCGTCTTGGACATCGCCGCGACGATCTCCGCCTGCGTCCGCGCGTAGTTCCACACGCGCACCTCGCGCAAGTCTCCGCCGAACGCGGGATTGGTTCCCGTGTCGAAGAGCTGGAAGTAGGCGTTGGGCGGGGGATCGGTCGTGAGCGCCGTTCCCGTCGCCACGACTTGTCCGTTCTGGTACAGCGTCACGTCCGTCCCCGACCGCGTCGCCGCGATGTGGACCCATTCGTTGAGGCCCACGTTCGTGTCAGACGTAACGATCACGCCGTCGCCGGAGCTTCCGACGCGAATGCTGGGCTTGAGCGAGTTTCCGGAGAAAAGGAGCGAAACCCAGGTTGTCCTGTTGCCGCCGACATATTGCCCGACCAGATAATTGATGTTGTTTTTGTCCACGGCGGCAATGCGCATCCACGTCTCCATCGTGAAGTCCGACGAGGTGATCTTCACGTCCGTCGTGATACCGCGCCCGACCTTCTCCGAATGAAGCGCGTACGCCGGCTGCTAGGTGAAGCCGGTATTGTACATCCCCTCCGTCGAGCGCGTCATGACTCCCCTCTCGCCTGTCACCTTGTTGTACACGTCGCCGCCGTCCTCGTCCAGGGGCCAGCAGCCCAGCAGTCCCTCTTCGCGACCGCTCGCCGCCCGCATGTAGTCACGCGCGATCTCCTCTGCCGTCCGCGCGCGGTTCCACACGCGCGCCTCCCGCAGGCATCCGTGGATAGAAGAATTGTTGTTCGGGATGGAGCCCGTGTTGTACAGTTCCATGAAATCGTCGGGCGGCGCCCCGACGGACCTCGTTCCGCTCCCGACCAGTTTCCCGTTCAGGTAGAACTTCACGTTGCCGTCCGCGTCGCGCGTCCCCGCCAGATGGAACCATTTGCCCACTTCTATGTTCGTATCGGAAATTATGGGGCTGTTGCTTCCAATGTAGAACTTGGGCGTCAGCGACGTCCCCTCGATGACAAGCGAGACCCAGGTTGTCCTGTTCTGGCCAACATACTGTCCCATCAGGTAGGCGCGGTCGGTACTGCCGAGGTTGCGGTCGAGCATCGCCCATGTCTCAAGCGTGTACGTCGTCGTCGTCACCTTCACGTCCGTGCGAATGCTCGCCTTGGCGATGCGGGACGAATGCAACGCGGCGGCGGACGCGGGCGGCGGACCGTCCGTCGGAATGATCTTCGCGTCGAGCGCCGAGTCCTCCACCAGCTGCATCGTAGGCGGCACGACGAGATCAAGCCCCTCCACCCAGTTCTTCACGGAGCTGCCGCCCGCCGTGCCGTCGGAGAACGGCACATAGACAAAGAGATTCGTCTCGGATCCCGTCAGGCGCCGCGCGTAGTCGGCCGCGATGTCCGCATCCGACCGCGCCTCCGTCCACAGGCGCACGTCCGCGAGCTTGCCCTGAAACACGCGGTTGTTCGCGTCGTTCAGCGACGAGGTGTTGTTGTGTCCTGTCCGTTCGCTGCCGATCGCCGCCAGATAGCTGGTGGTGACGGTGTTCGTAAGTCGATCAGACGTCGCCTCCCACTTGAACTCGCCATTGATGAACAGGCGCGCGGATTCCTTCGTCTTTGAGACGGCCACGTGCGTCCATTCGTTCAGCGGAACCGCCAGCGCCGGGCCCGTCTCCGTCCCGTACGCCGGATGCCACGATCCGCTGAAGTACAGCGTGAACATCCCGCGAGCGAGGCACGCGAGCATGTTGTGGGTCGTATCTCCGGTCGCCATGACGGAGAAGATGTAGTTGTACGTTCCGCTTGAATAGTTGTAGGACGGGTTGACCCACGCCTCGACGGTGAAGTTCGTCACGTTCGCCGGCAGCTTGTAGTGCGCCGCGCCCATGCCGTTCGTGCGGACGTTCGCCGTCGCCCAGTCGGCGTTCTTGAGTACGACCGCGCCCTGCGCGGCCAACCCGGCGAGCAGCATGCCCGCAAGAAAGGAAATCTTCTGCATCGTCTTCATCGCGTCCCTTGCCAGACTAAAGTTTAACACGGGGTAATCATATCACAATCGCCCATTTTGCGAAAGCGAAAATGTGTAGCGACATCTCCCGCTACAGACGCTTCAGCACGAGCGCCGTTCGGGCGGGCAGGTAGAGCTTCACGCGGTCGACACGCTCGTGGTTCTCTATCGTCGCCTCCGTGAAGAACACCTGCCCGGCCGCTATGCGCCCCTGCCCGCCGAAGCGCGTCTCGTCCGTGTCCAGCACGAGTCCGTAGCAACCTGCGGGCGCAAGGATTCCGTAGTCGGAAAACGACTTCGACGGATTGAAGTTGAACACGAAGATCAAGCCGTCCCGCCAGAACGCGAGCACCTTGTCGCCGTCGTCCGCCGCCAGGCACACAGGCTCCTTGGCCGCGAGAAATCCGCGTTCGGCGGCGAGGGACATGATCTGCGCGTCAAAGTCGCCCAGCGCCTTGAACTGGAGGTTCGGGTCGTCGCGCAGCGACCATTGCCGCCGCGCGTGCGCGTAGCTCCAGCCGTTCTCGACACGCGGGAAGTCGATCCACTCGGGATGCCCGAACTCGTTGCCCATGAAGTTCAGGTAGCCGGTCCAGGCGCAGCCGAGAGTGGCGAGGCGCGCCATCTTGTGGAGGGCCACCGCGCGGTCGACAGCCATCGCGTGCTGGTCGCGGCCCATGCCGTAGTAGATCGCCGCGTCCGCCAGGGTGAAGAAGAAGGTCTTGCCGCCCACGAGCGCCTGGTCGTGGCTCTCCACGTAGCTCACCACGCGCTCCTCGCGGCGGCGGTCGGTGAGCGTGTGGAAGAGGTCGCCCATACCCCAGTCCTCGTCGCGCATGTCGGCGAGCCGGAACCACTTGTCGGGCACGCCCATCGCCATGCGGAAGTCGAACCCCATGCCACAGTCCCCGATCGGCGCGGCGCAGCCGGGCATGCCGCTCACGTCCTCGGCGATGGTGATCGCGTCGGGACGGACTGCGTGGATGACCCGGTTGGCGAGGCGCAGGTAGGTCCACGCGTCCTCGTCGACAGACCCGTCGAAGTACATCGGATAGCCGGTAAAGTCCGTGCCGAGGCCGTGATGGAGGTAGAGCATCGAGGTGACGCCGTCGAAGCGGTAGCCGTCGAAGCGAAACTCGTCAAGCCAGTAGCGGCAGTTGGAGAGGAGGAAGTGCAGCACGTCCGTCTTGCCGTAGTCGAAGCAGCGCGAGTCCCAGGCCGTGTGCCAGCCTCTAGGACCGTCGTGGAAGTACTGGTAAGGCGTGCCGTCGAAGAGCGAGAGGCCGTCGCGCTCGTTCCTCACGGCGTGGGAGTGCACGATGTCCATGATGACCCTAAGGCCCATACCGTGCGCCGCGTCGACAAGCGACTTCAGTTCCTCCGGCGTGCCGAACCGAGAGCTCGCCGCGAAGAAGCTGGATACGTGATACCCGAAGCTGCCGTAGTAAGGGTGCTCCATCACGGCCATCAGCTGCACGGTGTCGTAACCGGCCGCCCGGATGCGCGGCAGGATGCGGTCGCGGAACTCGACGTAGGTGCCTACCTTCCCCTCCTCCTGGGCCATGCCGACGTGGGCCTCGTAGATGCGAGGTGAAAGGTGAAGGGCGAAAGGTGAAAGGCGATCGCGGCCGTGTTTCCACACGTAGGGCTTGGGGTTCCAGACCTGGGCGGAGAAGAGGAGCGTCTTGGGATCCTGCACCACGCGGCGCGCGTATGCTGGGATGCGTTCGCCGCGGCCGCCAGGCCACTGCATTTCCAGCAGGTAGTGCTGGCCGTGGCGGATGGCGCGATCTGGGAAACGTCCTTCCCACACGTCCGTGCCGGGGAGGCGCCGCAAGGCGAAGCGCGGACGAATCTTCCACTTGGAGAAGTCGCCCTTGAGCCAGATGGCCGAGGCGTTCGGCGCCCATTCGCGGAAGACCCATCCGTCGGCCGTGCGGTGCAGGCCGTAGTACTCGTGCGCGCTCGCCCAGTCGGCCAGCTTCTTCAGGCTTCCGGCGAGCCGCCGCGCCGTGCGGTCCGCGTTGGACGCCCGCGCGCGAACAGTCTCCGCGTATGGGGCGAGACACGGGTCGTCGAGGAGATGCGCTGCAGCTTGCGAATGCATCGGCGACCTCCAATCACCGCGGCGGACGCACGAGCGTGACGGCGGCGCTGGCCACGCCGGACACGCTGCCGAACTTGCGGACCGTGACGGCCGCGCGCTCCACGAGCGGATCCTCCAGGCAGACGTCGGCCACGATGCCGGCCGCGCGCTCCAGCAGGCGGCACTTCGCGTCCTCCAGCGCCTCGCGGATGTTGCCCACGAGCAGCGCATAGTCGACTGTGTCGTTGATGGAGTCGCTGGCTGCGGCGGCCTCAAGGTCCAGCTCCAGCGACACGTCCACCTGTATCTTCTGCTCGCGCGTGCGCTCCTCGGGCAAATCTCCGAGCACGCACTCCACCTCGATTCCGTTGACCTTCAGCGTATCCATCATCCCTCCATTCCCTTGGCTATAAGTTGTTTGAAAGTTTGAAAGTTCGAAAGTTTTTTCTAAAGTTATCTTCATGTGCATTCCCGTGCGAAGCGCGGGCGGCGGGCTTACCTCTTTAACCTTCTAACCTTTTAACCCTACAACCCTCTAACCTTTTACCGCCATTGCATTCTCGGGCGCTGCTGGCGGATCCGCGGCTCCTCCAGCATCAGGGCGTACCACTGCTCTCCTAGTCCGGAGTTCGTGAAGTGCGCGATGCGGTTGTTGGCGAGGTGCTCGCGGTTTGCCTTGAGCGTCTCGTTGTCCGACTTCTCTAGGGCGCGGTTGAGCGTCTTGAAGGCGCCGTCGATGTCCTTGCGCTGAACGAGTATCCAGGAGTACGTCGCCGCCAGCAGCACGTTCTGGTTGTAGCGGAGGCGGGCTACGCCTTTCTTGTACACCTTCCCGATCTCCTCCGTGGGCTTGTCGAGCATGTACATGCGGGCAAGCTTCATCGCCGTCATGGTCGGGTCGAAGAACAGCGCCTTCGGCATCAGCTCGTCCACCTTCTTGAAGTCCTTGGTCATCCAGTGCAGCTGGAACTGCGCCGTGGCGATCTGCCGGCCCATCATCGGCACCCACATGACGAACTTGCGCAGATCCTCGGTGCGCGCCAGCGCCTCGGTCACGAACACCTTCTGGTCGCGCGCCATCTCGGCCTGCATCGCCTGTATCGACCCGGGCGGACGCATCTGCCAGCGGGCCATCTTGGCCTGAAGCCGCTTCTGGCCTTCCATCAGCACGGCTTGCACGGAATCCATCACCGCCTTTACGCGCTTCTGGATCACCCGCCCCGCGATGAACTGCGTCAGCCCGAACGCCAGCACGCCGTGGAACGTGCTCCAGCCGTATCCCAGCGTCCCGCTCAAGCCCAGACCGAGGCCGACCAGCAAGCCAACCGTAATCGAAATCAAAAACAGATACATCTAGTGTCCTTTCTTTCCTAGCTCCTATTCTTCAGCTTCCTTTCGCCGGCACGGGATCGTACCCGTGCGGCCCGAACGGGCGGCACCGCAGCAGACGACGGATCGCAAGCCACGTCCCCTTCATCGCCCCGTGCACCTGCAGCGCCTCTATCGCGTAGTTCGAACACGACGGCTCGAATCGGCAACAGCCGCTGAAGAGGGGCGACAGCGTAACCTGGTACGCGCGCACGAGCAATATCAGCAAAGTCCGCATTTCCTCGCAACGTATCGCAGTTCGCCCATGACGTCAGACGTCCGCTTGTCCTTCAGCGCCGACTTTCCCACCAGCACCCAGTCAGCGTCCGCCGCCAGTTCCGGCGCGACAAGCCTGAACCCCTCGCGGAGGATCCGCTTTGCACGGTTCCGGTCCACGGCGTCGTGGAAGCTCTTCTTTGAAACGACGACGCCGGCTTTACGGCCGGCGTCCGGAGACCGCAACACCCACGCCACGAAGAGACGCCCGCGAAACGAGCGTCCCCGGTCGAAGACGTCCTTGTACTTCGTGCCGGGGAGCCGCGTGGACATGGCGGCTGATCCTTAGACCTGAGTCAGGCGCTTGCGCCCCTTCGCACGACGGCGCGCAAGGACCTTGCGACCGCCCTTGGTCGCCTTGCGGGCACGAAAACCGATCTTGCGCACGCGCTTGATCTTCGACGGCTGCCACATCATCTTCATCTGTATTGTTCCTTCCTTGGTGAAAAATTCGATGATATTGTATCAAAAACCGTCCCATCTTTCCACCAAGAATCCTAGAAAACGACCATTCGCAAGTTTTTCCATAAAAACTGTTGCGGGTTGTGTCAGATTCGGGTATGATATCGGCCTACCTCACCAGTAGGACAGCTCATGGAGAGTTGCCCGCAAAAAGTAAGGAGAAAGACCATGAACAACAACATCAAGAGATTCTTCGTGCTAACTATGGCACTTGCCGCTTCATTCGCGCTCAGCGCAGCTCCTCACGGGCCTGGGTTCCATGGCCCGCACGGTCATCACCCCCCCCCCATGCATCACGGCGGGCATCACCACCACCATCATCGTGGTGCAGGGCTTGCCGTCGGCGCAGGCATCCTCGGAGCAGGTCTCGTGGCTTCAGCCATTTACGATGCCACCCACCCTCGGCCGGTCATCGTGGAGAGCGCCCCCGTGGTCGTGACTCCCGCCGTCCAGCCCGTGGTCGTCACCCCGGCCCCCGTCGTCACGACCGGCCATTACGAGACCCAGGTCCAGAACGTGTGGGTGGAGGGACGCTACATCGACCAGGCCACCCCGCAAGGCACGATTGTCCGCGTGTGGCAGCCCGGACACTACGAGCAGCAGTCCACGCAGGTGTGGGTCTCGCCCTGACGGCGGCCAAATTCCAAACCCGAAAACAAGCGGCGCGCCGAACATTTGGCGCGCCGTCTGTTTTTATTCCGGACCGTGGCCACGCGCCTCACCACCACTTCGCGATGAACTCGGCGCGGTCGTCATCGAGGACGTAGATCGTGCTGCCGGCGCAACCGGCGGCGCGGACGGCGTCCTGCATCTCGGCGAGCTTCGCCGCGTCGCCACCGGGGCAGGTCCAGGCCGCGAGCCCGATGCCGGGATAGACGCGCCCCGGCGCGATGCTGTTCTGGAGCGCCGCCAGCTCGTTCATGTCCTTCCAGCCCTCGCAGTCGTAATCCATCGGGCAGACGTAATCCACCCAGTTCTTTTCGAGCCAGAGCGACGAATCCTGCCCCATCATGGCCCACGCACGGTACCTCAGCCGTCCGGCACCCTTGTACCGCTCGGCGTGCTTTTTGTGGAACAGGGTGTTTCGGATCACGGCGGCAGACATGATGATCTTCGGATTCGTTGCGCGTACGCGGCGCGAGGCCTCCTCCACCGTCTTTGAGACCTGGTCCGCGCGAAAGGCGAGCCATTCTTCCCAGAGGGGGCCATCCCATCGCGCATCCTCCGGCCACTTCTCCACCTTCTTGCCGAGGCGTTCCTCGAAGAGGCGGCGGCAGCGCGGACAGTAGCAATACCGCGTGTCACGGAAACGGATGAAGTCCAGATGGATGCCGTCCACGCCACGTGTTGCGATTTCGCAGGCGATGTCGGCCATCTTCTTCCGGTTCTCCGGGGCGGAGGGGCAGTACCAATCCTGCTGCGTACCGTTCCTTTCGACTTGCAGGAGGCCCGCCGCCCGCTCGCGTTCGACGAGCGCCTTGTCCGCGTACTGGTCCAGGCGCCAGCACACGATCCAGGCGTGCATGCGGATGCCGTGTTTGTGCGCGCCGTCGGTCGCCTGCTTCACGAGGTCGCCAAACTTCGCCACGTGCGGCGCGCGCGGAATGACGTCGCTCTCGTAGAACGCCGCGCCCGCCCACGCGGAGAGCATGTAGAGGTCGGTGGCGCCGCGATCCTTCATGAGCGCGCATGTCTCGTCCCAGTTCTTTCCGCTCGCGAAGAGTCCGCGCGCGTGGCTCCACACGCCACGATGCTCCTTGGGCGGCACGGGGGCGGGTTTGTCCGTGCGCCACGTCGGATCAGGCTTGCGCGCGATCGCCTTGCCCGGCAGAAGCGCGCGGAACACGCCCTCCAGCAGGTCGCGTTGCGCGGGCGAACCGCCTCGGAACCACAGATAGCTGATGAACACGCCTGCGGGCGTCGTCACCACGGCGGGTTCGGCACGCTTCACGCCGCCTTCCTTCGCCCAATACGCCGCCACTTCGCCCGCCCCCGTTAGCTCCACGACCGGTGCAGTGTATTCCACCCAACGCGTGAACGCAGCGTATTTCTCAGCTGGAGGAAGTTTGCCCGCCACGGGCAGAATGCCGGCGAGCTTCGGATCGAGCGCGTCGCACTGGGTGATTTTTCCCGTCTGTTTGAGCCCCATGACCTCGTCCACGCCCTTCGGCAGACGGCAGGCGACGAGGAGCCGGCCTCC
>CACXPT010000115.1 GCA_902769585.1 uncultured bacterium
ACTCAATGGAAAGCCGTATGCGGGAAATCCGCATGTACGGTTTGATGAGGGGGAAGTCGCACCGGCGGCAACGCCGAGGCGTGGGTCTCTACTCTACAAGAAAACGATTGCTGTTGTAGTTGGAGGGATGGCCTTGGCGGTTGGCGCGGCTGAGAAGGCACCGCTGGACCTGGCAGGATGCTTCCCGACCGGAATCATACGGACGGTGGCGCTCGTGATGCCGGCGAGCATCCAGCCGAAGGCGAACTTCGACCGCGGGAAGGCCGCGCTCGAGGCCGCTGGCTACAAGGTGAAGGTGATGCCGCGCCTGAACTTCAGGAAGGTGGCACCGGTGGAGGACCGCGTGGCCGACTTCGAGCAGGCGTGGATGGATCCCGAGGTGGATCTCGTGCTGTGCGCGCGCGGCGGAACCGGCGCGGAGGACCTGCTGGACAAGCTCGACTGGGCGAAGCTGCGGACGCGCAAGCAGCGCGTGCTGGGCTTCAGCAATATCACTATGCTGCTCAACGCGATGCTGAAGGAGAAGGCAGGTCGGCCGTTCTCAGGTCCGACTCTCAGCCAGCTCATCTACGCGAGGCCGGAGACGTTCGCGTGGCTCTCGAAGGCGCTTGCGGAAGAGAAGCCCATGCCCGAGGTGAAGCTGACGCCACTGCGGCCCGGCGCGTGCAGGGGCATCGCATGCGGCGGACACATCTCGCTCGTCCTCAAGGGCGTCCAGATGGGCTGGGCGGCGGACACGAAGGGGCGCATCGTCTTCCTCGAGACGAGCATCCGCGAGCCGTCGCAGGTGCGCGCGTCGCTGGACGAGCTTGTCGCGCGCGGCTATTTCAAGGAGTGCGCAGGCGTCGTGTTCGGCGACCTGGCGGCGGGCGGCCCTAACCGCAAGAAGCTCGCAGGCGAGGCGCTCGCGGCGGCACGGGCGGAGATGGCGCAGATACGGAAGGACTTCGCGGCAAAGATGTCGTGCCCGGTGTACGAGGGTTATCCCTACGGGCATGTGGCGAAGAGCTACGCGATCGACTTCCTGCGCGAGAAGACGATTTCTTCTGAAGGAATCCTTAATCAGTAGGTTGAAAAGGAAACAACCATGGCAACTGATAAAAACAACTTTTCCCATCCGGGCGCAACTGCGCCCGGTTTCAAGAGCGCCACGCGGTTGCGCGGCGAGAAAAAGAGGTTGTTTTTACAAGTTGTTTCTGTTGTTTCCAAAAGAAATTAAAGGAGCAAAGCTATGGACGAGAAGAGGGTGATTGCGATTGACGGGCCGAGCGGGGCCGGGAAAAGTTCTGTCTCGAAGCGCGTTGGCGCGAAGCTCGGCTACCTGCACGTGGATTCGGGCGCGCTATACCGCATCATGACGTGGCAGTGCCTGGTGCATGGCGTGGACACGTCGGATCCGGAGGCCGTTGCCGCCTGCGCGGACAAGGTGGAGATAGAATGCCGCCCGGAGAACGGCGCAATCGCCTACTACGTGGGCGGAGAGGCTCCTGGCGACCGTATCCGCACGCCCGAGATCAACGCGCACGCCTCGCCCGTGGCGACTGTCAAGGCCGTCCGCGACCGTATCACCGCTCTCCTGCGCGGCATGACGCAGTACGGCAACCTGGTCGTGGAGGGGCGCGACATCACCACGGCCGTGTTCCCGGATTCGCCCGCCCGCTTCTACCTCACCGCCTCCGCAGAGGCGCGCGCCGCGCGCCGCCAGAAGGAAGAGGTGGAGAAGGGGATCGCCAACCAGACGGCCGAGGCGGTGAAGGCGTCGCTCCTCGCGCGCGACGCGATCGACTCCACGCGCAAGTACGCGCCGCTCCGCAAGGCGGACGGCGCGCTCGAGATCGACTCGACGAACCTCACGATCGACCAGACGGTCCAGGCTGTCCTCGACGCGCTGCCGGCGGAATGGAAATGACTTTCGCCGACAGATTGTTCGAGCGCGCGGCGGACGTCGACGGAGTGGTGTTCGACTTCGGCGGGGTCATATCCGTCTCGCCGGTGAAAGACTGGCCCATATATCCGTACTGCGCCGCGAAGGGCGTTGACCGCGCCGCGATGGATGCCGGCTGGAAGAAGTACCGCTACCTGTGGGACGGAGGGTTCATCACGTTCGAGGAGCTGTACGGGCGCATCTTCGCTGACGCGGGATGCCCGCCGCCGGATGCGGCGACGCTGGCCGACCTGTGGGAGCTGGACTCCGTGGGCTGGATACGCGTTCTGCGGCAGGATACGCTAGAGCTTATGCGCCGCCTGAAGGCGGCAGGCAAGAAGATCGGCATCCTCTCGAACATGCCGCCGGATTTCTATGAACAGCTGTATGTGCCGCGCGCGGCGGAATATCGCGCTCTGGCGGACGCCGAGGTGATCTCCGGGCTCGTGAAGATGTACAAGCCCGCGAAGCCGATCTACGACCTTATGGTGCAAAGGATCGGGTTGCCACCGGAGCGCCTGCTCTTCCTGGACGACGTGCCGTCGAACGTGGAGGCCGCGCGTAGCTACGGGTGGCAAAGCGAAGTATACCCGGCGGCCTGAATGGCCGCCTTTACCAGAAGACGCGCACGCGCACGCCGGGGCGCATGTAGAAGCGTTTCGTGTGCTTCAGGTGCGGGAAGAGCGGCTGCACGAGGTGGCCTTCCGTCATAGGCACGATCACGACCGTGGGCTTGACGCCGCCGGCGGCGAGCTGCTTGAGGTCGTCGAAGGATGTCCAGTAGCCGGTCTGTGGTTCGTAGGGGCGGTTGTACCACGGGAATGGCCATGTGTCGGACGGCGGGAGGGCGACGGCGATGAAGGGGGGGGGATTGTGAGATTGCGGGATTGTGGGATTGGAAGCCATGGCCGAGGCGACGGTGGCGGCGAGCTGCTGGACCTCGGGCGAGGCCGAAGCGTAATTGTAGGGAATGTCCTTGGAATCGGGATCGCGCGACATGCGGGCAATCTGGTAACCGTTCGCCAGAAGCAGCATGACTGCGGCAATAGCCAAGGGCAACGTGCCCAGGGTCTTGGTCAGGCGCGGATGGTCCTGTAGCCAGACGGCATAGGCCCTGTATTCCGCCGGCAATCCGGATAGCGGAGGTAGCGAACAGGCTGCCGTGAACATGCCGCATGCAACCGCAAATCCAAGCACGGCGGCCAACAGCAGGCCGATGTGCATCTGAAGCGCGCACCATGGGGTCTTGTACGGTATGAGGGAATAGAAGGCGAGAAGCAGGAGCGCGTAGCTGAGCGTGAAAAGGAACGTCCTCGACAACGGACCGCAGGCGCGTGCGCGAAGCTCTGGGCGTATTGCCGTCCAAACGAACCGCGCGAACAGGCCGCAGCCGCAGCCGCACAGGACGAAGAATGCGAGCACGCCGCATTCGTCGCCAAAGAGCCACCGAAGGTACTGCCACCATGGGTGGACATGATCGGCGGCGCCAGCGGATGCCGCGGAGCCGGCGGCGCGGCCGAGGTAGGAGAGCGGCGCGGCGATGAAGGCGTTGTAGACGCCCTGCCAGCTTGAGGCGAACGACGAGTAGAAGAGGATGGCGGTGAGCGCGAATCCGGCCAGCGCCAGCACAGCGTCGCGCATCTCGAACCGCATTTCCTCCCGGAATCGCCATGCGAGCGGGATTCCCGCGATCCCTGCGGCGGCGAAGGCAAGCAGGCTGGTTTCCTTGGTGGCGAAGGCGAGCCCGGCGGCGATGCCGAAGAGAAGCGCCCATGTCCCTGGTTTCCATCGCTTGCCGGGATGCATGTAGCCGACGCCGGCCCAGAACATCATCAGGGTGAAGCATGCGAGGAGCATCTCCTGGATGAAGTCCGTGGCGAAGAAGGCAAAGACGGGAGAGGTGCCCAGCAGGAGCGCGAAAAGGCATGGAGCAAGCCAGCCGACGAAAGCGCCGACGGGCTTTGCCACCTTGCGGACGGCAAGGAATCCGAACGCGAGCGCGAGGACTGCGAAGAGAAGGGGCGTGCAGCGGAGGAGCGTGCCGTCAAGCGTGGCGAGGGTGTTGTGGCCGGCGGCCTTCTGGATTGCGGCGGCGGCGTAGTACAGCGTGGGGCCATGATGGTCGTCGGGCCGGTATTCGTAGCGGCCCGTCTCCAGCAGGCGCCCCGTGGTGAAGGCCTGGTTGGCCTCGTCCGGATGGAACGTGCGTGCGAAGAACGTTGAAGGGTTGTCGCGCATGGAAGATATTATACCATGACGGGCGGGGAGCCGCCGCCGTGAAAAACAATGCGCACGAACGGCGCGATTTCGGCTATAATAGCGCCATGACAAACTGGATAGACTTGCTGATCATCGGCGTGTACCTGGTGGGCACCACGCTTTTCGGGTGCAGCTTCTTCTTCAGGAAGAAAGGCGGGGACGCGGCCAACACGTTCATGACTGGCGGCGGCAGGCTGCCGACGTGGGCGATCGCGCTCTCGGTGTTCGCCACGCACGTGTCCTCCATCTCCTTCCTCGCCTTGCCGGAGGGCGCGTTCGACAAAAACTGGTGGGGCTGGGTCAACTCGATCACCGTCCCCATAGCCACGCTGGTCGCCGCCATCTGGTTCGTGCCGTTCTACCGCCGCGCGACGAGCGTCTCGGCGTACTCGTTCCTGGAGAAGCGCTTTGGCGCGTGGGCGCGCATCTACGCAAGCGCGTGCTTCCTGGTGATGCAGAGCGCGCGCTCTGGCATCATCCTCCTTCTGCTGGCGATCCTCGTCAACCAGCTGCTCGGGTTCTCGTACGAGTCGATCATCATCGTCACTGGCGCCGCCACGCTCGTCTATTCGATGATGGGCGGCTTCTCCGCGGTGGTGTGGACGGACGCCATCCAGTCGCTGATCCTGATCGGCGGCACTGTGGTGTGCGTCGTGTGCCTCCTCGTCTTCACGCCGAATCTCGCGGGCAATCTCCAGGATGCCTGGGAGGTGGGCAAGATATCGCTGGGGTCGATGGATTTCTCGGACTGGGGCAGCAACACCTTCTGGGTGCTTTTCTTCTACGGCATATGCATCAACCTTCAGAACTTCGGCGTGGACCAGTGCTACACGCAGCGGTACGTGGCGGCGAAGGACGGGAAGGCGGCGGTTCGCACCATCTGGGGATCGGCGTGCCTCTACGTGCCGGTCACGCTCCTCTTCACCGTCATCGGCACGCTCCTCTGGATGTACAACCACGCCACTGGCGCGGTGCCGGCGGGGACGAAGGCGGCCGAGGTGTTTCCGTGGTTCATAATGCACAAGCTCCCCACGGGTGTCTCGGGCCTCCTCGTGGCCGCGATCATCGCGGCGGCGATGTCGACCGTGTCGACGACGCTCAACTCCGGCTCCACGGTGCTGCTGGAGGACTACTGGAAGCGGTTCTGCCCGTCGCGCGCCGAAGAGCGTGCGAACATGATGTTCCTCCGCGCGATGACAGTGCTTCTCGCGCTCGTGTCTATCGGCATCGCGCTCGCGGTGGTATGGGTGTGGGGCAAGGACAACAAGACCGTGCTCGGCATGTGGTACACGCTCCAGGGCGTCCTCTCCGGCGGCATGCTGGGGCTCTTCCTCATCGGCGCGTTCTCGAAGCGCACGCGCCCGTGGCACGCGGTTGTGGCGACGGCCAGCGGGTTCCTGCTGCTCGTGTGGGTGGTGTTCGGACAGAAGGTGCTGCCGCTGCCGTGGCTGCTCCACGTCAACCTCTCGATCGTGTTCGCCACGTTGGCGATCGTGACGGTCGGCTTCTCCCTTGGCGCGCTCTGCGGCAAGAGCGCGAAGCCTGTGGTATAATTGCCCCGTGAAAATCAGACCCTGGCTACAGTTCTTCAGGCTTCCAAACCTGCCTACGGCGCCCGGCGACGCGCTCGCCGGGGCGGCGTTCCTGCTTCAAGACGGCGCCGGCGCGTTCGCGCAGGCTGCGGCGGCCGGCGCGGCGTCGCTAGGCCTCTACATGTTCGGCCTGGCGGACAACGATATCGTCGGCGTGGACGCCGACTCCAAAGGCCGGCCGGATCGTCCGCTCGCGCGGGGCGACATCTCGATGCGCGCGGCGCGCGTGGCGCGCGCGCTCTGCCTCGCTGGCGCGGTGGCAGCGGGCGCGTGCGCTCTGCTTCCGCCGGCGTGGTGGTGGGCGGCGGCGGCGCTCGCCGGAACAGTCATCGCCTACAACCGCACCAAGTTCAAATGGCTGATGGGCCTGTGCCGTGGCCTTAGCGTGGCGTGCGGCGCGTTCGCCGTGTGGGAGCCGACGTGGCAGGGGAACGGAAAGTGGATGGTCGCGGCGCTGGCCGCCGGATGGACGCTTTACATCACGGCAGTAACGTGGCTTTCGGAGGGGGAGGAGACCGAGTCGGAGGGGCTTGGCAAGATGGTGTCGCTGTGGGGGATGTCTGCCTGCGTGCCGCTTCTTGCGTGCATGTTCGTTCCCGAGGAGCAGGTGGTCTTGCCGGCGGTGGGGAGCCTGTTCGTGATCTTGGCCTGGATCGTGGCGACGGTTCCGGTAGTTGGCCCGCACGGGCCTGCGGAGCGCCGCCGCGCCGTCGGGCAGGCCATCGGAGCGCTCCTGTACCTGCAGATCGGCTACATGCTCGTGGTGCCGCGCAGGGAGTTCTTCGTGCTGGCTGTGGCGCTGTGGCTGGCTGCGCGCCTGGTCCGCAGGGCCGCTCCCGACATTTCCGGTTCGTAGGCGTCCGCTTTTTGGTATAATCTACGTGCCCGCGCACAAGCGGGCGGAAGGAATGATGTAGACATGGCCATAAACATCCATCCCACGGCAATCGTGGACAAGAACGCGCAGCTCGGCGAGGGCGTCGAGATCGGGCCTTATGCTTTCGTAGGCGCTGACGTGAAGTTGGGCGCGGGCACAGTGGTGAGGCAGGGCGCGATAGTTGACGGGCACACGACGATCGGCGAGAACTGCCAGATATTTCCCTATGCCTGCGTCGGCATGAAGACGCAGGACCTCAAGTACAAGGAAGGCTCGGTGAGCTACGTGGAGATCGGCAACCGCACGGTGATTCGCGAGTTCGCGACGGTCCATCTCGGGACGGCCGACGGAGAGAAGACGATCATCGGCGACGACTGCCTGTTCATGGCCTACTGCCATGCGGCGCACGGCGTCATACTCGGCAACCACGTGATATGCTCCAACTCCGTGCAGCTCGCTGGCGACGTGCACATCCAGGACTGGGCGATCATCGGCGGTTGCGCCGCATCGCACCAGTTCTGCACGATCGGCAAGCACGCGATGGTGGGCGGAATGGTGAAGATCAGGCAGGACGTGCCGCCGTTCATGCTTTGCGACATGGATGGCAGCTCGCAGAAGGTTATCGGGCCTAACATCGTCGGGCTCAAGCGACGCGGGTTCTCCACGGATGTGATCCAGGCGCTGAAGGAGGCGTTCCGCTTCATCTACCACAGCGGACTCAACAGGTCGCAGGCGCTCGAGCGCGTAGAGAACGACGTGGAGCAGTGCGACGAGGTCAGGGAGCTTGTGGCGTTCTACCGCAACTCCACGCGGGGAGTGTGCTGAGGGTGAAGGGTGAAAGGTGAAGGGTGAAGAGGGAGGGGAAAGTTAGGAAATGAACAGGCACGACGTCAACGAGATCGCGAAGGCGATCGCCGCGCTCAACCTTTGGGAGAAGGCGTCGGCGCACAACTGGGCGCTCGTGCCTCAGACGAGCGAGCTGCCGTACCTCGTGACCGCCGGGCCGGAGAACAAGAAGGGCAGTCCCGTCCTCGGCCGGCTGCACCTGTTCCCGGGGTTCGTGCCGTTCCGCGACTTCATGCTGTCGCGCAAGATCAAGGACTTCGGCGTGGGAATGTCGCCGATGGACTTCGACCATTTCGAGATGGTGTCCGCCAAGGGCGGCGTCACTGAGCTGTTCGTGTACGAGCCCGGCTTCGTGCCGCGCGCGCTCACGGACGCCGAGCGCGAGTTCCTCGCGCCGCTCCTCTACGAGTGCTACGGGCTGATGATGCGCCTAGAGGAGAATCCCGACCTGCCGCTCGCGTACTTGAAGGAGAACGCGATCTTCGCGCGCAAGGAGATTTCCGAGAACGTCTGGATCGACGGTCCGCTGAAGCTGCCAGACGAGCGCCAGAACCCGTACACGGAGCAGGTGTCGCTCAGCAAGGCCAAGTGCGCGGCGGCGGCGAAGCTGCCGACAGCGGCGGCGGAGAAGTGGGAGCTCGACTTCGTGATGGTGCCGGCGTACCAGACGAGGGAGAAACATTCGCGCTTCCTCTACATACTCGCTGCGGTGGACTCCGCCACCGGCGAGCGGCGCGTGTGGGAGAAGATGTCGGTTGACGGCAAGCCGGGCGGCCTGAAGCGCATGTGGGAGGCGCACGCGCAGCGCGTGCTTGACCGCATCCTCGTCGAGGGCCGGATACCCGGCGCGCTGCACGTCCGTTCGCCGCGCATGGCGCGGTTCCTGCGTCCGCTGGGCATGCAGCTGCCGTTCAAGCTCGTGCAGTTCGCGAAGCTCCCCGCGCTGGAGGCGACGCTCGAGCTGGCCATTCGTTCCGGTACGGTATGAGCTTGAACCGCGTTGCCATTAGGGCATTCTGATCACTTAGTGATGAAAGGTTGGAGCAATATGCGAAGTGATTGGCATGACGAGGGCATAGGAAACTGTCGGAAGCGGGGTCGCATTGGATTGCTGTCCATCCTGTTGCCGAGTATCGTGTGGGCGTTGCACGTCGAGGTTCCGCCGATGACGCCGTGGCATGCGGACTCGGAGGTAAGCACAAACATCGTGTTCAACTGCGCGCGGCAGGACGTGAGGGACCTCAAGATGAACTTTGCCTTTGAGGGGTGTTCGTCTAACTGCATCCAGGTGGCCTTCGGGCGCGACGCGGACGGCGACGGGACGCTTTCCTTCGGCGAGACGGACGCCGTGTACGGATGGCGGAACGGACGCCACTTCGCCGAGGACACTAGGAACCGTGTGCGGACGGAGGAAGCCGATGTCGCGGCTGGCGGCACCTTGGTCGTGAGGATGAGAATGACGAAGGAGGCGCGCCCCGCTATCTTCGCTGCGACGAACGGAACGGGACGCGCGATGCTGGAGGGATTCCGGTCGCCCGTCCCCGAGTGGCTCTACCGTCCGGAATGGAACCTGATGCGGGTGACGCGGCGAGGCCCTTGTGCCCCCGCCGAGTGGTTCGTCTGCGACATCAGGTACGGCGACACGTATATAATCATCAGGTGATGCTGTGATTTCAAAAGCGTGGACAGCGATTCTCATTCTTCTCGCGGGCGCGTCTACGGTCGCTTGGATCGTGGCGCTCATGCACGAGAAGGGCATCCGTCCGGTGCGGAAAGTCTGGGAGGTCTTCAAGACGCAATCCGTCGTGGGACGCGCATTCCTTGCCATGTTCTCCTTGGTCCTCTTGGTCGTCGCCAGCGTCAAGCCGCCGGGAGGCGGTAACCGAGGCGGGCCGCCGGTCACGGACGAGTGGGATTGCGTCACGCCCATCACATCCACGAACACGACGCGGACGCTGGAGGCGGAGGATTTCCGGCGCGGGTTCGTGCTGGCTGGAGTCGGCGCGGGCGAGCAGTTCGACTTCTCTGTGCCGTCCAACGCCGTCGTCTGTTCCGACTGGCTGGCCTTCGGCGCTGCCGAGGACTGGATATACGTGGGCCTCACGAATTGGGCCTTCTGGATCGGCACCAACGATGTTGAACGGTTCCGAATCCATTCCGACGGCTGGGTTGAGGCTGGAGGGGCGTGTGCCTGCATGACGGAGGATGGCATTGACGCGCAGGAGCGCGTCCCTCCCGGGTTCTGGCCGCTCAATGCCGCCCTGGGCATAGTGCCCGAGGCCAATTGGCATCTGCTGGGGAACGGGGAATGGGGAACGGTGTGCGGGCAAGGATCGCAATTCTGGCATTGCTTCACGCCGTCCAACACGTTGCAGATGACGTGGCAGAACGTGCTGCTGGGCCGCGACACGAACACGCCCGCCAGCGTCCAGATGGAACTGTGGCCGTCAGGCAAGTTCTCCTATCGCTACGACCTCTCCCGCCTCGATGTCGAAGAAGTGACAAACCTCCTCGTCGGCGCGTCGCTCGGTGGCGTCGCGTGGACAACGAACTCAATCCCGACGAACGTCACGACGCTGTCGTTCTGGCCCCTCTCCGCAGAGGACGCAGTCGACTTTGATCGCGACGGCGACGGACTTTCCCTCCTCGACGAGCTTTTCGCATACGGCACAGATCCCGATCTCGTCGATACGTCCGGAGACGGGATCTCGGACGGGGCGGCGGTGGCCTTGGGGCTCGATCCGCTTCTCCGGCACGTCCCCGACGCGGACATCCTCGCCCGCGTCGCGGCGTCCTCGACCAACGATGCCTTCGGCGCCGTGGTCGCGGCGACCAACCTGTGCGTCTACTGGACGCTCTTCGACGGATTCGCCGCCGCTCGGCCGGCGGGGGCGACGAATCTCGTCTGGGAGAGGACGTTCGCGGTCAACCGCACGAGCGCGTGGCAGCAGTTCTTCGTCTCGGCATCGCCGACCAACGCCGCCGCATGGAGCCTTTACGGCATGGCGCTGGAATGGGAGACGGACACGGGGACGTTCGGCTCGGCGGTGGCGTCCCCCTGCGGCGACAGCCTGCGCATCCCGCTCGACGCGGAGGACATGCCGACTACGCTGACGTTGCGGCTCCGTGCCGTCGGCGGATTCGTCCGTTCGCCGACGCCGCTCCATCTAGTCGCGTACGTGCCGGAGTTCCGCATTGAGGGCGGCACGACGATCACCGGCCAGAGCGGGGCGGAATTCCAGGTGTTCACGAGGGGATCGGAATCCATCATGCGGCTGGTCGTCGACCAGTCGCGCCGCCCGCACCACGCACCGCCAGGAGCCGACGAACGCGACATGCAGACGCTAGATGATTTCGAGATGATTTCCGGCGGACTTGCTTTCGACGGCAACGTGTCTGGCGGGACAGTGACGGCCCGGCGACCAGGTGCCTACGAGCTTCCAGACATTTCGCTCGGCGTGCCTTCTTCTGCTCCCCCGCTCCGTTCGCATCGTCGCGGCGGAAGCCGGCGGACCATCATCGTCCTCGATCCGTCGGCGTGGTGGTCATGCGAGGTACACGGATGCGGGTTCGACGGCCTGGGCTACGA
>CACXPT010000116.1 GCA_902769585.1 uncultured bacterium
GAGCTGGAGTTCCGCGACTTCCAGAACATGAAGGCGATGGGCTACAACTGCGTGCGGTTCATCGCCACGCAGGCGACGCCGCGCCAGCTCGACTACTGCGACCGGCTGGGGCTCATGGTGTACCAGGAGACGTACGCCTCGTGGTGCCTCGCCGACTCGCCCCACGCGCGGCGGCGTTTCCTCGATTCAATGCGCTGCGAGATGAAGCGCGACCGCAATCACCCCTCGCTCACGATCTGGGGCGCGATCAACGAGATGCGCCATGGCGATTCCAACTCCGCTGCGCGCGACATGCTGCCCGAGATGCGCAAGCTCGATCCCACGCGTCTCTGGATCTACAGTTCCGGACGCTGGGACCTTTGGCCCAAGCGGCCAAAGGACGCGAAGGGCACGTGGAACTACCAGTTCGACGGAAAGTCGGGCCCTGACTGGAGCATCGGCTCCGTCTCCAACCCCGGCAGCGTGAAGTGGGACTGCGTGTGGGGCGAGGATGGCAACCTCGCCAACAACGAGGCTGGCCTGCCCGGCAAGCACGGCCTCAAGCCTGCCTGCGGCGACCTCCACTACTACCCCGGCTATCCGCATGATGCCGACGTAGTGCGCAAGCTCCGCACGTGGAGCGCGCACGCTAAGCCCGCGTTCATTTCCGAGTACGGCATCGGGTCGCTCCTTGACGTGATTGACCATTGCCACGAGTTCGAGCGGCGCGGCATCACCGCGGCCGCGCCCGACTACGAGCGCATGGCGGAGATCCGCGACAAGTATCTCGCGGACTGGAAGAAGCTCGGTCTTTCGCGCTTTTTCGCGGATCCCGTCGATTTCCTGCGCGCCTCCGAGCGGATGAACGCCCGCACGCGGCGCGAGGGCTTCGACCTCATCCGCTCCAACCCGCGCTTCGTGGGCTTCAACCTTACGGGCGCGCTCGACCACGCCATCTGCGGCGAGGGACCACTTTCGCTCTTCCGCAGGATCAAGGATGGCAACTTCGACGTGTTCCGCGACGGCTGGAGCGACCTGCGGTGGTGCCTGTTCCTCTCGAAATACAACTACTTCGCGGGCGACGCCGTATCGTTCGAGGCCGTGCTCGCGGATTTCGATGCGCTGCGCGACGGTGACTACAAGGCGACGTTCGCGATCGTCGATGCGGACGGCGGCGTGAAGTGGCGGTCGGATGCGGTGGCGTTTAGCGTGCCGCAGAAGGACAAGGACGGTCTGCGCGCGGTGGCGTATCCGGTCGCGAAACTGACGGCGGAGGCAAAACTCGCGCCGGGGGCGTACCGGCTGCGTGCGTACCTCGACCATGGCGGCTACGCGGCGGCGTTCGAGAAGGGGTTCTACGTGACGGCGCGCCCGGGAGGGCCGCGCTCCTGCGCGGCCGCAACGGGCGAGACGCCCGTTGTCCCAGTGGCGGATTTCATCGACCTCGGAAAGGTCGACGAAAAACAGGGCGCGGACGCGATGGCGCGCGTGGCGGCGGGCGCGACGGCGCTTGTCCATCTGGAGAAGTGGGGAAATAAGCCGCCGAAGTTCCTGCCGCTAAAGAACCTGAAGGTGATTGCCCGCAGCCACTGGCTCTACCACGACGACACGGTCATGGTGCCGGACGCGCTCACGCAGGGGTTGAAGACCGGATTCCTCGACTGGGATTTCTACGAAGGCTGCTTCCCGCTCGTCGGGTTCACCACCGACACGGAACCGGAGTCGTTCGCGTCCGTCAACTTCAACGTGGGCGGACCGCGCGTCTATGACCGTTCGTTCAACCTGGCGACGTTCCGCCACGGGAAGGGGCGGATGATCGTTTCCACATTCCCGATCGACGCCTCGTCGCCGGCAGGGGCGATAATCCTCGCCAACGCCCGTCTCGTGTCGGAGATGCCAGCGTCACGTCATTGAAAGTCAATTGAACCAATAACACCAATCAACAAACAAAGAAAGGAAAAACGAAATGAAGAAGATACTGATTGCTTTCGCGGTGGCTGTTGCAGCGCTTTCGACAGAAGCGCAAGGACAGCCTCGTCCTGTTGGATACAGATCGTCACAGCAGTCACGTGGGCAGATGGCAAGATCGTCGAATAGAGGCGGCGACAGGGGCGTGCGGTCGCGCCGCAATGCGGATGACAGAGACAAACTCAGCAGTCGCGATCAGCGCCTGATCGAAGACATCGAAGGGGCAAATTCCCTGAGCGCGCTCCGTCGTCATCTTCAGTCTGCGGTGTCTTCGCGTTCGGAGGCAGTCCGCATGGCAATGGTGAACGCGCTTGAAAACTTAGACAAGCGTTCTGCGGCCGATCTTGCCTATTTCATTGCCGATCCGAGCGAGGATGTGGCAGAAGCTGCGTTTTTGGCCTGGACATCTATTTTGTCGGATACCCGGAGGAGTCAGCGTGTTCAAGTGATACTTGAAAGTGCTCAGATATTGCAGGGGCAGTCCAACGGCCATTGGCAGGGACAAGGACATGGTGCACAGGGCACGCACATGGCGGTGCCTGGTGCGGTTCAAGGGCATGGCACTCCCATGTCTGGACCTGGTACAGCTCCTGGATATGGTACTCCCATGTCGGGTCCCGGTGCGTTTCAGGGATATGGCGCTCCAATGTCGGGACCTGGACCTGCGCAGGCCGTGAAGTAACGGACGCAATAAATTGCGTCCCTCCCGTGGTGAGAAACAGGTCAACCTTGTTTTCTCAAGGAATGGTCCCAAGAGAGATCGGTGCGGCGGGGGGCATCTGGTGGCGGTGTGTGGAAGCGGCGCGGCTCAGTGCGTGCCGTGATCCACAGGCCGTCGATTTGGTATGCGGAGAAGGTGTCGCCTGTGAGGTCCACTAGGCGCGAGGGATCTGGCGTTGCCGGGCGAGTGAGCGAGATGAACAGGGGCGTGGATTGGCGGATAAGGTGCTCGGTAAGCGGCAGGCTGAAGCCTGCCGCACAGGACAAGGGGGGACGGCTTTCCGACGACGGAAGGTGATAGCTTTCCGGAGAGGCGACATGGCGGCGGATGCCGAGGTCGGCGAGTGCCTGGCGCGCGGCCATGTTGAAGGCGTAGAGTGTCCAGTCGGCCGTGATGTCTTCGAGGCCGAGTGCGCGCAGCAGGCGGAGCGTCGCGAGGTCGGCGGCCTCCCATTTGTCGATGCCATGGTTCACCATGTGCTTAACGGCGGCGCGCAGCGCGCCGAAGTCGCGTTCGCAGGTGAAGACCGGCAGTGCGAGGCGGATCGCTGGCATTGGGGCGCCGGCTTCTTCGGAGATTGCACGCAGCTCGGAGCAGCGCGCCGTGAGGGCGGCTTCGACGTCCTTGCCGCGCGCGTGGCCGATGGCGAAGACGATTTCGTCGAAGTTGGACACATCCTCTGGCAAACACTGATCTAGGCGGAGTTTAAGGACATTAAGGTCTTTAAAGTCTTTAAGGTCTTTAGGGTTGTTAAGGCCTTTAGAGTCTTTAAAGTCTTTAGAGTCGTTAAGGTTGTTAAGGCCGGTAGGGTTGTTAGGGTCTTTGGGGTTGTTAAGGGTGCTAATGATGCTGGCGATATGCTCACGACGGTAAGATTCGCGCTTGGCGTCGAGGTCGGCGACGAGCTGGCGGCGGAGGTCGTTGAGGAGGGAGGCAGGGGCGAATAGATGGCACGGATCGTTTACGGTGAGCGAGCCGAGCGACCAGTTCGTGTCACCGAGGCGGGAGAATGCCTTGCGGATAGCATCGGCCGTGCGTTCGGGGTGCTGGGCGGGGGCGAGGGGAGAGTTGAGAGTTAAGAGTGAAGAGGGAAGAGTTGGGAGTGGTGAGTGGGGAGTGGAGACGGAGATTCCGGTGGGGGAGAGGGTGACTGTGATGTCGATTGGGGTGCCTGAGGAGACATCGGAGGGGCGGAATGGCGGGATGGGGAAACGGCGCTTCATCTCGTTGGAGGCGGAACAGTAGATTTCGGCACCTGGCTGGAGCGGGTCAAGCGAAGGGTCGTCGGGAATGGGGCGATCAGCGGGGACAAGCACCTCTACGTCGCTTTCGGCCGGGACGGTGAATTCAACGCGGCGGGAGAGGGCGAGTCGCATCTCCGAGATGCCGAAGCCGTATGGCTTGCCACCTGCGGGGGCGGCGAACTGCAGGCCGTCGTGACGTTCGAGCGCGCGGTTCGTGTGGAAGCGGAGCCAGGTGCGTCCTTCGCGGTCTTTCGTTAGGCGCTTGACGGTGCCGACAGGTGTGCCGAGGTGTCCGAGCGAGAGCGGGTCGATGATCGGGTCGGTGGGCGCGCCGTCAATGTACAGGGTGGTCGTGCGGCGCGAGAAGACGGTCTCGAGGTCGGCGCGCGTGACGGTGGGCGTGACGCCGTCGAGTATCTCGCGGTAGCGCTTCGTGACGGAGGCGACGTAGAGGGCTGACTTCATGCGTCCCTCTATCTTGAGCGAGGCGACGCCTGCGGCGCGCAGGGCGGCGAGATGCTCGTCGAGGCGCAGGTCGCGCATCGAGAACGGCAGCGCCTTGTTGCCGGCGGCGTCGGTGTACGCGAGCCTGCAGCAGTAGGCGCAGCGTCCGCGGTTGCCGCTGCGGTCCTTCTCCATGGCGGAGAAGAGGCAGAGCCCGGAGAGGGAGTAGCAGAGCGCGCCGTGGACGAACACCTCTATCTCCACGCCGCACCGCTTGGCGATGGACTGGATGTCCTCGAGCGGGAGCTCGCGCGCGAGGACGACGCGGGAGAAGCCAAGCTCCTTCAGGGCGAGGACACTCTCGAGGTTGTGGGCGACGAGCTGCGTGGAGGCGTGGAGCGCGAGTGACGGGAAGTGTCGGCGCGCGAGGCGGGCGATGCCGAGATCCTGCACGATGATGCCGTCAGACTGCAGCTCGTCGAGGATGGCAAGCTTCTCGATGGCAGCTGGCATCTCCTCGTCGCTGACGAGCGTGTTGAACGTGACATAGACCTTCTTGCCGTCTTGGGCGCGAGCGCAGGCGATAAGGTTGCGCAGCTCGTCCGGGGAGAAGTTTACGGCCTCGGCGCGCGCGGAGAAGGCGTCAAGACCTAGGTAGACGGCGTCGGCGCCAGCCGCGAAGGCGGCGCGGGCGACGTCGAAAGAGCCGGCGGGTGCTAGAAGTTCTGGTTCGCGCATGTGGAGCTATTTTACCATAACGCGGGCGGCATGATTTGCTATACTGTCGGCGCACTACAAAGAAGAGGACGCGCGACATGATGCAATTGGCCATACTTGGAAGCGGACCGGCGGGCCTGACGGCGGCGATCTACGCGGCGAGGGCCGGGCTGGAGCCCGTGGTTGTGGAGGGCATGCAGGGCGGCGGCCAGCTGGCGCAGACTGACGACGTGGAGAACTTTCCTGGGTTCGCCGAGCCGGTGTCGGGTCCCGACCTCATGGCGGCGATGCGACGGCAGGCGGAGAGGTGCGGGGCGAAGTTTCTCATGGACGAGGTGCAGTCTGCAGAACTCGCTGGCGACGTGAAGCGGCTCGAGACGATGATGAGCGGTACGCTGGAGGCTCTGGCCGTGATCCTCTGCACCGGTGCGTCGGCGCGCTGGACCGGCCTCCCCGGCGAGACGACATACCGCAATCGCGGAGTAAGCGCGTGCGCCACGTGCGACGGGGCGCTCTTCAAGGGAAAGGATGTGGCCGTCATCGGCGGCGGCGACACGGCGCTCGGCGAAGCGCTCTATCTCGCGCGCATCTGCGCGTCCGTGACGGTTGTGCACCGGCGCGACGCGTTCCGCGCGTCGAAGGCGACGGTGGACAAGGCGCTCGCCATGCCGAACGTGTCGGTGGCGTGGAACAGCGTGGTGGACGAGTTCCTAGGAGACGGGAAGCGGCTTTCGGGTCTGAGGCTCAGGGACGTCGCGAGCGGCGCGCTTCGCGAGGTGCCGGCTGCGGGGGCGTTCGTGGCGATCGGGCACGAGCCGAACACGCGGCTTGTGGCGGGGCAGGTGGCGCTGGACGTGCGCGGGTACGTGGTGACGGACCACGGGCGGACGAACCTGCCGGGCGTGTTCGCCGCGGGCGACTGCGCGGACCCGGAGTACAAGCAGGCGGTGGTGGCGGCCGGCGCCGGAGCGGTGGCGGCGCTCGAGGCCGAAAGGTTCCTAGCGTGAAGCCGCCGTTTTGTGGTATACTAGACGCAACGTTCCATTTCAGTCAAACCAAAAACCAAAGGAGAAGCGATGAGCAAGGTTCAGTATCAGGCCGCACAGAAACAGTACGCCGCGTTGGGCGTGGACACTGAGAAGGCCATCAAGGCGCTGCAGAAGATATCGATCTCGATGCACTGCTGGCAGGGCGACGACGTCGGCGGATTCGAGAACGCCGGCGCGCTGACGGGCGGCATCCAGACGACCGGCAACTATCCGGGCAAGGCCCGCACGCCGGAGGAGCTGATGGCCGACATCGACAAGGCGCTTTCGCTCATACCCGGCAGGCACCGCATCAACCTGCACGCCTGCTACGCCATCTTCGAGGACGGCAAGAAGGTGGAGCGCAACAAGCTCGAGCCCAAGCACTTCAGGAAGTGGGTGGAGTTCGCCAAGAAGCGCCACCTGGGCATCGACTTCAACCCCACGTTCTTCTCGCATCCGCTCGCCGACGGCCTCACGCTCGCGAGCGAGGATCCGCGCGTTCGCAAGTTCTGGATCGAGCACGGCATCTGCTGCCTCAAGATCGCGGAGTACTTCGGCAAGGAGCTGGGGACGCCGTGCGCGCTCAACTTCTGGGTGCCGGACGGCCTGAAGGACGAGCCGTCGGACCGCTTTGGGCCGCGCAAGCGCCTCAAGGAGTCCTACGACAAGATCTTCAAGTACAAGTACAACAAGAAGCTCGTGGTGCCCACGATCGAGTCCAAGCTCTTCGGCATCGGCGCGGAGAGCTACACCGTCGGCTCGCACGAGTTCTACATGGGCTATGCGCTGAAGAACAACCTCCTGTGCCTCCTGGACACTGGCCACTTCCACCTCTCCGAGAACGTGGCGGACAAGATTTCGTCGCTGCTGCTCTTCTCCGGCAAGGTGGCGTTCCACGTCTCGCGCCCTGTGCGCTGGGATTCCGACCACGTGATCCGCTTCAATGACGACGTCCGCGCCTGCGCGCACGAGATCGTCCGCAACGGCCCGGAGAACTTCATCATCGCGCTCGACTACTTCGACGCGTCCATCAACCGCATCGCGGCGTGGGTGCTCGGCATGCGCAACATGCAGAAGGCGCTCCTCGAGGCACTGCTTGAGCCGAAGGAGACGCTCAGGGCACTGCAGGACGCGCGTCAGTACACCGAGCAGCTCGTTCTCCAGGAGGAGCTGAAGACGTACCCGATGACGGCCGTGTGGGAGGAGTTCTGCGCCCGCGCGAAGCTGCCGGCGAACGAGTGCTGGATGAAGGACGTGCTCGAGTACGAGCGCGACGTGCTGTCGAAGAGGGCTTAGGAAGGGAGTGCGACATGACTAATGAAGTTGTAGTGGCAGCGACAGCGCCGGCAGCGACGTTGACGGACGCCGTAAGCCAGCACGCGGAGGAGGGCCGCCAGTTCTTCCAGCGGATAATCGACTGGTGCTCTACCAGCGGAATATCGTTCCTTGTGAACGTTGCGGTTGCAATCCTCATCCTGCTCCTGGGAGCGCTCGTCATCAAGTGGCTGACGGCTGCGGTGCGGCTGTCGCTGCAGAAGACAAAGCGCGTGAACGAGCTCCTCGAGCGGTTCATCTGCAGCGCCTTCTCGAAGACGGCGTGGGCGTTCCTGATCGTCATCGCGCTTCAGCGCGTGGGCGTGGACGTGGCCCCGCTCATCGCGGGCCTCGGCGTGACCGGCTTCATCGTCGGCTTCGCGTGCCAGGACTCGCTCAGCAACTTCGCGAACGGCATCATGATCGCGCTCAACAAGCCGTTCGCGGTCGGCGACTACGTGATAGCCGGCGGCGTGGAAGGGTCCGTGCGCGAGCTGAACATGATGGCCGTGGTCATGACCACGCCGGACAACAAGCGCGTGACCGTGCCGAACAAGGCCGTGTGGGGAAGCGCCATCACGAACTTCTCCGCCATGGAGACGCGCCGTGTCGACGTGGCCGTGAGCGTCGCCTACGGCACCGACATTGCCCTGGCGAAGCAGACGGCGCTCGATGCGCTCGCGCAGATTCCGGAGATCATCGCCGATCCTGCGCCGATGACCGAGGTCTCGAGCCTCGGCGAGAGCGGGGTGGTGCTGACCGTCCGCGGCTGGTGCAAGAACGCGGACTACTGGACTGCCTACTTCTCCGCTACGCGGAAGGTCAAGGAGTCTTTCGCCGCAAAGGGCGTGCACATCCCGTTCCCGCAGCTCGATGTCCATGTTCACAACGCCTGACGGAGCTTGCACGTGAAGGTTTCGCGCAGAGCGTTTCTTGGGACGGCGACCCTCGCCGCCCCATTCTTCATTTCCGGGCGCGCGTCGGCGAAGACCGCGCCTCGCAGGCCGGCGCCGTCGGACCGCGTGTCGCTTGGCGTCATCGGCTGCGGCACGCAGGCGCACGCAAACGTGCCCACGTTCCTGCAGGACAAGCGCGTGCGGATATCGACGGTGTGCGACCCCGTCCTGTCAGCAGGCGGCTACAGCTACAACTCCAAGGCGCAAGGCGGGCGCGAGCCGTTCAAGGGAATCGTGGACAGGTTCTACGGCGACACGTCGTGCCGCATGGCGGCGGACTGGCGCGAGGTGGTGTACGACCCGTCCATCGACGCCGTGCTGATCACGGCGCCTGACCACTGGCACGCGACCATCGCCATCGCCGCGATGCGTGCAGGCAAGCACGTCTATTGCCAGAAGCCGATGACGCTCGGCGTCTCGGAAGGGCGGGAGATGGTACGCGTGGCGAAAGAGACGGGGGTGACGTTCCAGGTGGGGTCGCAGCACCGCGGCAACTCCGCGTTCCGCGTCGCCGCAGAGTTCGTGAGGAACGGCATGCTTGGCGAGTGCAGGACATGCACGGTGGGACTGCCCGGAGCGAACGGCGGCATGTGGGGGCACGGGCGCGACACGGCACGCCGCAGGGCGCCGGAGTACTTCTCCCCCGCATCGTCGTGGGACATGTGGCTCGGACCCTCGAAGCACTGGGAGGACGACGCGTTCATCCCCGGCATCCACGAGCCGATGTGCTGGCGCTGGAACTCCCGCACGGGCGGCGGAATGATCACGGACTGGGGCGCGCACTGGATCGACATCCTCCACTGGGCGATCGACGCGGAGCGCACGGGACCTGTCGCGGTCGAGAACATGAAGACGAACCTTTCCGGCGACAACGTGTTCGACTGGGCGGACAAGTACGAGTTCGACCTGGTGTACGCCAGCGGCTTCCGCGCGCACGTCTCGTCCGAGGCGCGCTGCGGCCTCACGTTCCACGGCTCGAAGGGCGACTGCTTCTGCTACCCCGGCAAGCTGGAGCGCCCGGCCTTCCTCGCCAAGTGGAACGAGAAGCGCGACTTGAAGGATACGGACGTCCGCCTCTACAGGGCGGCCAACGAGCATTCGCACGAGTCCGACTTCATCGACGGAATCTACGAGAACCGCGCCATAGCGACGGACTGCGAGATCGGGCACCGCTCGATCTCCGCCTGCCACATTGCGAACATCTGCGAACGCCTGCGCCTGGACTCGCTCGCGTGGGACCCGGCGAAAGAGACGTTCACGGGCGCGCACGCCGCAGAGGCAAACGCGCTCCTGGAAGTGCCGCATTTCAACGGATGGAGGCTGTGACCGAGATGAAAAGAAGGGCCTTCGTGAAGCTGGCGGCCGGTGCCGCGCTGTTCAACGTCGGCACCCTGCGCGCGGCGCCGCTCGCGAAGCGGATCGCGCAGGGCGCGAAGATACGCGTGGCGCTCATCGGTTGCGGCGGGCGCATGCAGACGATCGTCGAGCCGCTGATGGCGGAGGACGTGGTGGCGCTCGCGGACCCCGACCCGCGCATGATCGAGCGGACGAAGGCGAAGATGGCTCGCATGCCCGGCGCGGGCGACATCTCGAAGGTGCGCACGTTCGCCGACTACCGTGAGCTCTTCGCGAAGATGGGCGACGAGATCGACGCGGTGGCGATCGCCACGCCGAACCACCATCACGCGCTCGCGGCGGTGCTCGCGATGCGGCGCGGCATCCACGTGTTCGTGGAGAAGCCGATGGCGTCCACCGTCGCCGAGGCGCAGCTGATGGGACGCGTGGCGCGGGAGACGGGCGTCGTCACGCAGGTGGGCAACTTCGGGCACTCGACGAAGGCGATGCGCATCTGCGTGGACGCGATCCGGAAGGGCGTGATCGGCGAGGTGCGCGACGTGTGGTGCTACGACGACCGGCTCAACTCGATGCTGGAGCGTCCGGCGGCCGCGCCTCCTCCCCAAGGCATGGACTGGGAGTCCTGGTGCGGTCCGGCGCCAGTGTGCGACTACTACGCGCCGAACGAGGACCACGACGGCCTCCATCCGCACGACTGGCACAGCTGGATCGGCTACGGCAACGGGTCGATCGGCAACATGGGCACGCATATCATGGACGCGGCGTTCTGGGCGCTTGAGCTCGGGAAGACAGGTCCAGAGAGCGTGGAGGCGCTGGACGTTCAGTTCGCGTGCCCAGGCGCGTGGGCGTGGCGCGACACGATCGACTTCCGCTTCCCGTCGCGCGGCGACCTGCCGCCGGTGACGCTCCACTGGTGGGACGGCGTCAAGGACGGCATCCCGTACAGCAAGAAGTACGTCGGCCGAACCGGGGTCTGCCACAAGCGCGAGTACCAGAACCTGCCGCCGATCATCGAGGAGACGGAACGCGAGTACGGGCTCGAGAAGGCGCCGTTCCTGAACATGGGGTCACTCTTCGTCGGCACGAAGGGGAAGATATGGTTCAGCCACCACAGCGCGATCCGCTTCTTCCCGAAGACGCTTGGGGCAGAGATCAAGAAGTCGAAGAAGTTCACGTACAAGACCACGGAGCACACGCTCGAGTTCTACGCGGCCATCCGCGAGGGACGCGAGGCGAACACGGGCTTCGGCTA
>CACXPT010000117.1 GCA_902769585.1 uncultured bacterium
CTTCTACGTGATCGACGCGGCGAAGATCGCCCGCGAGAACGGCATGGGCACGCGCATCAACACCGTCATGCAGGCCGCGTTCTTCCGCATCTCCGGCATTCTGCCGGCGGACGAGGCGGTCGCCTACCTGAGGGCCGCCGCCGAGGAGACGTACGCCTCGAAGGGCGACGCCGTGGTGCGCAAGAACATTGCCTGCATCGAGGCGGCCGCGGCTGGCATCCACAAGGTGCCCGTGCCGGACGCCGTGATCGACCTGCCCCCGCGTCCGCCCGCCGTCGACCCCGCCGCGCCGGAGTTCGTGCGCGAGGTGACGGCGAAGATGATCGCCCAGAAGGGCGACGAGCTGCCCGTCTCGAAGATTCCCGTGGACGGCGTGTGGCCCGTCGCGACCACGCAGTGGGAGAAGCGCGGCGTGGCGGCGGACGTGCCCGTGTGGAATCCGGCCGCGTGCGTGCAGTGCGGACGCTGCGCGGGGGCCTGTCCCCACGCCGCGCTGCGCCTCAAGGCGTTCCACGAGGAGGCTCTGCAGGGCGCGCCGACCGGCTTCCGCAGCACGGACGCGAAGTCGCCCGCCTACCGCCGCCACGGTGGCAAGTTCACGGTGCAGTGTTCCACCGAGGACTGCACGGGATGCGGACTCTGCGTGGCGAACTGCCCGGCCGCGGCGCGCGGCGCCCTGGAGATGCAGCCGCACGAGGAGAAGAACCGCGACCGCGACCTCGCGGCGTGGAAGTTCTTCCTCACGATCCCCGAGGCCGACTACACGAAGCTCGACATGTCGAACTACAACGACGTGCAGCTGAAGAAACCCCTCTTCGAGTTCTGCGGCGCCTGCGCCGGCTGCGGCGAGGCTCCGTACATCCGCCTCCTCACGCAGATATGCGGCGAGCGCCTCGTGGTGGCGAACGCGACGGGCTGCTCGAGCGTCTACGCGGGCAACCTGCCCACCGCGCCGTACTGCACGCGCGCGGACGGACGCGGCGTCGCGTGGGGTAACTCGCTCTTCGAGGACAACGCCGAATACGGACTCGGCATGCGCGTCACCTGCGACAACCTCGAGGCGCGCGCCCGCGCCGAGGCGGCGAAGCTCATGCTCGACCGCGACGAGCCGGACGCCGTGCGCGAGGCGGCGGCCCGCGTGAGCGGCATCGACCAGGCCACGCCGCGCGGCGTGGAGGACATGCGCGCCGCCGTGGAACAGCTCAAGAAGGCGCTCGCCGGACGCACCGACGCGCGCGCCGTCTCGATGCTCGCCAACGCCGACTGGCTGATCCGCAAGAGCGTGTGGCTCATCGGCGGCGACGGGTGGGCGTACGACATCGGCTTCGGCGGACTCGACCACGCGCTCGCGAGCGGACGCAACATCAAGGCGCTCGTCCTCGACAGCGAGGTCTACTCCAACACCGGCGGCCAGGCCTCGAAGGCGACGCCGATGGGCGCGGTGGCGAAGTTCGCCGCGGGGGGACGTCCCACGATGAAGAAGAACCTCGGCGGCATCATCCTCACGTACCGCGACGTATACGTGGCGCAGATCTCGCTTGGCGCGAACCCGCAGGCCGCCGCGAAGGCGCTCGCGGAGGCGGACGCCTACGACGGCCCCGCGCTCGTGATCGCGTACTCGCACTGCGTGGCGCACGGCATCGACATGGCGCAGGGCTTCGCCCGCCAGAAGACCGCCGTGGAGACGGGCCACTTCCCGCTCTTCCGCTACGATCCCTCGCGCAGCGCGAAGGGCTTCTCCGCGCTTGAGCTCGACTCCAAGCCGCCGTCGAAGTCCTTCGCCGCCACGGCCTCCGAGGAGAACCGCTTCAAGCTCCTCCTCAAGCGCAATCCCGAGCACGCCGTGGAGATGCTGTCGAAGGCCGAGAGCTTCTATCGCAACTACTACGCCCGCCTCGAGGACCTCACCACCTGCAACTGGTGATGGATTGCCGGTAGGACATGAAGGGGAATATCCAGGAATTCCTGAAGGAATGTGGCTTCGCGCCTACGCACGAGGACCGCATGGCGGTGATGCGCGCATTCGAGAGGGAGGCGGATGCGGCGATCGCCGGCGCGCCGTCGTCACTGCGGATGATCGACTCGTGCCTCTCCTTTTCGTCCGTCGTCCCAGCGACCTCCGCGCCGGTCGTCGTCGTGGATGCGGGCGGCACGAACCTGCGCGTGGCCGCCGTCCGGTTCACGGCGGACGGCCCCGTGTTCTCGCACCTGCGCAGGTCGCGGATGCCGGGAGCGGACGGCGTCGTGTCGGCGGATTCGTTCCACGCCGCGATCGCGGCGGAAGTGGACGCTGTCCGCGCGCTGGAGCCGGAGGTCGCGGGCATAGGCTACTGCTTTTCCTACGAGTGCCGTTCCCTGCCGGATGGCGACGCGGAACTCGTCGCCTGGTCGAAGCAGGTCTCGGCGCCGGAGGTGCTCGGTCAACGTGTGGGAGCAGAGCTCGTGCGGCGGCTTGCGGGAGGTCCGCTTCCGGTCGTTGTCCTGAACGACACGGTGGCGACGCTTTTGGCCGGCCTTTCGTGCCAAGGCAAGGAATGCCCTGGGCAGATCGGCTTCATCCTCGGCACAGGCACGAACGTCGCCTGCGTCGAGAAGGGGACTATCCGCAACGCCGAGTCGGGCGAATGCGACAAGATGGCGCGTTCGCCGTGCGACCTCGCCTATGACGCCACCTTGCCGGACACAGGAGCGGCGCCGTTCGAGAAGATGGTTTCGGGCGCTTATCTGGGCGGTGTGGGGCGCGAGCTTCTCAAGGCCGCCGCGCACGCGGGACTCATCGACGGCGCGGGACTTGACGGCGTATCGCTTTCCACGCTCGACCTCGATGCGTTCGGTACGGGCGACGTCTCGTCGACGCATCCGCTCGTTGCGGCTCTCGCGCCGAAAGACATGCCTGTCGCACGGGAACTCGTCCGCGCGGTCTTCCTGCGCGCGGTCTCGCTCACGGCGGCGCACCTTGCGGCGTTCGTTCGCCGTTCTGCAGAGGCGGGACGTTCGCCCGTGCGCATCACTGCGGACGGTTCGACCTACTGGAAGACGCGCGCTGTGGATTTCGACGGTCTCGTCCGGAAGGAGATAGCCGAACTCGTGCCTGACGTTCCGTTCGAGATCGTCCGCATCGACGAGGCGCCAATGGTCGGCGCGGCCGTCGCGGCGATGCGTTCCAACAGCTGAAGAGGATTCATGCCATGCAACTGGTCAAATCAGAAATGCTCTTGTCCCTGTTGTTCGCCGCCGCGGTTGCGTGTGGTGAGGAATACATGCGCACCGACAGTGCGCCGGATGCGCCGCTTCCGGGCGTCGCCGTGCGCACCGACATGTTCGCCGACACGTCGATCTGGAAGAAGCCCGAAATCTACCGCGGCGCCCTAGTGTTCACGCAGGCGTGCGGGCGCGTGAGCGTCGTCGGCAAGGTCGTCGCCTCCGGAACCTACGACACCGCCTGGGGGCTCGCGATGAAACCGCAGCCGCTGACGGCGAAGGGACCGTGGTACGCGCTTTCGTTCGGCATCGCGTCGAAGCCGCGCCTGCACAAGACGCGCGGCGGGCCGACCTACTCCTGCGCCGTCGTCTGGTACGACGCCGCTGGAAAGGAAGTCGCCCGCGAGCCGTTCTCGCTACGCTCGCGTCTGGACGAACGGCGTCGCGCTGTCCATCTGGGCCGCATTCCGGACGGTGCCGAGCACTTTGCGGTCAACGTCGGATTCGACTGGCCCAATCTCCTGAAGGGCGATTCCGTGACGCTCGATTCGCTGGACCTGCGCGTGCTCGCGCAGGAGCCGGGCGCGGACTGGGTGAAGATGCCCGACTTCGAGGCGCCGCGCGTGCGGCTCGTGAGCGCCTCGCCGTTCACGGACTCCGCCGCCGAGCTGCGCGTGTCGGTGACGGCGCGACGCCCGCTTGACTGGTCCACGCTCCGCGTGAACGTGGACGGCGCCGACGTGACGGCGAAGGTCCGCCGCGACGGAGACGTTGTCGCCTACGCGCCGTCCGCGCCGTGGGCGTTCGGCCTGCACCGGGCGGACGTGAAGATCGCCGATCCCGAGGCGGGCGGCATGTTCCTCGCGAAAAAGACGTTCTTCCGCGGCGATCCGCCGCAGGGCGTGCCGCACGTGACGCTGCGCGACGACGGTGTCACGCTGGTGGACAGCCAGCCGTTCTTCCCCGTCGGCATCTACGGCGTGATGAAGCGCGAGTACAATGGCTTCGACTTCGACCGCGGCCTCCGCGAACTGGCGGCCGGTGGCTTCAACCTCGTGCACTCCTACACGGCGGGGCGCACGAAGGAGTTCCTCGACGCCGCCCACAGGCACGGACTGAAGACGTGGACGGCGGAGTACAATCCGGGCAAGGAGTTCGTGGAGATGCTCCGCCACCATCCCGCCCCGATCGCTTGGTACGTGGGCGACGACACGGCCATGCACTTCACGCCCTCGGATATCTACGACCGCGTGGACGCCATCAAGGCGATCGACCCCTACCGCATCACGGTGCAGGCGGACGGGATGGGCAGCGCCGAACCCGTCACGAACTACAGGCCCTTCGTGAAGACGACCGACGGTTTCCTGCCCGAGATATATCCCGTCCGTGGCACGAACGCCCCGCCCGACCCGCAGTGCGTGGCGAAGACAATCCGCGACATGGAGCGCCTGCGGCAGGACGTGGCGGAGGCGGGCGACGGCGCGCCGCGCACCGCCTGGGCGATCATCCAGTACTTCCGCGGGTGGACCGCCTGGAAGCGCTTCCCCACGCGCGACGAGCTGTACGCGATGAGCTTCGCCGCGATCGCCCACGGTGCGCACGGCATCACGTGGTACACGTACGGCGGCACGGTGGAGCCCGAGAAGGGCAAGGACAACCACGGCATCACCGACACGCCGGAGATCTGGTGCAACATGACGAACCTCGCCACGCGCATCCGCTCGCTTTCGCCTGCGCTGCTCGAGCGCACGCCGCCGCAGCCCCCGCCTGCGAAGATATTGAAGGGACCGGCTACGGATGTGTTCGGCTATCCGTCGATCTCGCTCCTGGTCAAGCGCCACGAAGGTTGCGCCTACGTGATCACGGTCAACGGTACGCTGGAGGAAATCACGGCCGAACTGGATCTGGACCTCCCCGCCGCCGAGGCGGAGGTGCTGTGGGAGAACCGGCGCGTTCCGCTCTCAGGCGGCCGTCTGAGAGACGGCTTCGCGCCCTATGCGGTGCACGTGTATCGTCTGGATTGTCAGCGGACAGAGCGCAGCACGCAGTAGCCGCGGCGCTTGATCACCTCCGCCTTGCGGAAGTACTTCTCCTGCAGCGCGAGCAGGCCGGTTGCCGTCTTCACCACGGTGAGGCATACGCCGCCTGGCTTCAGAGCGCGGTACGCCGTCTCGAGGAACACCTCCGCAATGCGGTAGTCGCTGTAGTATGGCGGATTGCCCACGAAGAGATCGTATTCGCCCACGCGTCCGCGCGGCAACCCGTCGTCGCTGAGGATGAACTCGGCCTCGATTCCAGCCCGCGCCGCGTTCGTCTTGGCCGCCGCGATTGCACGCGCATGCGAGTCGATCAGGGTAAGGTGAAAGGTGAAAGGTGAAGGGTGAAAGGTGCGGATGGCGTCGGCGACGAGCAGGCCGACCAGTCCGCAGCCGCAGCCCATGTCGAGGAGGGTGAAAGGTGAAGGGTGAAGGGTGAAGGGTGAATGGTTAGGGGGCAATCCCTCATCTTTCACCTCTCGACTTTCACCTTTCACCTCCCGTGCTGCCACTTCCGCGAGGGCGAGGCCGCCGGCGTCGGGGCGGCGGTGGCAGAAACAGCCTGGGTACGTGGTGAACTTTAGCGGTTCTCCGCCCGGCACGCTTGCCTCCCATGTCGCGGCGAAGTCGCGCGTTTTTGCGGGGGCGCCTCGCTTTACGGCGCGGAAGAGGACGGCGTGCTTCGCGCGCTTCAACACGTTGACGTTTTTCCACACGAGCCGCATCGTCTTGAGTGCTTCGTCGGGATCGCCCTCGAACGCTGCGTAGAGCGCGCCGCCTTCGGCGAGGTTCGCGTGGATGTCCTGCAGCTGATCAAGCACCAGTTCTGCCGGCATCGACTGCGGAGTGGTCATGAAGAACGCCGCGTCGAACGGCTGACGAGCTTCCTCCGTCGGTTGCAGGGCGTCGGTGCCTTCCACACCCACGCCGGCGCTGCAGCGGACGTTTCGCGCGGGCAATCCCTCGTCCAGCAGCCGCTTGCGGATGGCACGCGCATGGTGGTAGTCGAATGCGTGGGCGACCACTTCGGCCTCCGGCCAACGGCGCATCGCGGCAACGGCTACGCCACCGCTCCTGTTCCCAGCCACTAGTATCCGCCGGTTAGGGAGTTTAGGGTCTTTAAGGATTTTAAGGTCATTAAGGTCATTAGGGAATTTAAGGTCGTTAAAGACCTTAAGGACTTTAATCTCCTCGACGAGAATTGCTTCCGCGTATGTTATTTTCTTTTCCATGGCTTTGCCTGTTGCACTTATTCCCAACCCTTTAACCTTCACCTTTAACCTTCACCTTTCACCCTTCACCTTTCACCCTTCAACTCGCCAACCCCCACCACTGTGGCGCCGAGACGTTCCGCCTCTTTGCGGAAGTCCTTGTCGTTCGTCACCACGGTCACTTTCCCGTTCGCGCCTGCGTACTTCCTCATGCGCAGATAGTCGCACACGAGCCGGTCGGCGCGGTGCGCGCCGGTGCCGCCGGTGTAGCTGATGCGCAGCCGGCCATCGGCGTAGCCGTTGATCTCGTGGCCGTCGAAGACGATCCACGCGATGTCGTTCGGGCTGTTCTCCAGTCGCTTCGTCACGATGTTCTTCAGTTGCTCGCGCCATCCGGTCTCGCCATTGACACGTACGTTCTCGCTGCCGAGTATGGCGTTCCAGCCGTCGACGATCAGCAGGGTTCCGTCGGCTGGCAGCCGTTCCGCGTCGCGCGCAGCCAATAGCGCGAGCCCAAAGTGCTGCCGGAGGCTGTCGCGCTCCTCGCAGGCGCGCGCGAGCTCATCCCTCAGGCGCGCGTTCTCGTCCTTCAGGGTGCGCATGCGCGTCACGTGCGAGTCCTGCATGATCTGCTGTGATGTCATTGCGGACATTATACCAAATCGACTCAGGACCCGCTTGACGGGGACGCGGCAAATCTGTAGACTTTCAGCATGATTTCGTTTGGGAAAATGAAGGAGGTTCGCTATGGCTGATGTGGCATTGATGGTCGTTGGGGCGGTATGCCTCCTGGTCGGCTTCGTCGGCTGCGTCGTTCCCGTGCTGCCGGGCGTGGCATGCGCGTACGCGGCCCTGTGGACACTCTATCCAACGCCGTATGCGCTTACTGGCGAGAAGTTGCTCGTTGGCGGCATCGTCGCCGTAGTCGCCATCGTCCTTGACTATATCGTGCCAGCGCTGGGGGCGAAGAAGTTCAACTGCTCGAAGTGGGGCGTGTTCGGGTGCATGGTGGGGACGATTGTCGGCATCTTCTTCGCTCCGCTTGGCATCATCTTGGGTCCGTTCCTAGGCGCGGTGGCGGGCGAGCTGGTGGCTGGCAAGGAAACGTCTGCCGCGCTGCGGGGCGGCTTCGGCGCGCTGCTCGGGTTCATCGCTGGAGTGCTGCTCAAATTCATTGTCTGCGCGCTCTTCACGTGGTGGTTCGTCCAGGCCTGCTGGGCGTGATGGCGGCGAGACAATTTTGAGACAATTTTGAGACAAATTTGAGACAATTCGCTTCGGCGTTTTTGGGATACTGTTCGCGTTGGCCGACATCCGGCCATGTCTAACACGAAAGGAACAGTACCATGAACGTAAACGACACAAGCACTGCGCAGCCGTTCGTACGGCGGACGCGCAAGGTGTTCTACCATCCCAACGGCAAGGGAACCGGCTCGGCGCTCCAGCTTGAGCTTCATCCGGCGCACGAGGACACGGAAGGAAGCGTATTCCTCACCATGGCCCCGCAGCGGACAATAGGCATGCGTACAGCGGACGACACCGTCCATCCCACCTTCGACTGGCGGAACGCCGTGTGCCTGAAGCTGGACCTGATGGATCTCGCCCAGATGCTGCAGGTGTTTCGCGGCGTGCAGGAGTCGCTTGCCGACGGCAAGGGGATATTCCACCGCTCGTCGAACGCCAGCGCGGTGATCAAGTTCGAGCATCGCATCGAGCCGATTCCGGGCTACATGCTCGACGTCTCGAAGAAGCCGCTTACGGGCGAGCTGCAGCGCGTAAGCTTCTTCTTCCGCGCCGCAGAGGCGTTCGCCTGCGCCCTCATGCTGGAGCAGGCACTCGTATACGTGGCGTTTGGCATACCTACGGTGATCCCGCGTGTGCGGCCCACGTCTGCCATGCCATTGCCTGCAATGCCAGTTGCCGAAACGCCTGTGGCGCAGGCGATCGTCGCCTGATGTGAAGGACGGTCGCCGCACGGAAGGAGCGGGGCGTAGTCTGGCGCGGCAGTAGGGGTTAACGTGTCCTGTTTCCCGTCTGTCCGCCCGCCCGGCGGCTCCTACGTGCGGTCCGTCCGGATGCATCCAGAAGAAGGTGGTGGCTAATGTGGCGACCGACAGAGATCTTCAGGAAGAATCCCGCGGCATCCAACGCGGGAGGGACGCGCCCCCGCGCGTCCGCATCGCCTTCGCGCGGTCACGAGAACGCCAGGATCGGCAAGTGGGGCGAGGACATCGCCGCATGTTTCCTGCGCAACCACGGTTGGGACATCGTCGGGCGGCGCGTTCGCCCGTGCAAGCGGGACCAGCGTTGCGAGATCGACGTGATCGCCCGCTCGCATGACAAGCAGACCGTGTTGTTCGTGGAGGTGAAGACGCATGCCATGCGATCTCCCCGCGCTGCACCACTGTGGGGCGTGAACAGGCGGAAGAAAAACGTGCTTCTGCGCGCCTGTGCGAACTGGATCATGCGCGAGAAGTGGCACGGCAACTTCCGCTTCGACGTCATTCAGGTGTTCGGCCGTCGCACTGGGCCGAATCCGCCCGAGATCGACCATTTCGAGAATGTTCCGCTCTTCCCGGCGAAGTGGCGGTTCTGGTGAATGGCTAACGCTCCGACACAACGGCATCGAAGAAGCCGCGCGCGGCAAGCTTGTGGAGGCCGGTGCGTCCGAACTTCGAGCGGTCCGCCAGCAGATAGCGGCGGTCGGTACGGTCGAGGACTCTCGTGATGAGCCCTGCCTGAGCCTCGTGGTTCGTGGTGGCGATCTTCTCGTTCACACCGAAGCAGGAGACGAAAGCCTTTGTGAGGGTGAGGCGCTCCAGCTCGCGCAGGGTCGCGGCGCCGAGGAAGGCGTTGAGCTGCGGGTCGTAGCTGCCGCCGAGGGAAATGAGGACGTAGTGCGGCGGGAACTTCGGAAAGAACCGCATCGCCGCAACCGAGTTAGTGACGATCGTGAGGTTCGTGAACGATGTCTTCGTCAGTGCGTCCGCGAAGGCGGCGACGGTGGTGGAAGAGTCGAGGAAGAGGATGTCGCCCTCGGCGACGTATGATACCGCCTCCTGGGCGATGGTCTCCTTGGCGGCCTTGTTGACGTCGGCTCTCTCGCGGAAGGAGTTTGCGGCGACGCCCTGCTTGAGCGGCGCCGACGAGTTGTCCACGAACGCTACGCCGCCTCGCACGCGCTGGAAGACGTCGCGCTGCACCAGCTCCGCCACGTCGCGGTGAATGGTTGCGCTCGAGACCCCGAACTTCCGCATGAGCTCGTCGAGCGACGCGTAGCGCTTCGCCTTCACGTAGTCGACGATGGCAAAGGAGCGGATGTTCTTCATGGTGGTGCCGTCAGCGGGCCGGCGGGAAGGTGCCGTCCGCGACTTCGCCGACATATGCGGCGAAGGCTTGCTTCGCGAGAGTCGCAAGGTCGGCGTACTTCTTCACGAAAGAGGGTACGTGGCCTTCGTTGAGGCCGAGCAGGTCGTGCATCACGAGCCACTGCGCATCGCAGACGGGGCCGGCGCCGATGCCGATGGTCGGAATCTTCAGAGCGGCGGTGATCGTGGCGGCGAGGTCGTCTGGCACGCATTCGAGCGTTACGGCGAACGCGCCGGCCGCCTCCACCGCCTGCGCGTCTGCCAGCACCTGCGCAGCGGCCTCGCGCGTCTTGCCCTGCGTTTTGAAGCCGCCATAGGCGTTGACGCTTTGCGGCATCATGCCCACGTGCGCAAGCACGGGGATGCCAGCTTCGGTCATGCGGCGGATGAGGCCGCACACGCGCGCGCCGCCTTCGAGCTTGACGGCATCCGCCCCTACTTTCAGGCAGGCGATGGCGTTTGCCATCGCCGCATCGTCCCCGCACTGGTAGGAGCCGAACGGCATATCCGCCACCACGAGCGCGTCCTTGACGGCGCGCGCGACGGCGGCGGTGGCGCTGAGGGTCTCCTCCATCTTGACTGGAAGGGTAGTGTCGTAGCCGAGCATCGTCATGCCCATTGAGTCGCCGATGAGGATGCAGGGCACGCCGGCCTCGTCGGCGAGCTTTGCGAAGCACGCGTCGTACGCCGTGCAGCAGCCAAGCTTCTGCTTTCCCTTCGCGGCGGCGAAGGTTGCCGTGGTCCACTTCTTCATGGAGGGTCGCTCCTTACGCCTTGATCGGGCTGTAGCGCGGCACGAGCGTCTTCATGATGCACCACGCGACGAGGTACGCCACGGCGCAGCAGCAGAACACGATCATGTAGCCGGCGGGCTTGCCCGCGAAGCCGAGGAAGGAGAACGCTTGTCCCTGCGCCTCCGCGTAGGTGAAGAGCGAGCCGGCGCACTTGTTGATGATGAAGGAGCCGACGCCGCCCGCCATCGCGCCCATGCCCGTGACGGAGGCGATGGTGAAGCCCTTCTCGATGAAGATTGTGGGGAGCTTGCAGCCGTAGATGGAGACCACCGTCACGATCAGGTAGAGCGTGAAGATGAGCGCCTGGCCAGTGAACGTGACAGGGGCGTGGCCCTGCTCCTTGAAGTACGCCGGCGCCCAGAAGAGGTAGAACCACCACACGCCGTCCGTGAAGAACTTGCCCACGATGAAGCTCCACGTCTGGCGATAGGTGAAGCACTTGAAGAACGAGATGGGCTTCTCGTCGTTTGCGGGCGAGACGCCCGCCACCCCGACCTTTTCAGATTCCGCATCATCCTGCGAGATGTACTTGAGCTCGGCCTCGTTCACGAACTTGGACTTCTCGGGCTTCGTGTATAGCCACTGCCAGAAGAACATCCAGATGAAGCCCGCGCCGCCGATGATGATGAACGCCATCTCCCAGCCGCAGAACTTCGCGAGCGGCGGGATTGTGAGAGGGGCCGCGAGCGCGCCCACGGACGCGCCGGAGTTGAAGATGGACGTGGCGAACGCACGGTCCTTCTTCGGGAAGTACTCGGCCGTGACCTTGATGGCCGCAGGGAAGTTGCCCGCCTCGCCGAGCGCGAGCACGGCGCGGCACCCGAGGAAGAGCCACACGGAGATGCCGGCGATCGCGGCCGCCGTGGCGCTGCCGGCCTGGACGGCGCGGAGCGCCTCGACGGAGTTGACGTCGTTCACGAACCAGCATGTCGCGATGCCGCACGCGGCGTGCATGCACGCGCCGAGCGACCACACGAAGATCGCCCAGAGGTAGCCCTTCTTGGTGCCCATCCAGTCGATGAACTTGCCGGCGAAGAGGCAGGCTATCGCGTAGATGAGCGAGAAGGACGCGGTGATCGTGCCGTAGTCGGCGTCCGACCAGTGGAACTCGGGCTTGATGAAGTCCGGGAACGTGAGCGACAGCACCTGGCGGTCGAGGTAGTTGACGGTGGTCGCCACGAACAGCATCGTGCAGATGATCCACCGGAATTTCGTCATCTTGTTTTCCATTTTACTTCGTCTCCTTCTTGGCCTTGTTATGGCCTTGTTAGCAGTCTTCTTTGCGGGCGCGTCCGGCTGAGCCGGCGTCTTGCCCAGGAAGTCGCGGATGCGGTCCATCGTCTGTGCGCTGAGGATATGCTCCATCAGGCAGGCATCGTTGTCGGCCACCTGCTCCGTCACGCCGAGCTTCAGCAGGAACGCCTTGAGGATGGTGTGGCGCGTGAGCACGCCTGTGGCCACCTTGCGGCCCTTGGCCGTCAGCTCGATGTCGCCGTAGGGCTCCTGGATGACGAGCTCGAGCTTCTTGAGCTCGGCCATGGCCTTCACGACTGACGGCATCTTGACGTGCAGGTCGGCCGCGACGTCGCGCACGCGCGCCGCGCCCTTCTCCTTGATGAGCACGTAGATGGTCTCGATGTAGTCCTCAAGCGATTTGGTCATTGTCGGCATGGATTTCCTCCGTTGTCTCCTCGGGCTCAGGCTCCACCCTCTCGCGGGTGGGGTTGCGCCGCATGAACTCCTTCGCGAACGCGCGGTATGCCTCCGCGCCGCGGCAGGACGGGTCGTAGAACACTACCGGCTGGCCGAAGCTGGGCGCCTCCGACGTGCGCACGTTGCGCGGAATCATCGTCTCGAACACCTTGTCGGCGAAATGCTTCTTGACCTCCTCCACCACGTCGAGCGAGAGGCGCGTGCGGAAGTCCACCATCGTCATGAGGATGCCGTTGAGCTCGAGCGCGGGGTTCGCGCCGCCTTCCTTCAGGCGCGTGATGAGGTTCTGCATGGTGGAGAGTCCCTCGAGCGCGTAGTACTCGGCCTGCATCGGCACCACGATGCCGTCCGCCGCCGCAAGCGTGGCGGTCATGAGGATGCCGAGGGAAGGGGGGCAGTCCAGCAGGATGTAGTCGAACACGTTCGCGTCGCGGATCGCCTGCAGGACATTGCGTACGACGGCCAGTCGGTCAGGACGCTGCGCGAGGTCGATCTCCGAGCCGGAGAGGTTCACCTCCGACGGGATGACGTTCAGGTTCTCGTAAGGCGTGGGCTGGATCATGTCCGCGATCTGCGCCTGCCCGAGGAGGCAAGGGTATAGCGAGATGCCTTCCTGCGGCTGCTGGCCGAGACCGGTGGTGGCGTTCGCCTGCGGATCGAGGTCTATCACCAGCACGGTGCGGCGCATCTTCGAGAGCGCGGCCGCAAGGTTGACGACGGTGGTCGTCTTGCCTACGCCGCCTTTCTGGTTGGCGACGGCCGCCACGAATGTCTTTATCTGCGTTTCCATGCGTCTCCTATTCTACCACATCGGCGTGATGCGGGCAAACGGCACTAGGTTCTTCTGACGAGCTTGAAGAAGCGGTCCTGGTAACGGTCGAACACGCCACGACGCTGAAGGAGCGCGCCCAGCTCGTGGACGAGCGCGGGGTTTTCCTGCGCTTTCGCGAAGGCGGCCTCCACCTCGTCGCGCACGGCGCGCGGCGTGGAATCCTCCATCTCCCGCTGGCGCGCCGCCTCGAACTCGCGCACGTTGACCGGCGCCGATGCGTTCACGTGAAGCCAGAAGAAGTGGACGAGCGAGACGTCCCACGGGTCGTCGACGCCCTGGATGACGGCGGCGAAGTCGTCCTTCGCGTCCTCCACCTCCTTCACCACGCGTCCCGTCACGGCCTCAAGCGAGTCCGTGACCACCTGCTCTGAGAATGCCTCCTGGCGCAGCTGGTAGCCGTACTGGAGAATGCGGATGTTGTCGCGGTTCGCCTTGAGGAATTCGAGGTACTGGCGCGCCTCCGCGCCGAAGCCGTCCATCTGCGCCTCGGCGTACTCCTCCGGCGTGATGATGGCGGGCTTGTGCGCCTCCAGACGGCCCTCGCGGACGCGCACCTTGCGCGGGTCGTCGGGCAACTCGGCGAGATGATGGTAGTTGATGCGCGTCGCGCCGAACGTCTCGAGGGCGCGCGACGGCCCGCGCACGATCTTCGTGTTTTGGACCGCGTACCAGAAGTCGAACTGTCTGCTCTGTAGGCTCATGTGCCGCCTATTCTATCATAATCGCGCGCGAGGGGCAAACCGCGATGCGCGGCATCTTTCGCGTTCGCGCTCGGTTTGCTATAATCGTCGCGCATCCGCCGCTGAGGACGGCGCGCGGAAACGGAAGGAACGAAGATGAAATTCGCAGTGATCGGACATCCGGTGGCGCACAGCCTGTCGCCAAAGATGCACTCGGCCAACTTTGCCGCCATAGGCTTCGATGGAACATACGAGAAGTTTGACGTGGCGCCGGAGGACGTGGAGCGCTTCGTGCGCGAGAAGCAAGGGGAAGGGTACGCGGGCCTGAACGTCACCGTGCCGCACAAGCTCGCGGTGATACCGCTCCTCGACCACGTGGACGAGAGCGTGGCGCGCTACGGCGCGTGCAACACGCTGAAGTTCGAGAAGGATGGTACGATCACGGGGTACAACACGGACGTCATCGGCTTCGTGGACGTGCTACGTGCGCACGGCAGGTCGCTGGCGGGAAAGAAGGTCTTCATCGTCGGATGCGGCGGCGCGGGCGGTGCGCTCGCGGGAGTGTGCTGTTACGAGAAGGCTGCGTCGCTCGTGCTGGCGGATCTTGACGCCGCGCGCGTGAATTCGCTCGCGGAGAAGTTGAACGGACTCGGCACTGGCACTGAGGTGGCGACGCTCACTGACCGTGCGGCGTGGGCCGCCGCCGCCGCGCAGGCCGAGATCGTGGTGAACGCCACGCCGCTCGGCCTCCATCCGGGCGAGCCGAGCGCTTTGCCGTCCGAAGCGTTCCATCCGGGCCAATTCGTGCTGGACATCGTGCCTACTGCAACCCTGCCGCCGACGGCTGCCGCCGCGAAGGCGGCAGGCGCTGACGCGACGGACGGGCTCGAGTTCCTAGTGGGGCAGGGCGCGAAGTCGTTCGAGCTGTGGACGGGCGTCAATGCGGACCGCGCGGCGATGCTGCGCTCGCTCCGCGCGTGAAATCCCAGCTTGCGGCAGCGGGAGTAAATCGATGGTGGGACAGGGGAGACTCGAACTCCCAACCTACGGTTTAGGAAACCATCGCTCTGTCCAGTTGAGCTACTGTCCCGAAAAGCGAAGCAAATGATAGCATAATTGGCTGGCGTTGTCCATCTCCACTAGGCATCCATTATCTTGACAACTGCTGCTACATTCGTCCTTTTGACGATCAGATCGAGCAGTTTCAGAAGCCGCGTGCTAAGACAGACCGTACGCCCGCAATGACATAAAGCCAATTCCCAACCGCAGAACTGGGTTGTCTCGTGTATGGAACTGTAGATTTTCATGTACGGCGAGGATCGTTAGTTCTGGAACTCCGTGTACTGCACGAGTTTCTTCTGCAGACGCTCCAGCGCGCGGACGTAGCGGATGGAAGCGGCCTTCGGATCAATGCCGAGGGCCTGTGCGCACTCGGCGTTGTCCATGTCGTCGAAGTGGCGCAGGATGATGATCTGGCGGTCGTTCTCGGACAACTCGCCGATCGCCTGGCGAAGGAGCGCGTGGCGGTCCTTGCGGGCGAGGAACGAATTGGGGGCGGTCACCGTGCCCGCGAACATGTCCCAGTCGAGGTCGCTGGCGGACGTGTCGTCGGGATCGCGCCCCGGCACGTCCACGTCCTTGTAGGCGTCGCGCTTCAGGGCGGCGAGGTGCCGCCGCTCGAGGTCCACCATCGTCTGGAAGAGGATCGTGCGGAGCTTGAAGTAGACGGGCACATCCGGCTCGTTCGTGAAGAAGTCCTCGCGCATCAGCGCCGCAGCGAACGTCTCCTGCACCACGTCTTCCGGCGAGAGCCGCCGCGACAGCACCGGGTTCAGATGCTTGGCGGCCAGCGACTCAAGTCGTGTCCGGAACGATTCGAACGCGCCGGACACGGGAATGGGCCCTCTGGGCTGCGCCTCTGGACGGTCCATGTTCATGACTGGTCACTTTTCGAGCGTGAGCAGAACGGGCTTGGTGCTGGGTTGGAGATCCACCGTCATCACGTTTCCGAAGAACCTGAACGGCACCGCCGCGCCGTCCGCCTTGACGGCGGAGGGCTTCTGCACGCGCGAGAAGAACACCTTGTACGGTGCCTTCGGCCATCCGGCGATCTCCACGCGCGCGAGCTCGTTCGCCTGCGGCTCTTTCGCCCTCGCGCGGCCCGGCACGTGGACGAGCGTCTTGCCGCGCGCGCGGATGACGCGGTAGTACGGCAGGCCGATGAAGTTGCTCACGTTCTCCTGCACGGTGCCCGGGTTGATCGGCGGGGCGTTACGTATCTGCGTGACGGGCTGGAAGGAGTCCGGCAGGAGGCCCACCTTCTCGCCGTCGCTCGGCAGGTAGCTCTGGTCCACGCCGCTCGCCGTGATGCCCTTGGCGAGGTGACGCCAGAGCGCCGCCTGCTCGGCGTCCGTCTCGATCTCTGCCAGGTCGGCAAGGGCGGCGGCATAGACGAGGCCGCACCACTGGACGGGCAGGCCGATCCAGTTGGGAGCCGCCCAGTTCGTCGCGCCCATGACGCCGATGGTGGCGTAGCGTCCGACTGGGTTCGGCGCGTCCGTGGGCGGGTCGACAAAGTAGATCATCGTCATGCCGGTCATGGCCCAGTAGCGCGCACGCTCCAGGTAGCGCGGATTGCCCGAAAGCAGGTAGCCCCTCACGTAGCAGTTGACGATGTTGCCCGACGCGAGGATATCCGGCGTGTGGAGCGGCATTTCCCACGGCTGCGCGCCGCGCGGCACGTCGTTGCCGTAGATCTCGGTGAACTTGTCGAGGACGGCCAGCGTCTCGGCGATCAGACCCTCGTCGCCCGTCCAGAGCGCGCCGGAGAGCATGCCGGAGACGGCCATGGACGTGTAGCCGTTGCAGTGGTCGGTGCCGAGCGTCTCGCCGTAGTCGGGCTTCTTGTCATTCGGCTTACGCCAGATGCGCTTTCCGCTCGCAAGCTGGCGCGCGATACCCTTGGAGGAGCCGCCCATGGCTATGGCGTAGGCGATCGGGTCGCCGAACACGAGCGGCGCGGCCGGACGGCGCACATGCGACACGCTGCCGCCCCAGCCCTTCCGCTCGGCGGATTTTTCTGGCATGGCCGCGATCATCTCGTTCGCCGCGGCAGTCAGGCGCGCCGCCTTGTCGGCGTCCGGCGTGGCGGACGCGAGCCAGAGCATGAGCGCCGGCACGTCCGAGACGCGGTTCGCATGCCACCGCTCGCCGAGGGCGTGGCGGCAGCCCTGTGCCCCCTCGCGGATGCCGGAGTCGAGCCAGCCACGCGCGAGCACGTCGCAGCTCTTGGCCACGTCCAGCGCAGGTGTCGGTGGAAGCTTCTTGAGCGGATAGCGCGCGGCTAGCACGTCCGTCACGTCGCTGCCAGCGCCTGACGAGAGCGTGGTCTCGACCGCGCCCGACGTGAACGGCATGGAGGAGAAGAGACGCATGTCACTCTCGCGCCGCGCCGCGCCGATGCCGGGCGCCCAGAGCGCGAAGAGGTGTCCGCCGGACTTGAACTGACGGTCGGGAGTGTCGAAGACGGGCGCGAACGGCCATTCGGCGCAGTTGGGATTCGTCCACTCGAGCGCGAACCAGCTGGAGGCGTCGGTGAGCGCCATCAGCGGGTAGCAGAACTTGTGCGCCGCGGGGATTAGGCGGTTCGCCTGCGGTCCGCGTAGTTCCTTCTCGTTGGACGACGGCTCGTCGGCGAGGTACTCGATGCCGGGCAGGAGCGCCTGCGTCTTGTGCCCGTTTGAGGCGCGGTCGACGAAGAGGGTCATGTAGGGTATATGATATGCGCGCGCGGGGCGGTCTGCCGCAACCGCTGTGCGCACGTTCAGGGTCGAGCCGGCGGCGGCGAACGTGCGCGACCACGTCCAGGTGCGTCCGGCGGAATCCTTCAACGTGGCGCATGCCTCGATCCGCGAGCCGACCGACTGGATCTTGGTCGTGCCCTTCGACCAGTCGAGCGTCTCGGGCTTGCCCTGCGAGTCCTGGACTACGAACGGCTCGTTCGGGTAGCCCTCCGCCCATGTCTTGCCGTTGGCGATGAAGGCGAACGCGCCCATGCGTGCGCGGTCGTGGCGCAGTTCCCAGCCTTTGCCAGAAAGGACGAGAGGGTCGGCGATCGCGATCGGCGGAGGCGCGGAGAAGTTCGGCGTCCATTCGGCCGAGACGTACGAGGCGCGCAGGCTGCGGTACTCCACGCTGGTGAACGTATCCTTCTTCCCGGGCGGGTCGATTCGAAGCGCCATATCTTCAGGGCCGATGAACCCGACGGGCAGTTCGGCGGCGAACTTCGAGCAGGGGGCTGGGCCGACTGGCTCTAGACGCACGGACTCCAGTTCGTTGAACCACTTCTTCTTGGCATGCCAGAAGATCTGGAACGACCTCGGTTTGGCGATGGGTGCCGTCTCGAGCTCGATGCGGAGGTATGCGGCTCCGGGAGGAGGTTTAGGCATCGCGTATGTGCCCTTGGCGACGCACCAGGGATCGTCGCCCGTCACGTCGAACGCGTAGCCGGTGGCGGTCTGCTTTGCGTTCGCCACATGGTTATGCGCCTGCCAGTGGTGGCCGGCGCGCGAGAAATCCACTAGTTCGTGCGCCATCGCTGCGCTCGCCGCGAGCGCGACCATGCCCAGAATCGCTTTCTTCATTTCATGCCTCGTTGTTGTGTCTGTTGGTTTTACGCCGTCCGAATTATACCATTCCACACCTGCGGATGCTACTTCTTAGGGCGCTTGCGCGGCTCCCTGAAGGCGTGGTCGATGCGCACGGGTTGTCCTTCCCAGCCGGCCTTGCACGTCCACGGCTCCTCCTTCGCCGTCCAGAACGGCGCATCGGGCGGGAGCGTGAGCGGGAGGAAGAACGCCGTGCAGAGGTAGACGCTCCCGTACCCGATGTAGCTTTCCGCCAGCACGGGCTGCGCGCCGTTGAAGCCGATCTCCAGCCAGCCGTCCGGACGGAAGTTGCGCGGATGCGTCTGGCGTTGCAGCACCGCCGTCATGGCCGAGCGTATGGCACCGTCGGAGGCGGGATGGAAGTCGGGGCCGAGGGTGGCGGCGAGCGCCAGTCCCTGGAGCGCGCCGAAACGGTAGCATATGGAGCGTCCGGCCATTGGGAACGTTCCCTCCGGCGAGATCATGCGCTCCTGAAGGTCGGCGAGGCGGCGGAGGCGCTTGCGCTCCAGCTCCATGTACCCCTTGCCGTATTTTATCCCGTGCTTCGCCATCGTCTGCGCGATCTCCCAGAACATCGGGTGGATCACGAACGAGTTGTATCCGTCGAATGCCAGATGCGGGCCGTCCGAGTAGTATCCGTCGCCCACATACCATTCGTGCGCGAACTTGTCCACGCCCATCCGCAGGCGGTTCGTGTCGCACGAGCCGGTGACCTCGAGGAGGAACGCCTCGATCTCGCCCGCGAACAACAGCCAGTTGCTTTCCCACGGCTGGGTGGCGCGCGAAGATACGAGCGCGTCGATTGTCTGGCGGCGCGTCTTCTCAGGCAGTCTCTCCCACACGCCCTTGCGCGCGCGAAGAAGGCCTTGCGCGAAGAATGCGGCGTCGACCAGCGGCTGGCGCTCGCGCACCGGATCCTTGGCGGCGAACACGAGGAAGTCTGGCGACTGCGGATCGACGGCGTTCCCGATGGCACGCAGGAGGCGTGGGCGCCACGCGGCGCGCAGGCGTCCCTCAGGCGTGTCGTCGTCCGGCAACTCGAACCATGGCGCGAATCCGGTCATCACGCGCCCGAACGCCTCCAGCTCCGTGAACGGGGCCGTCTTGTTTCCGTCGCGGCGCGGGATGTTGGCGCGCAGCGTGCCGGCCTCGAGGTTGGTGACGACCGGCGCGACGATCTTCAGCATCTGGTCGACCCAAATCGCCCGGTCGCTCGCGCCGTCCGCCAAGGCGTTTCCTGCAACTCCGATGGCCAGCGCGGCCATGCCTAGGAACGTTTTCTTCATCTCATGCCTCCAAGTCTGCGTCTCCTGGCGTCATGCGTAGCGCATCTGCAGGTCGAAGGACTGGATGTCCGGAGTGGTGAGGCGGCCGTTGCTGTCGGCGACGGGGCACTTCGCCTTCGCGGGCGTGATGCCGAGGTGGAAGCGGCTCTTCTGTCCCTCCACGCGGATGCGCCCGTCCTGCGAGATAGTGATGATGGCGGAGACGGGATCGTCCCACATCACGGTGTGGCTCGCCAGCCGCCATTGCTTGGTGTATTCGGTCGGGTAGGCGGAATGCGGCTTGGACATCCACTCGTAGTTTGCGGAGTTGAGGTCGAGGTAGACGATGTTGTCGAGGATGCGCACGTTGTCGTGGTGGTGGTGGCCGTTGATGACGAGCCGCACGCGGCCGGGATGCTTCGCGTTGGCCTCGTTGAGGATCGCGCGCACGGCCTTGCCGTCGGGGCTGCCGCCGTACGCGCGTTCGTAGCTGGCGTGGCTCGTGACGATGCAGGGGTAGGGCGAGCTCTCGATGGTTGCCTTCATCCATTCCAGCTGCGCGGGCGACACGCGCGAGATGTTGGACGAATCCTTGCGGCCGACGGCGTAGTAGTTGCCCTTGGAGTAGTGGACCCACTCGCCGTCGATCAGGCAGTGGTTAGTGTCCGTCACGACGAACCGGAAGCCGTTGCGGTCGAAGTGGTAGTAGCTGCGCTCGAGGCGGTAGGCGTCCAGCGTCTCCTCGTGGACGTTGCCGTCGTCGTCGTGGTTGCCGATCGTGTGGTAGCAGGGGATCTTGAAGTCGTTGTAGAAGTCGACGTAGTCCCTGAACTCGGCGGGCTTGTGCGTGAAGTCGCCCATGTGGATCACCATGTCGCACTTGGACTTCACGGCGCGGTCGAGGATGCGCTCGAGCCATTCGCGCGTGTCGTGGGGAAAGGTCTTCGGGTAGTAGTGGATGTCAGCGAACGCGCAGAAGCGCAGCGTGCCGGGGTCGGTCGGTCCTGGCGCGGGCATGGCCGCGGCGGGCATTGCGGCGGCCGCGCCGAGAAGGGCGGCGCCGGACAGGAAAGATCGGCGGTCGATGGATGTTGCATTGTTTATGTTCACGGTCGTATTCCTTTCTTGAAGAAGTTTTGTGGAAGTCTACCAAAATATCCTCCCGCCCCGCAAGCATGCGCTTGCGCAGCAGGTAATCGGTCACTCAACGGCAGAGTATATTTTGGCCGTGTAGCCCGTCGCCCGCGCTACGCACGGGAATGTAAATGAGGATAACTTTGAGAATGTTGCCAATGTGGAAGTGTTACCAGTTTCAATGTTGCCAGTCAAGTTACAGGCAAGAAGTGTAGATGTGTAGAAAGAAGATTTGAAGATGGGGTTCTACCCCATACCCCGAACGCCAGTCAATCGCCTATGATTGGCACGCTTTCGGGGTCTGGGGCAGAACCCCAGCTCCCAATCATCTACATTTTCTACACTTCTACACGGCCAAGACCACCCTGCGGTTCAGTGACGCATTACGCGCCGCAGGCGTGGCAGAAGAGGACGGCGCCGGCGCATGCGTCGTAGAGGGCGTCGTGCCAGGTGCGCCCCGGGCAGATGGCGTCGACCTGGTCGGCGAGCCCGAACGTGGCGATCAGGTCACCGAGCGCGTAGGAGGGTAGGCGCGGCCAGCGGGCGCGCACGATGGCGAGCGTGTCGTTCCACGGGCCGAACGGAGCGAGGGGCGCTCGCTTCTCGAGGATGGTGCGCTCCGTGGCGGCGTTGTGCGCCACGAGCGGATGTCCGACGAGGCGGGCGGAAAGCTCTGGCCAGATCTCCATGAACGACGGCGCGTCCGCGAGCGTGTCGCGCAGCTCCGCCCAGCGGCCTGGCGCTCGAGGCGAGAAGGGCCTGTCGGGCGGAATGCGGAAGAACGTCTCCCACTGCGTGCCCGGCACGGGGCGCCCGTCGGTGACGGCCACAAGCCCCAGCTGCCATGGCTCGTTCTGCCAGCCGCGCACCGTTCCTGTGGTCTCGAAGTCTAGGGAGATGTACGTCATGCGGAGGCGCCTGGTTCGCTTTGTGTCCTGGAGCAGATGTCCCTCACGACCAGCCCGGCGAGCGCGAGGCCGAAAGCGGCCGTGACGTGCATGACGGTGCCGCCGTCTGTGCGCGGCTGCTCGTCCGACCACACGCACGTGAACTTGCGGGGCGGAAACTTGCCTTCCTTCTTGAAGCGCGCTCGAAGTGCGCGGGCCAGTCCGTCGCCCTGCACCTTCCAGAACTCGGAAGTCCGGATGCGGAGCGGGTCGAGCCGCCGCGCCGCGCCCATCGACGAGTAGAGCGTGACGGAGGGCATGGACAGCGCGTGGCGGATGAGGTGTGCCTTGTCGGCCACGGAGTCGATGGCGTCGACCACGTAGGCGTACGAGGCGATGTCGAAGTCGGCGGCCGTCTCGGCGGAGTATCTCGCCTGCCGGGCCTCGATCTCCGCCTCGGGGTTGATCTCGAGTAGGCGGCGCGCAAGCGCGTCCACCTTCGCCTCGCCGATCGTCTTGCCCGTGGCCATGAGCTGGCGGTTGACGTTGGAGGCGCAGACGCGGTCGGCGTCCACGAGCGAGAGGTGTCCGATGCCGGTGCGGACGAGCGCCTCGGCGCACCAGCTGCCCACGCCGCCCGTGCCGACGAGCAGGACGCGCGTGCCGGCGAACGCCCGCATCGCGGGACGTCCCACCAGCAGCTCGGTCCGCTGGAATATGCCGTTGTCTGCATCGTCTGTCGCCATGGGCAAGAGCATATCAGAAAAACGGCGCATGGTCAAAGGGGGACAGACATGGTATACTATTCCCGCAAGAAGGAAGGATGACAATGGACAGGCAGGAGATGCAGGCAGACATCGTGGTGACGGGGTTCGGCCCCGCCGCCGCCGGTTTTCTCGCGACGATCGGGCCGGAGCTCGCCAAGACGAAGGAGGACGGAACGCCGCTATACGAGTCGAAGGCGATGCCGGGATGCCCGTTGCAGGTGATGTGCTACGAGCGCGCGGACGATCCCGGGTTCGGCGTCTCCGGCATCGTCACGAAGGGCACGGCCATCAAGGCGTCGTTCCCGGACCTCGACCTCGCGAAGGAGATTCCGAACGCGATCGAGGTGAAGGAGGAGAAGCTCGCGTATCTCTTCGACCATCTCGGCTGCTCGAAGCGTTCCTTCGGCACGAAGATGATCGACCTGGCTTTCAAGATGGGCGGCGTCATAATGAGGGGCGGCAAGTGGAAGGCGCGCGAGCTGCCGTTCATCCCGCCGTTCATGGACAAGAAGCCGGGCCTCGTCCTGCAGATGGGCTCGTTCATGACGTGGGCCGCCCAGAAGGTGATGGAGAGCGGCCTCATGATCATGCCGGGCATGCCCGTGGCGGAGCCGCTCTTCGACGGCGACAAGGTGACGGGCGTGCGCCTCGCGGACCAGGGCGTGGAGAAGGACGGTACGCCTATCGACGGCGCGTACATGCCGGGCATGGACGTGAAGGCCGCTCTCACGGTCGTCGCCGACGGGCCGGTGGGCGCGGTTGGGCGCGCGCTCGACGAGAAGTTCGGCCTGCCGGAGGGCCACCACGCATACGACTGGGGACTCGGCATGAAGGCCGTCGTGCAGCTGCCCGAGGGCTGCGAGCTGGAGCCGGGCACGGTGCTCCACACGATGGGCTTCCCCGAGCCTGAGATATTCGGTTTCCTCTACGTCTATCCCAACCGCACGGCGGCGCTCGGCGTGTTCGTATCGCCGTGGATGGACACGCCCGTGCGCACCACCTACCGCTATCTGCAGCACTGGATGATGCATCCGTACATCTGGCGCCACCTGAAGGGCGGCAAGCTGCTCAGCTGGGGCGCGAAGTCGCTCGCGGAGTCCGGCATCGAAGGCGAGCCGTTCCTCTGCGGCGACGGGTTCGCGCGCATCGGCGAGGGGTCGGGGACGACGGACTGCCTGGCGAACGCCGGCGTCGACGAGGCGTGGGAGAGCGGCGTGATGCTCGCGAAGTCCGTCCTCAAGCTCCTGCAGGAGGGCAAGGACTTCACCAAGGCGAACCTCGAGGCCACCTACGTGGCCGATCGTCGCGCGTCCGCGCTCGCCAAGCGCCTCAAGAAGGCGAGCGGCGCGCGCAACGGCTTCAACAAGTCGTTCTTCTGGGGCATGGTGGGCGAGGGCCTGCGCGGGATGCTCGGCATCGCGCTCCCGTTCAAGAGCGTGCCGCCGGCCTCGCGCGTTCCGGAGCTGAAGGACGCGGTGAAGGGCCGGATCAAGGACAAGGCCGCCTTCGAGGCGGCGGTTGCCGAGGCGGAGAAGGCGCGCAAGCCGCTGCACGACGCGGTGATGGACGCCTGCGGCTGGCCGGCGATCCCGTACGACGGCGAGCTGCTCGTGCTGCACCAGGATGCGCTCCTCCTTGGCGGCAAGGTGCAGGCCGCGCCGGGTTTCGCGGACCACGTCACCTTCGCCGACCCCGAGCTCTGCAAGACGTGCACGAAGCACACGTGCATCGAGGTGTGCAGCGCGCAGGCGCTCATGCCGTCCGACGAGCCGGGAGGAGTGCCGAAGTTCGACCGCGAGAAGTGCGTCCACTGCGGCGGCTGCATCTGGAACTGCGCGCGCCTGGTGCCGGGGACAGACCACGGCAACATCGTCTTCAAGGCCGGTTCTGGCGGCCTCCACTCGAACGAGAACTAGCGCTTTCCGTCAGACTGGCGTGAGACAGGCTTGAACAGGAGCGCCGTGAGGATCGCGAGCGCCACGGAGATGCCGAAGGCGAGCAGGTAGGGCGTCGTCCAGTCGTGCGTGCCGTCGGGCTTGACGTTCGCGGCGAGTACGGCGTCGAAGAGCGACACCGAGAGGAACACGCCGGCGCTGCCGGTGAGCGTCATCGTCAGGCCCTGCGCCTGGTTGCGCAGCTCGGGCGGCGCGACCTCCGTGACGTACATCTGCGCGTTGACGATGATGAACCCGAAGACCGAGCCGTGCACGAGGATGCCGCAGAAGTCGAGCGCCGGGCAGCCGAGCTTCACGCTGCCGTAGAAGCAG
>CACXPT010000118.1 GCA_902769585.1 uncultured bacterium
CGCGCCGGTCGATTGGAAGGCCGGCACGCACTTCGGCGGCACGACGGTGGACTGGTACGACCGCTGGACGCTCGGCGCCATCCTGCTGCCGGTGTTCGAGCATTACGCCGCGCACCGCAAGCCGCTTCACGTGGGCGAGTATTCAATCGTTGGCTACGCCAACCAGAAGTCGCCGTGGAGCGCCTACCTCTGGACGCGCGACGTGACGGAACTCATCGAGTCGAACGGCGCGAGCTGGCATCTGTGGAACGGTGGCTTCGGCCTCGGAAACCGATATGTCCGACCCTACATCTACGGACTCTGGAAGGAAATCATCCCATCCGAAGGCCCGGCACCCCGCCGATGACATCCTCCACTATGCCAGCCGCTCTCCCAAATAGCGCATCACATGTACTCCGCAAAATCTTCGAGGGGTTCGTCAAAGTCTGGCGACATGTACGTTATCTTGTCCTTGAGCGCTCCATACTGCGACACCCTCTTGCGAACAGGCTTGGCAACTTCATTGCATGGCTCGACATGCCAGACCGGGACGAATCTCTCGCCGGAAGCCACCATGGTACCCCAAAGGTAGTTCATGACCTCTACCTTTTCCTCAGGAGTCATCCTGTCTATTGCTTCCATTACTGCTGGCATGGCTGATCCTCGTTTGTTGATTTGGCGTTATTATAGCATATCTCGGCGTCTTTGCGGCGGATGAAATAAGCGCCGAAAACAAGTCGGACACCCTCGGCCCGTCAAGCCGTCAGGGGCACAGATTGTAGTTTTCTGACGATCTGCGCCCAAAGTACATCACAATCCGATTACCTGTCGACAGTTCTGTTGAAGCCGCCGCGACGCACCCAGCAGCTGTTGCATTCGCAGCCGTCCTCCACGGGACGGCCGCATGTGCCGTCGATGTCGTGCCATCTGGAGTTGACGAGCGAACCGCGCACAAGCGTAAGGAAGCGTCCCCGGTCCTCCGGCTTCACGAGCCACAGAATACGGCTTTTCGTCTCGTCACCACGGTTTACGAGCGCCTCGAACGGTTGGGACGCGACCGCGTCGCCCAGCTTCTCGCGGATCGCCGCGCGCAGGCGCCGCTCCCCTTCGGAATCTGTCTCGCGCAGTTCTGGACGGTTCCAGCTGTAGCCGCCGCCGATGTTCCATTCCGGCACGTTGAAGTCCATCCAGAGGATCAGCGTCTTCCACTCGTCCGGCGAGAGCTTCGCGCCGCCATGTCCGGCCTTGAGGCGCTTAGTGAGCTGACTCGGCGCGGCGAAGTAGTCGTAAGGCTTCGACTCCACCGTCTCGGAGTAGGACTTCGCGAACGACACCTGCTTGTCCTTCACGAGACGCCGGATGCCGTTCGTGCCGATGAAGTCCGGCGCCTTCCCGAGCCCGTGACAGGAGATGCAGTGGCGGTCGAAGATCGGCTGGACGCTGCGCGGGTAGCTGAACGGGCCGTGGTAGCCGAGATCGACTTCTGGTGCCGGATCGTACACGCGCCTGTTCGCGGGCATCTTCGCGGGCGCGACGCTCGCCATCTTGTTTTCGTGGCAGCCCGTGCAGCCCTGGATCTCGCCCTTCTGCGCGTAGATGAAGGAGCGCATCGTGTAGATCGCCATGCCGTCTTTGTCAAGCGCCTGAAGTTGGATCGGCATCTCGGCGGGGATGCGGAACGCCGCCGAGCCGTCCGCTGCCACGGGCACCGTGCCGAGCGATTCCTTGTAGATGTCGAGGTCGCCGCCTTGGTTCCACGACCAGTGGCGCACGGGTCCCTGGTTGAAGAGCCGGTTGATCCGCAGCGCCTTCACACTACCCTTCGGCAGCTCCACGCGTGCGTCGTAGACGTTCTCCACGTAGCAGAGGCCCGTCGGCGGCGCCTTGTCCGCTGGCGGCAGCGTGGAGACCAGCGCGGGCGGCTTCGGACGCTTCACGAGCGGAATTGGGTTGAACGTGCTCCACTCGGAATCCTGATAGATGAGCTCGCGCCCGCCGAGCGTATCAACGAGCCACACGCCGAACGAGCGCGGATCGGGCCATGCCGCCGTCCAGTCGTGCGAGTGGAAGCGCGGGTGCCCCTTCGGGTATTGGGTCGTGTCGGGCGAATACGACGCGAAGAACAACGTGTCGTTCACGGGCATCGGACCGCACCAGAGTCCGCTACCCTTCCAGCCCTCCGCCTCGGGGAACGGACATTCCGGCGTGATGCGCGTAAGCGGCTCCTCGCCGTCCTCGCCCTTGCGCGTGTCAATCAGCACGAGCGAGCCGCAAGAAAAGAGGTGGTGCGGCGCAGCGGTGGCGATGACGAGCGGCGAGTTGGGGATCGGCTTCGCTTCGGTGGTGGTGTAGATCGTCTTCGAGTAGTTGCCGTAGTAGTGCGCCACGGCCGTGCCGTCCGGCTTTGTGGTCCAGAGGCTGGAGAACCACACCGCATTGCGATTGATGTAGTCCCAGCGCGTGTAGCAGATGCGTCCGTCGTTCAGCACCACGGGTTCCCACTCGTTCGCCTCGCCCCACGAGAGCTGGCGGATGTTCCGCGCGCAGGCCGCGCCGAGCGGCGGCAGCTCCGCGCGGTAGAGAAGCCATGCCGGCACGTAGCGCCCCGAATGGCAGCGCGCGATCGTCTGGCAGCGCGTCGAGTTGAACACGAACCCGCCGTCGGGCAAGTAGCACGGGTCGGCGTCCTCCAAGAGAATCGTCTGGCGTCCCTCCCACGTCTTCATCGGGTCGCCGGGACAGCCCGTCAGCTGACGCACCCAGCTGCCGTCCGCCGCCGCCTCGTAGATGAAGTAGCGGTGGTGCATCACGGAGAACTGTCCGTCGGGAGAGGCGAAGTTAGGGTTGCCGGGATCGACGCGACGGAGCCAGTCGAGGCGCTGGTCCTCCAGCTTCACCACGGCCGGCGCGCCGCACGCCTTCGGTTCGGCCTCGGGCTTGCGCGTGTGGTCGCAGAACGCGAAGATGACGCGGTCGCCGTCCCAGTGCAGATCGGGATTGAGGACGGTGCCCCAGGGCAGCTTGTCCTTGAGAAGGACAGTCTTGTGCGGCGCCTCCTGCCAGTTGTCGATCGCCACGAGTCCCGGCCCTGGACGCGACCAGCGCCCGGCGTACTGGTCCGTGGTGCCCGACTCCTGCGAGAACGGCAATCCGCGCTGCACCGCCAGCAGTCGCTTGAACTGGAGGTCAGGATGCTTGAAGAGGATGCGGCGGCGCACAGACCGCAGTTCGCGCGTCGCGTTGCGCATCTCGCGCGCGTCGTTCGCCTTCTTCGCGTCCGCATACCACTTCTCGTCGATCGCGAGCTCGTCCTTCAGCGCGGCCAGCTCCTTCTCGGGTACGCTCCGCGCCACGTAGTCGTACGTGCGGTGCGCGAGGGCGATAATTTCCTCCGGCGTTGTAGCCGGCATCGGGAGGGGTGCGCTTGTCGCGACCACAGCATACGCGATGCAGAGTACGGCAAAAAAGACATTTCCTTTCGCTGCCATTACCGGTTCCTTTCGCTCACTCGAACACGATCACGGCGTTTGGCGTACCGGACCATTCCGCGTTCCAGTGCCAGACAACCTTGCCGTCCGGCGCAAACTCGATCAGCTTCCAGCCAGGACGGAAGTCACGCCCGCTGTGCCCTGTCCAGTTCGCCAGCATGCAGTTGCCGTTCGACAGAACCTGGAAACCGGCGTAGAAGTAGTTGGAAAGCCCATCCGGCTGCCGGGCCTGCACGCGCGAAAGCACCTTTCCATCCGCCGCGAAGCGCACAAGCTCCGGCAGGTAGCCGCCGGTTGTGAGGAGCGTGCCGTCCTTCTGCCACTGGGCCTGGTAGCAGTAGCGCGCCTCGCCCGGCAGCTGGAACCACGCACGAACGCGCTTCTCGGGCGGCAGACTCTCATCCAGCACCACCTCCGCGAAGCCCGTGTATGCGCCGATCAGCACCGTGCCCCGGTCGGTGAAGCGCATGATGCGCGTCTGCTTCACGCGGTCGCCGAAGGTGAATTTCCGCACCCATTTCCCGTCCGCGCCGTATTCGTGTATCGCAGACCCGTCGAGGATGAACGTGCGCCCGTCGGGGAGGCGCGTCGCGCTCGTCGCGTACTTGAGGTGCTCGGAATCCTTGATCTCCGAAAGGAAACGCATCTGTCCGAGGTCGTAAAGGCGGCAGCCGTGCCGCTGGGCGACGACAAGCCGGTTCAGCCCGCAGCGCGTGAGGTCGAACGCGACCTCCGGCAGGAACGTCTCCCAATAGGCCGCGGGGTTCGCCTCGTCCACGTACACGAGCTTGCGGTTCATGAAGTCCGAATAGAGGAAGCGCCGCTTCTCGGGATCCATCTCCGCCGCCGGCTTCAGCTCCTTCACGCGGATGTTCCGCCACTGCGTGGGAACCTTCGGGTTGCCCACCCAGAAGATGAAGTGTCCCTTCTTCGCGCGGACGCCGGCATGGGGGTGCTTGTCATAGCCCGTGTCGGGATTGCGCGTGGAGAGGTCCACCTCGTTCACCTTCACGCCGTTGATCCATGCCGTGAGGTGCGGTCCCTCCGCCTTGATCTCGCAGGCGTTCCATTCCCCTACGGGCTTGACATACGTCGCGCCGAGCAACGGCTGGGCGGCCGAACGGTCGTCAAGCGCCTCCGAGACGCCGTAGAACCCGCCCATGGAGCAATGCCGCGGCCAGGTCTTGCGCACGGTGTCCGCCAGCTGCATCTCGATGCCGGAATACGCCATGTCGTCGACGCCCGGATAGCGGATGCCGATGCCGTTATCGCCGCCCTTCCACGTGCGGAAGTCGAAGCGGATCACGAAGTCGGCGTACTCCCTCTCCGTCATGATGTAGTCGTCGGGCACGGGCGTGACGCCGTCGCGCCCGCCGCACTGGAGAATGCCCGGTTCCGGCACCCAGTAGACGTTCGCGTCACCGATCCAGCCGGCAATATCCTTTCCGTTGAAGATTGACGTGAACTCGCTCTCGTCAAGCCCGCTTCCGTCGGCCGCGCACGCCAAGGCCGCGCACGCCACGCAGCCCGCAATCATGTTCTTTGTCCAGTTCATGCCTATTTCCTTTGGCAAATAGTATAACCGAAATTTCCGATCAGACGGAAACAATCGCGCAAGAAACTTTGCAAACCTATGCGCATGCCATATTCCTTTCCTAGGTACCATCTACCGCCCTGCGGCGCGGGTCTCGTTACGCAAGATTCTGGGCTACGGAATCGTTCCCAACCTTGCCTTGCGACCTCTTCGCTTCCCTCTCCCGTTTACGCGCAATATTGCTATTCCTCGAAAAGGTCGTCAAGCGTCACTTCGGACTGCACGATACCGGAGTACTTGTTCTGCAACAAACCTGTCGCCGTCACGAACGTCAGATGTATCGCCGAACGGGTCTTCGTCACCTGTTCAAAGGCTCCCATCTTCGACTTCAAGCGTTCCAAATAGTCCTTGTCAATCGAAAACGGTCGTACCGAGAACTTCATCTCGCATACGTTGACAACATGGTCGGCCCGCTCAATGAGCATATCGATCTGCGCCCCGACGGGATAGACGTCGTCGGCTACATGACGCCAGCAATAGACCTGGGTCACCACACCGGACACGCCAAGAGCTTTCTTAATCTGCCGGACATGCCAGAAGCACACACGCTCGAAAGCCAGTCCGCGCCACGCGTTCACCTTCGGCGAATTGACCGAATGCTGCCAGTATTGTTCGTCGGGATTGGACTCTTCTCCAATGAACTTCAGGTGAAACAGCGTAAAACAGTCGATCAACTGATATTGCGAATCCCTCTTTCGCTTTCCGTAGGAAGTGAATTTCCTGACAAACCCGCTTTGTTCGAGTTCTTCAAGGTAACGCTTCCCATTCCCTCCAGACGAAACCCCGGCAGCAGCGAGCAACTCCTTCTGCGTCATACCGTTCTTGTGCCTGCCCAATTCCTGTATTAGCTTGAGGTGCATACCCCCGTTCTCGAACAACGAAGCATACAGTTCGCCAAACTCCTGCCTAAGCTTGCCCTTCGCCGCAAAGCAAAGCTGGTCAATGTTCTGCGCAAGGCTTCGCCCCTTTACGAGAAGAGTCCAGTAATAGGGCACTCCACCGAATATCATGTATGCTTCGGCAAGATCGTCGTTTCCCAACTTGATTCCTCTTGATTCCATCAGTTCACGGCATTCGGACAACGTGAACGGCTCAAGGAAAATCCGCCCCGTCGCACGATTGTAAAGCCCACCCTTGTTGCGGAATACCTTTTTGACAATCCATGACGTCGCCGAGCCACAGATGACGAAAACAACATCTTTCCGTCCCGAACACCATCCGTTCCAGAACACCTCAAACGCCTTGAGAAAGCCCGATTTGGGCGTGTCCATCCACGGCATCTCGTCGATGAACACGACTTTCTTCTCCTTCCCCAGACCCGTAACGATCAGGCGTTCAAGCTCATTGAACGCCTCGCGCCAGCCACCCAATGCCGGAACGTCCTTGAGACCTGCCCGGCGAAGGGAGTCCGTGAACTCTGCCAGCTGTTCAACCATCGTTCCATGCATGATGCCGGCATGTTCAAAAAAGAACTTTCCATGAAAGCTCTCGCGAACCAGATAGGTCTTGCCCACGCGCCGACGCCCGCAGACAGCGATCAACTGCGCCTCATCCGCTGAAAGCGACGCCTCAAGTTCCTGTCGTTCTCTGACTCTTCCAACCATATGTGCTCCTTTATCGGTGGCGGTATTATATCAAATTCCAATAGATACCGCCACGGATAGAACCTGAAAGATTTATTCTTAGAATGAGAAATTCCCTTTTCGTGCCGCCTCGCTCGTCATCCGACTAAAGTTCTTTCGTCCATTTCAAGTAGTCCGACCACTTGAACGGCGGTTCGCCGTGCAGGTAGTGCGTGCGGTACGTCTCTCCACGGGAGGGACGCAATTTATTGCGTCCGTCATCCACCGTATAATCGATGATGAACAGACCCTGGCCATTCCACGCGACAGGCGCGAGGTCGGTTACGGCGTTCGGCGCGGCCTCGTAGTCGCGCTCTAGCACGACCTTGCCCGTCGCCGCCTCTGTCAGCTTGACGTGCCCCTTCACGGCCTCGCGCGAGTCGTTGACGACCACGAGCCGGCCGAAGTCCGTCACGATCGGCAGCACGGTCTGGAACGCGCGCTTGAGGTAGTGGTAGGATTTCTTCTTGTTGCCGTAGTAGTCGCTGATCGCGTCGGAGATGGTCGGCCAGCCGTCGCGCAGGTTCCATTCAACGAATCCGGTCTTCTTCGTGAACTTCTGTGAACGGTAGAGCTCGACCAGGAACTTGATCGCCTCGGCCTGGGCCGTCTGGGACTGCTCGATCAGCAGGTCCACGTCGTGGCGCGGCACGTCGCCGAAGAGCGCGCCCGTCTGTTTCAGCACGTGGTCGTTGCGGTGCACGAGGCCCCGGTTGTCCTTGTCGAGATACGGGTTCGTCGCGCGGTACACCCACTGGGGCGACCAGCACAACTTGAGGTAGTCCTTCTCGTCCGGATTGATCCACGGCTTCAGCACGTCCGCGGCCGGCATCATCCGGTCGAACGTGGCGCGCGACGGCAACGCGTGCGCGCCGGCCTCGGAGGAGAACCACGACGGGTTGTTCGTGTAGTAGTCCGTCTTCCACCACGCGCGCGGCCCGCCCCAGAGGTGCGTCTCGGCCGTGCGCGTGCGCTTGAAGTGGCAGTCGTCCGTGCGGTAGGGCGAGCTGGGCAGGTAGGGACGCGTCACGTCGTATTCGCGCAGGATGTCTGGGATGACCTTGCGCGTGATGCGGAAGGTCGCCGGGGACGGCGCGAGGTCGCCGAGCGACCACACCACCGCCTCGTCGTTCTCGTTGTCGCCCGCCCACGCCATCAGCGACGCACGGTTGCGCAGGCGCAGCACGACGGACAGCACCTCCTTCTTCATCGCCTCCGCGAACTCGTCCACCATCGGTGGCACCGCGCACGCCATCATGAAGTCCTGCCACACCATCACGCCGTTCGCATCGCACCAGTCGAAGAACGCATCCGGCTCGTACACGCCGCCGCCCCACACGCGCACGAGGTTGCAGTTGAGGTCGGCCATCATCGGCAGCACCTTCTCTAAGTGCGACGCCTGGCGGCTCGGGATCGGGTCGAGCGGCACCCAGTCCACGCCGCGGATGAAGACCGGCTCGCCGTTGACGCGGAAGAGGAACTTGCCGGGACGTTCCGGCAGCTTGACGTCGTCGTACTCGAACGCGAACTGGCGGATGCCGATCTTCCGCTCGTCCACCGCGAGCACCTTCCCGTCGTCGGATATCAGTTCGATCTTCGCGTCGTAGAGCGCCGGATCGCCCATGCCGCGCGGCCACCAGAAGTCGGCGTCGGTCAGGCCGACCTGCAGCTTGCACATCGGCCCGCGGAACGGCACCTCCTTCGAATGCACCTTGCCGTTGCGCGAGAGCGTGGCCCGCACCTTGGCCTTGTAGAACACGGAGAACGGCGTGGTGATGCGCATGCGCACGTGGACGTCCGCCCAGCGATGCTTCACGCCGATCGCCCGCACGATCCACGCGGGGTAGTCGATGTGGCACTTCGGGCGCACCTCGAGCCGCGCGCCGCGCCAGATGCCGCTGAACGGCATGTGCGGCATGATGTCCCAGCCGTACATGTGCGGCGCCTTGCGGAAGAACTCGTGGTTCGCGCCGCCGCCCATCATCCAGCCGAGCTCGCCGGGGATCTTGTCGCGCGCCGCGAGACCCACCGGACGGATCAGCACCTGCACCGTGTTCTCCGCGCCGACCCGGATCCTGTCCGTCACGTCGAACTCGTGCGGGATGAGCATGTTGTCGGCCTCGCCGACCTTCTCGCCGTTGAGAAACACGTCCGCAAGCGTGTCGATGCCGTCGAACACGAGCACCGCCCGCTCGCCCAGCTCGCGCGGCGGACAGGTAAAGGTCTTCGTGTAGAGCCACTGGTTGCCCTCCAGCGCCGTGAACGCGAGGGCGTTCGTGGAGAACATCGGATCGGGCATCTCGCCCGCCTTCACGAGCTCCATCTCGCAGCACCCCGGCACGGTGGCTTGGTAGCTTTTCAACGCCAGACCCGCTGGCAGCGGTAGCGAGCGCACCGCGCCGTCGTCTGGCTGGGCGAACGTCTCCAGTTTCCATGTACCGTTGAGGTCGACGTTCACCGCGCGACCGTAAAGCCCGCCCGCGACGAACGCGGCTATGGCAAGCGGCAACATGCGCATGCCTCTTATTTTCGAAACCATCAACTTCTTCATCTGGAATCTCCTATCTGTTTCTTACGGCATGAATGACGAGGGAGGTACGACAGCCATGAGCGACGAATCATAGTGAGTTGGATCACGCGTGAAAAACTGTGAGCATTTCGCGCGGAGAGCGCACTGGAACTGTATGTCGTCCTCGTAGTCCTTGTCGTGAAAGTCTGCCGCCTCGGAAAGTATCTCGGAATCCACAGGAACAACCTTGAAGATGCGCAGGATGATGCGAACGGCGATCATCGCCGTCGTCTCGCTCTTCAGACGCTTTACCACATAGTGGACGTTGTTGACGGAAATGGCGGCGATATGCGCATCGATCTTCCCTTCTTCGGCAGCCGACCAAATCTTCAAGGCATCATAATAGAACCCTTCACGTTCCAGCAACACGTCCAAGAGGATGTTCGTGTCCACGAATATGCGCTTTTTCATAGTCACGCCCCATACTTCTCTAGAAGCGCCTCCGAAAGGACATCCTTGTAGTCCCAATCGTCAGAAACCGTACCCTTGGCAAGGCCAAGCGCCCGTTTGGTCAATGGCGGCAGTTCCGATTCGCCTCCCCTGTTCTGTTCCATCAGACAGACAAAAGACACAAAAAGCCTTGAGATACTAGTGTTTCTCGACTTTGCCAGCCGCCGTGCACGTGCCACGACGTCCTCATCCATGCTTAATGCCAATCTTGTTGCTGCCATATCCAACTCCTATGCGTATCGTTTTTCCGAAAATTATACACATTCACTTACCGTATGTCAATACAGCCCAACGAGTCAGATCTGGCATCCAATAGCGCAATTAGTCCCGTGATTTACACCACCGCGGGGACGGACAGCGTCTCGCCGCCCTTCATGGCCGAGAGGTGCGCGTAGACGCCGGCAATCGTCGTGTCGAGGGCAGTCTTGACGTCCACGCACGGCTTGTGGCCGGGCAGGAGGATCGCGCGGATGAAGTCGTCCGTGAGATAGCCGTGCGAGCCGCCGTGTCCGCCCGCGGGCATGCCGGGCGGAAGCTGCGGCTTCGCGATCGCCATCTTCTTGACCTCGGCGTCGAACCAGCCGCGGTAGCCGCCCTTCTCCGGCACGTAGCAGCCCTTCTGCCCCCAGATGCGGCCGTCCTCGCCGCCGTACGACGGCACGTCCCACGACACGAGCATGCGCGCTGCCGAGCCGTCCTCGCACGTGAACATCGCGTATTCGCTTCCGTAGGGGTTGTTGTAGGGGTTGCCCTTGGAGTACTTGTACTTGAGCGACGGAATGCCCGTGCACGACACCTTCACGAACCTCTTGTGCGTCACGCACGTATAGTAGCCGTTGGAGTGCGTGGGATAGTATTGCGGCGGCAGGCCGTAGCGCCAGCCGTTGTAGCTGTTGTTGTTGGCAGTACTGGTGATGTCGTTCGGGCCGGGGTGGAAGTACTCGCCCTCGGTGTAGGTGATCGCGCCGAGCTTGCCGGCCTCGTAGAGCTTGCGCATGGCGTAGCAGGACGGACGGAACGCGGTCGTCCGTTTCACCGCGTCGAGGAGACGCGGCACGAACTCCAACTGGTCCTTGCCGAGGAACGCCGGGACGGCCGTGGTGACGTTCAACCCGTGTTCCAAGGCCATGATCGCGAGTCGCGCGTGGCTGGCCGCGTCGGTGGCGATGTAGACGGCCTCAAGCTTGTCCTCCGCGGCGTGCTTGATCATCTCCTCACAGCTGGGATACGTCTTCTGCGCCTTGACACGCTCCTGGAGGAGCTTGCAGCGGCCGGCGTCAAGGTCCGTGCAGGCAACCACCTCCACGTTGGGGTGATTCTGGTAGCCGAACGCCGAGCCAAACGAGCAATAGCCTTCGCCGGCGATGCCCACACGCACCTTCTTGTCGGAGAACGGCGTCCACGCTTGCGCGGCGAGCTTGCCCGCGTTCGTCTCGTCGAAACCCTGTATCTTCTTCGCCGGCTCCTGCGCGGCGGATGCTTTGGCCGCCGCCAACAGCGCGAGCGATCCGCCAAGAAAGCTCTTGCGTGAAATGCCAAACGTGTTTTCTGTTACCATGGTTTTCTACCTTTCTGTTTTCGATATACGAGAAATCATCTTGCTGAGCCTAGCGGCAGTGAGCCATCCGGTGCCGTTTCGCGGGCTGCAAAGCGGAAGTTGCGAAAGATGCCGTAACGGTGGCGCAGGCGAATCGCCAACGACACGTCGGCGCCTGCCGAGGGCGGCAGACTGAACGTCTCCGAGAAGCGGAAAGGCCCCGGCAACCACGTCCCGGGATCGGCAGCCGCCTCATGTACCATCACTTCGCGTCCGGCCGCATCGGTGACGACGATCTGCGCCACGTACGGCAGGTGAATCCGCGCCACGCCCTTGTTCACGCCCGAGAGCGACACCGTCAAGCGCTGGCCGCTGCGCTGCACGGTTACCTCTTGCGGCACGAGACGCGCGCCTGCATACAGGTCGAGCTTCTTCAGGAGCGGATAGTGGACGGGATCGTCCTTCAGTTGCCAGGGCGAGAAAGGACACGTGTTGACGACCGTGACGTGGTTCGTGAGCATCCATTCCACCGCATACGGCAAGTCCCAGCCCTTCCCGAGGATCGACTGCGCGTCGCCAAAGAACTCGAACCAGACCGGCCGATCCTTCCACACGTCGCCCATGCGCGGGATGGCGTCATACGGTTTGGTGCCGATCCAGCGCTTGAAATGCCACGGCGACGCCACGCCGTCGCGACGAAGCCCCACGCGCGCGGTTGGGCCATCACCCAGCGAGTAACGCAGCACCTCCCAGTCGTCGGTCATGAACACGATCGGCGTCTTCTTGAAGTTTTCCAGATACCAGTCCGCGTACTGTTTGCGGATCTCGAAAGGATACTTGCGCGGCGGCACCCACTTCAACTTCGCCTGATTCTCCGCCGCCACGTAGCGGTTCGTATTCGGCGGCAGCCCGCCGCAGTGCCATTCGCCCCAATGTCCGTAGCTGCCGAGATCCAGTCCCGCGAGGCGCGGATCGCCGTCGTATCGCGCCGCCAGCGCCCGGATAAAGCGCCGGTGGGCGTCCATGAAGACGGGGTCGTCGAAGACGGGCGTGTGGTGCACCATGTTCGTCGGCTGCCCGCGCAGGACTTTCGGCACAATGAACGGCTCGTCCTTCGCCCCCTTCTTGAACACCCACGGCGGCGTCGGCCAGCCACTGCTACTATGCTGGCTCGCGCACATTATGCGGAAGGATGCTGGCAGTCCCTTCGACGCTGCGAAAGCCAACAACTCGTCCAGGGGCTTCCAGTTGTAGCGACCTTCCTCCGGTTCGAAGTTCCCCCACGAGAAGCGGCAGTACACGGCTCCCACGTTCACGACGGGGTCGGTCTTGTCGAACGACCACTTGCCGCCCATCGTGGACCAGCCCTGTCCGGGATTGCGGATCACGCCGGTCTCTTCGGTGAACGTGACCGTGCCGGCCGTCGCGCACGCCACGGCCATCATCACCATGATTGCAGAACATGTCCTCAACATCATCATGATCCTCTCTATTTAGCCGAGGCGGTAGGTCTCGGTGGGTACGAGCGAATCGCAGGCGTAGAAGTCAATCTCTACGCGCGCGCCAGAGACGCGGAGCATGTAGTGTCCGGCCGACTGCGTCTGACGGTATTCGACGAGACCCGAACGGTACTCCTCCACGAGCGCGAGAAGTTCGGGCACCGTACGTTTCTGGAGGCAGCCGTCATGGTCCTCGTCCATGCGCGCGGGATGCGCCTTCACGTACTCGCCGAAACGCGCTGGCGTGTCGAAGAGCACCTTGGGCGTATCTTCCTGCGGACGCCACACGCTGTTCGCCGAGAACTCCACAAGCTCCCCTTCCGGACGCACCCAGCGGCGGATCTGCGTGCGATGGATGTGTCCGCACAGCACGATCGCGCGGCGCTTGAGGAGCCGCGCGAACAGCGCCCGGCGCTTCTCCGCGTCCGCGGGCTTCCCGAAGAGGAACCAGTACGCGCCCCAGCCGTCGTACGGACCGATGGGCGAGTGTAGCACGAAGAACGTGTGGCGCGCGCCTTCGCTCGCATCCAGCATCGCGTCGATCTTAGCCGCATCCGGGCGCATGAAGTCCACGAAGATGAATGCATCCGGCCCGTGGAAGAAGAGAAAGTTGGCGCTCGTCACGGGCTTGCCGATAGCCTTCGCGGCAATGGGCAGGATATAGGCGTCGAACGCCTTGTCGCCGCCGCCGCGGATGTCGTGGTTACCGCAGACGGTGAGGAACGGCAGGTCGCCGAACCCCTTCGAGCAGGCGGCCTGCGCGTCCTTGAAAAAGCGGAGGTGAGTCTCGAAGTCGGAGCAGTCTCCCTGGATGAGGTCGCCCATCTGGAAGAGGTAAGCCGTGTCGGGACGGCGCGTCTTGGCAGCGGCGGCGATCAGACGCGGGAGGCGCTCCGCCCACATCTTCTGGTTACGCGCGAACTCGCACTGACGGTCGCGCCAGTCGTTCTGGTGGCGCGGCACCCACTTGCCGTGATAGAGGCTCGTGGGGGCGGCGTCGAAGTGCGTGTCGCCGAGGATCGAGATCGAATAGGAGTCACCGGAGGAAGACGCATCGGTCGCGCAGGAGCGCGACCCTCCCGCCCAGGCCGAGCCGAGTGCGGCCACGCCGCCCGCGAGGAAATTTCGCCGCGTCGTCATTGCCGAGAAGCGTCGATCGTCACGGAAAGGACGTGTTCCTCGCCGGGAGCGAGAGTGTAGGCGTCAGGACGGAAGAGCGTCGCCGGCTCAACACACACGAACTTGAGCAGGTCCGACGGATCCAGGTTCTCGTACTTGCCGGCCGGGAACGGGTCAGGCGTCCAGATGACTATCTTCGAGTAGCCGCTTCCGCGCATGACGACCTTGCGGTTCCAGCCCGCGTCAGTTATCGTCTGCTCATGGCCGCCGAGAGTGAAGACGTGGTCGAAGTGTCCGTCCGGCACGAAGGTCCCCTTCCAGGTCTTGTCCGCCACCTGCGACACGTCGGCGAAGCAGTACGGGCAGCCGTCAAGCCCGTCCACGCGCACCTGGCGGCGGTCCGACACGAGCCAGTACGGATGCAGGCCCTCCGTGATCTTCATGGGCCGCGTATCCGTGTTGCGCGTGCGCAGCGAGAGATCCAGCGTCTCGCCCAGGCGGATCGTGTACTCCATGTCGAACTCGTACGGCCAGAGCTTCCGCGTCTCGTCCGACGGCTTGAGCCCCAGCACCAGAGTGTCGCACCCGTCCGTCGACTCGCGCCGCCGCACCTCGAACATCCAGTAGCGCGCGAAGCCGTGCGGCTTGGATCCCGGCTCGCCGTTGCGGCCGAACCACGGCCAGCACACTGGTATGCCGCCATGGTTGTGCGTCGTGCCGTCGAACGCCGTCACCTTCGGGTTGAACAGCAGATCGTGCTCCATGCCCGCAGGCCTGTAAGACCGAATATGCGCCCCGCGCAGCGACACCGTGGCGGAACCGTTCCTGTTCGATAGTGCAATCATGTCCATGCCGTTGTTCTCCTTGTATCCAGAAATGCTCGCGTCCGCGCCCGCCGCCACGGCGACAAGCGCCGCCGCCGCAAGGCCCCGCACCGTCGTCAGCGTCGCCATGTCAGCGCCCTCCCTTCGCGGCCAGCCGGTCCGTCTCCTCGATGCGGAAGCGCGTGCAGGCCACCGACTGCAGACGGTTGTCCGGGAAGAGTTTGATGTACGTGGTGCAGAGGATCGTACCGTCCGGCAGGAGCTCTACGCCCGAGTAGCCGGTGTCGCCCTTCCAGCCGCCGTACTGCGTGCCGCTCCAGCTCTTCATCAGGTGGATACGGTACTGGCCTGGACGGCCGTTGCGCAGGTCGTCGTACGATCCCACCCACGCCACGTACTGTCCGTACGTGCTGCTGCCGAGCGCGCGGTCGCGGAACGCCACCACCCAGCGGCCGTCCGGCAACTGCACGCCCTCGTGGCGGTCGCCGGTCAGGCCCCAGCACGTGTCCTCTGGCGCAGTCCAGGTCTTGCCCTCGTCGCGGCTGAAGCACATCATGCTGCGCGCGGTGTGGCGGTTCTCGCGGATGAGGAGGCCGATCTCGCTCCCGTCCGGCGAGCGAAGCGCGAACGGCTCGCAGAGGTTCTTGTTCTTGGCGGCCGCCACTATGCGCGGCGCGCCCCAAGTGAAGCCGCCGTCCTTCGTGATGCTCATCCACACGGCCTGGTCGTCGGCGGGACGGTCGGTTTTCACCTTGGGATCCTTGCGCACCTGCCCGAACAGCGCGCTCGTACCGTCCTTCAGCGGCACGAGGCCAGTCGGCGGCATGCCGGACGAAAGGTGCGGCGCCGGCGGCGTCACCCACCAGCTCTTTCCGTTGTCGCGGCTCATCATGATGCCGAGGCCGCCGCCGGTCCCTGGCTGGCAGTTCGCGCTGAACACGCAGAAGTTGACGCCGGACCCGTCAGGACGCGGCACGGTCTGGAGCGTAGGGCAGTTGCGGTGAAACTTGTACTGCGCTGGCAAGAGGTCGTCGATGCGCGTCCACGTGCGGCCGCCGTCGTCCGACCGTGCCGCCGGCCCGCATCCGCCGCCGTGCTTGATCGTCCACACGCAGAAGAGCGTCTTGCCGTCGGGGGTAAGGAGCGTCGTCGGATGTCCCTGGTAAGTGTCAGACGTGCCCATAGCGATCACCGTCTGACGGGACGTGTCTTGGGTCAGGTCCACGATCGGCAGTTCGTCCTTGGACGTCGCCGAAGCCTTCGGCGGCTGTCCGTCAGCCGCATAGACCGTCGTAACCACCGCCGCCAAGGCGGCAAGAACCGCTGCATTTCTCATCATGTCAACATTCCTTTCCGTGCTTGGGCTTCATTGTACCATAATTTCGCGTCACCGACGGCCATATGGTCATTTGCCACCCGTCCGCCGATTTGATAGAATACCCGCATGTTTCTGCGCTCCATCATCCGATTCGGACGCATTCTGCCGGCAATCGCCATGCTTGCGGGGTGCTACAGCATGGATATCGCCTCGAACGCAGCGCTTGACGGAGAGACCATGCGCGAAGCCCCCCATGCTGAACATGTCGTCGTCTCCAACTACGGCTGGTACCTGTTCAACCGACTGCCGCTCGCCTGCGGCAATGCCAATCCCGACGCGATCTTTCCGTGGGCGTTCTTCTCCAACCAGGTGACCTCCAGCCTCTTGCATGACAGGATGATGGAATATGCCTCCTCTCGCAACGCGAACGTGAAGGAACTCACGTTCTTCCGCGACGAGCAGATATTCTTCACGCCCCCGGGCACGCAGTTCCCGATCCCCATCCCATACGTGTTCTGCTTCCGGGAGGTGCAGTTCTCCGGAATCCTGATGCCGCGCGAGAAGGAGGAGGTGTCGCGATGAGGAAATGGCTCCTTCCGGTCTTTCTGGCCTGCAGCGCCGGGTGCGCCACGATCCAGCGCGCCACCGACTACCACGGCGCGCGAATCGAGAACGGCGAGCAGCCGATCGAGACGGTCGAGATCGAGAACACGGGCTGGCTGCTGTTCAAGTTCATCCCGCTCGGCTGCGGTGACCCGAAATCTCCCAACGAGTTCGGGTGCTGTATTTTCAGGAACACGATCACGCTCCAGAACAACTTAGACATGCTGAAGGCCGAGATGGACCGCGTCAAGTCGACACGCGTCATCAACCTCTCCAGCCGAAAGACGGACGAGACCATCTTCGTCATACTGCTCACGCGCCATGCCTACCACACGAGCGCCGTGCTGCTGAAGTGAGAATCCCCGAAATGAGAATAGCGAAATCAGTCCAAAGACTCACGCCATACGTTCCCGGCGAGCAGCCGAAGGAGTCGAGCGTCGTCAAGCTCAACACGAACGAGAACCCGTACCTTCCGTCGCCGAAGTGCGCGGACGTGCTTAAGGGCTTCGACCTCCATCGCCTGCGCCGCTACCCCGATCCCATCTTCGCCGCGCTCCGCGCGCGCATCGCCGCCATCTGGAAGACCGTCCCCGAGCGCGTGTTCGTGGGCAACGGCTCGGACGAGATACTCACCCTAGCCGCCAAGGCGTTCGTGGACGACGGCGAGACGATCGGCTCGCTCGACCCGTCGTACTCGCTCTACAAGACGCTCGCCGCAATCCGCAACGTCCTCTTCGTGCCCACGCCGCTCGACGCCGACTACACATGGAACGGCAAGATCAAGGGACGCCCAGCCCTGTTCCTCCTCACCAACCCGAACGCGCCCACGGGCGTCCTGACGCCGCCTGAGGCGATCACCGCCGCCGCCAAGCGCTTCAAGGGCGTGCTGCTGGTCGACGAGGCGTACGCCGACTTCGCGAAGTCGAACTGTGTGCCGCTCGCCACTGCGGCGGACAACAAATGCGTCATAGTGATGCGCACGCTCTCCAAGTCGTTCTCGCTAGCCGGTCTCCGCCTCGGCTACTGCATCGGACCTGAAGACCTCATAGAGGCCCTGTACAAGGTCAAGGACTCATACAACGTGGACGCCGTGGCCCAGGCGGTGGCGCTCGCCGCGCTGAACGACCTCCCGTGGATGCGGGCCAACGTCGCGAAGGTGCGCAAGACGCGCGCACGCGTGGCGAAGACGCTCGCCAAGCGCGGCTGGGACATCCTGCCATCCGACTCCAACTTCCTCTTCGCGCGCCCGGCGCACAGGCCCGCCGCCGAGATCTTCGCGGCCCTGCGCGACCGCCACATCTACGTGCGCTACTTCCCAGGACCGCGCACCGGAGACCGTCTGCGCATCACGATCGGCACCGACGCCGAGATGGACACCTTCCTCTCTGCCGTGGACGCCCTCGACAAGAAATGATTCTTCCCCAAATGGAGAAGCCCAAAACGAAAAGGAGAACCCGAAAGGATAAACCGTATGGTATACCCCGAATTGCCACATGACGTCAACTCGCCGACGCATCCAGTATCGGCTATGGACTACATGCCCGTGGAGCCGCTGCGCGCGCTCCAGCTGCACCGCCTCCAGTGGACGGTGAAGTACGCCTACGAGCGCGTGCCGCTCTTCCGCAAGCGTTGCGAGGAACGCGGCGTGCGGCCCGAGCACATCAAGACGCTAGCCGACATCAAGCTTCTCCCCTTCTCGAAGAAAATCGACCTCCGCGACGAGTACCCGATGGGCCTGCGCGGCGCGCCGATGGACGAGATCGTCCGCTTCCACTGCTCCTCGGGCACCACGGGCAAGCCCATCTGCATCCCCAACACGATGCAGGACATCGAGGTCTGGAAGAACGGCGCGATGCGCTGCCTCACGATGTACGGCATCCGCGCGGGAGACGTGATCCAGGTCGCCTACGGCTACGGACTCTTCACCGGCGGCCTCGGCCTCCACTACGGCGGCGAGGGCCTCGGCTGCGCCGTGCTGCCCATCTCGGGCGGCAACACCGAGCGGCAGATCATGCTCATGCGCGACCTCGGCGTCACCGCCATCGCCGCCACGCCGTCCTACTTCCTCCGCATCATGGACGAGGCGAAGAAGCAAGGCGTCGACTTCCGGCGCGACACGAAGCTCCGCCACGGCATCTTCGGCGCCGAGCCTTGGACCGACGAGATGCGCGAGACGATCGAGCGCGAGACGGGCATCATCGCCCACGACATCTACGGCCTCACCGAGATCGCCGGCCCCGGCGTGGCCGGCGCCTGCTCGCACCGCACGGGCCTCCACATCTGGGAGGACCACTTCTACCCCGAAATCATTGATCCGGATACCCTCGAGCCCCTGCCCGACGGCGAGATCGGCGAGCTCGTGTTCACCACGATCTCCCGCTGCGGCACGCCGATGATCCGATACCGCACGCGCGACCTCACCCGTCTCCACACGGAGAAGTGCCCGTGCGGACGCACCATGCGCGTGATGGACCGCATCTCCGCCCGTTCGGACGACATGCTCATCATCCATGGCGTGAACGTGTTCCCGGGACAGATCGAGGCCGGACTCCTCCGCGTTCCCGAGGTCGCCCCCCACTACCAGATCGTCCTCGAGTCAACCGACACGCTCGACCGCTTCGAGATCAAGGTGGAGGTCACCGACGCGGCGTTCTCGGACGACATCCGCCACATGGAGAACCTCCGCAAGCGCGTCCTAGACGCCGTGAAGTCAATCATCGGCCTCACGCCGAAAATCTCCCTCGTGGAGCCCAACACCCTACCGCGCTCCGAAGGCAAGATCAAGCGCGTCATCGACAATAGGAAGAAATAAGTGCCTAGTGCTTAGTGCCTAGTGCTTAGTGCCTAGTGCGAGCCTATCGGACAGACACAAGCGCGAAAGCAACGCACTAAGCACCAAGCACCAAGCACTAAGCACCAAGGAGACAGACAAATGACCATCAACCAAATCAGCGTTTTCCTCGAAAACCGTCCCGGCCAGCTCGCCAACATCTGCCGCACCCTCGCGGATGCGGACATCTCCATCGTCACTCTCTCGCTCGCGGACACCGCCGAGTTCGGCATCGTGCGCATGATCGTGAGCGACCACGACAAGGCGAAGGAGGTACTCAAGGCTGCCGGCCACGTCGCGAACATGCGCGAGGTCGTGGCCGTCACCGTGCCCGACCGACCCGGCGGCATGGCCGAGATCCTAGACGTGCTAGACGCCGCGAAGGTCGACATCGAGTACTCCTACGCCTTCGCCTTCCACCACGGCGAAAAGGCCGTCCTCGTGTTTAGGTTCGACGACAACGAGAAGGCCTGCAGCGCCCTCGCCGCCGCCGGACACCCCGTACTTGACTTCAAGTCCGTTCTCGAAGAAGCCAAATAAATACGGCGGAACGCCGCACTCATGCTTCTTACCGCTCCAGCAGGCGCTTGCGGAGGCGGGAGACGTCGTCTTTCGTGAAGCCGAGTTTCAGGAAATACGCCTCGGCCTTGTCAGCCAATGTCGCACCTGGATATTCCTTCAGCTTCTTCAGCGTGGAGCCGAACCACTGCTGGTGCTTGGCGTCGCTCACGCCCCCGACGAAGCCGGTCGTGAGGTAGTCGCGCCAAAGCTCGTCCTCGGGAACGCCCAGCAGCGCCTCGAGGAGCATCGCCACCGTGCCCGTGCGGTCAGCGCCGCCGATACAGTGGAACACGATCGGGTAGCTGTTGTCGTCCATGAACACGGCGAAGACCTTCTTGTTGATGGCCAACCCCGCCTCGCTGAAGGCGCCGGTGTAGCCGCTGTACGAGATGTGAACCCATTTGACGGACGGCCCGAGCGGGGATCCCGTCATGCCGTAGCATTCGTTGTCGGTCCGCAGATCGATGTCGGTGCGGATGCCGTAGAACGAGAGGATCCGCGCCACCTCGCGGTCGGACAGTCGGCGCTTGCCAGGCGCGAAGCACGTGCGCTTCACGAGCCCGTTCCTCGATGGATGCGACGACAGCTTCTCGCCCCGGGCGAGTCTCCGGTGCAGCTCGCGTCCGGGATGCCCCATCTTCACCAGCTCGCCCTTCTTCTCGAACTCGAGGATATCTTCGTTCGTGTAGTATTCCATGGGCGCGTTGGAGTTCAGCCCCGCGGTGCGGTAGACGAGCCCCTGTCGGATGCGGCGCCCGCCGAGCCCGCGGCGTCCGCCGATATCGCGGCAGTTGTGTGTACCCGTCATGCGGACGAGGCGCGGGATGCAGTCCTCGGTCTTGAAGCGGCTGACGAGGCAGTCGTTGCTCGCGGCGACCGTCCATTCCCACTCCGTGCCG
>CACXPT010000119.1 GCA_902769585.1 uncultured bacterium
ATCGACTCCGCCGCGTTCAACCTCGCCGTGCTCGCCGGCTTCCAGAACACCTGCCTCGACCAGTCCTACTACTACGGCTCGGGCTGCCGCGGGAACTGGGGCTACAAGGACGGCATGGGCCGGTTCAACAAGTCGTACTGGTCGCTCAAGATCTTCGGCGACATCGTCTCGGGATATGCGGACAAGGTCTCCGCCACCTCCGCGAAGCCCTCCGTAACCGCCTTCGCCGGTCTCACCGCCGACAGGAAGCGCGGCTTCGTGCTGGTCAGCGACTACCGCGGCAAGGAGCCGCTCACGGCGTCAGTCAAGGGCATGGACGGTGCGCGCGTGGTCTCCGCGCACGTGCTCGACCACACGCGCGACCTGGAACCCGTTGCCGTGGAGTGGAAGGACGGCACGCTCATCCTGCCACGCAAGGACGAGAACTCGGCCGCGTTCTTCGTGATCTTCGAGAGAACAAACTAGCGCACGACTGCCGCCGCAAGTGACGATCACCTCACCACGAACACGGCGGCATCGTTCGCGGCAAGCTTCAGAACGCCGTCCTTCAGCTCGCCGTTCCAGATGCGCTCGACCGTGCCCGAGAACTTGACGGGGCACGCTACTGGCGCTGGATCGTAGTTGACTGCCACGACAACGGTGCGGCCGTCAGCCAACCGGTGCTCAGTGAAGCCCACGTTCGGCGACTCCTTCACGACCTTGCGCGAAATGCCCGCGATCTCGGCCGCCTTGCGGTAGACGAGGTAGCGCGGGTTGGGATTCGCCCCGTAGAAGCAGTCGCTGCGGGCGAGGGAGTCGCTCTCGATCGCGAAGTTGCAGTACACGACATTGCCCTTCCCGCGCCGGCACGTCGTGACCATCGCGCGCCCTTCCGCGTCCGCGCCCAGCACCTCGCTGCGCTTGGGCGTCACGACCGTGGTGGTGTTGCACCAGGCGTCGATCGGACGGCCAGGATGGTCCTTCAGCTTGAACTTGACGCCGCGGGCCTGCTGGCAGAAGTAGTCGACCTCGTTGCCAGTGGCGTCGAGAAGTCCTGAATAGCGCGTGTTGTTGCCCTTCGAGACGAGGAGCGTGGCACCCTCGTCCGCCTTCGCAAGAGCGCCCAGCCACGCCTCGTAGCTGTAGGGGTCCACGCCGTCGCCCGACGGCAGGATGTAGAGCTTCGCCTTCGGCGCCGCCTCGGGACGCTCCGCGTCCGCGTATGCCACGTCGAACCCGGCCTGGCGCGCGAGCAGGTACGCGCCGAACGCGCTCGCCCACGCGCGCTCGCGGTCGCTCACGAGCACGACTGCGTCCACCTGGCGCGGCGGCAGCTTCGCGATCTCGGGCGGCAGGTCCGCGAGGAACTTCCGGAACGCGCCCATCGCGCGCAGCACCGGCTTCGGCTCGTAGTCGCGCGTGAAGAGTCCGAGCTCGCGCTCGACGGCGTTCCACGTGTAGGGCGGGAAGTCGAGGTGCTGCTGGTCGAACCCGCACCACCACACGTACGCGCCGAGCCCGTTCGCCCACGAGGTGAACATCGCGCAGCGGGCGTTCGCGGCGCTCCGCTCCGGCGAGCCCGTGCAGCGCCCGAGGTCGCCCGCCTCCTCCACGAAGCAGTGCTTCCCGGAGAGTCCCCAGTACAGGAGCGACTCCGCGGCGGGATGCGTCTCGGAACGCATCGTGTTGAACGGGTCCTTCGCGCAGTACGGCGTGAAGAGCGGATAGGGGTGCGTGGTGAGCTCGTCCATCAGCTCGCCCTGGAACGAAAGGTTCCACCGGTCGCTCTTCACGTTCGAGCAGCCGTGCATGCCGCTCACCACGGGGCGCGTCGCGTCCTCGGCGCGGATCGCGGAGGCGATGGTGTTGAGCCACATCCAGCTCTCGTAGGGTCCGATGTCCTTCCCCGCCATGCAGTTGCACTCGTTGCCGAGGTCCCAGCCGAGGATCGCGGGATGGTCCTTCATCTCGCGCACGAAGTGGCGCACGAAGCGCGTCTGCCACGTCATCACCTCGGCGTCCAGCAGCACGTTCTTCGCCTCGAAGGCGGGCGGCACGAAGAGTCGTCCGCTCATCCATCCCGTGATGAGGCCCACGACGAGCTTCACGTCGTGCTTCTGCGAGACGTCGCACATGAAGCGGAAGCGCCGCATCATCTCCTCGTCCACGCCGGCCGGATTATGCAGCGGGCCATCGTTCTGCGCGAGGCCCCTGTCCGTACCGCCGCCGCCCAGCATCCGCGTGAGCGGCTGGAAGTCGGGCCAGAGCGGGAACACGCGCATGATGTTCACGCCGTTGCGCGAGAGCTCGGCGATATCCTTCTCGACGGCCTTGGGGTCCCAGCGACGCCACATGTACATGCCGGCGTTCGACGCCCAGTAGTTGCAGCCCGTGTAGAAGACCTCGCCGGAACTCAGCGGATTCTTCAGGACGGATTGGTCGGCAGGAGCCGCGACGGCAGCCGTCGCGACCAGGACTGTTGCGGCGATGGCCGCAGGGAGGATGCGTGTCATTGTAGTCTTCCTTTTGGAATTGAAATGCCTGAACCGTACGCGTGGCATAGCAGAGTCCACATCAAGTGCCGACACTGCCCGCGACGCCGACGCCGTAAACGATCACATCGGCGACAACAACTGCTGCCTGCCAGAGGCTGGAGACTGCAAAACCTATCAAGCTACCCATGTCATTTTCTTTCAGCGCGCGAAGAACGCGCGGTATGCCTTCATGGTGTGGTAGCAGTCGTGCTTGGAGGCAATCTCCCACGGCGCGTGCATGTTGAGGAGCGGAGTGCCGAAGTCGAGCACGTCCATGCCGAAACGCGCCATGAACTTGGAGATCGTGCCGCCGCCGCCCTTCTCGGCGCGGCCGAGCTCGCCCATCTGCCACTCTACCTTCGCGTCGTCCATCGTCCGGCGGATCTCCGCCACGAACTCTGCGCGAGCGTCCGAAGCTCCACTCTTCGTGGCGGCGCCCGTGTACTTGATGGCGCATGGACCGCCGTCAAGCTTCGCCTCGTTGCCGATTGAGTCGGCGTCGGGGAAGTGCGGGTCCGAGGCGGCGCACACGTCCGCGCTCAGCATCTGCGAGCGCTCCAGCGCGCGGCGCACGTCGATGTCGCGCGCTGACTTCGCCTGAAGGTCGATCAGCTCGGCAACGGTGTTCTCGAAGAACGAAGACTCCATTCCCGACGCGCCCACGCTGCCGATCTCCTCCTTGTCGCACAGCACCACGGCGCCGGTCTTGGACAGGGCCTGTCCATTCGAGAGGTCCATGAGCGCGTGCAGGCCCGCGTACGCGCACACGCGGTCGTCGTGCCCGTAGGCGGCGATCAGCGCGCGGTCGAGGCCGACCTCGCGCGGCGCGCCCGCCGGCACGATCTCCAGCTCGGCGCTGAGCAGGTCGTCCTTCTCCACGCCGTACTTCTTCCCATGTCCTCCGCCGCCACCAGGTCCTTGGCCTTCTTCTCCAGCTGCTCCTTGCCGAAGTGCGGCAGCACGTCGCTGATCATGAACACGGGGTCGCCCGCAGCGTCGCCGATCACGATGTCAACCTTCTTGCCGTTCTTCTTAACCACCGTCCCGTAGAGCGCGAGAGGCAGCACGAGCCACTGGTACTTCTTGATGCCGCCGTAGATGTGCGTGTCGAAGTAGGCTAGGCCGCCCTTCTCGTATAGCGGCTTCGGCTTGAGGTCGAGGCGCGGAGCGTCCGTGTGGCCGCCCACCACGCGTATGCCGGACGTCACGGGCTCCCTGCCGACCACGGCCGCGAACAGGGTCTTGCCGTGGTAGCCGCGCCATACGCGGTCCCCCGGCTTAAGCGACTTCATGTCCTCCAGCCGCTTGAATCCCTTCGCCTCGAGCAGGCGCACCGCCTCGGCGTAAGCGCGCCGCTCCGTCTTCGCCGCCGCGAGGAAACGCATGTAGTCGCGGCAGTAGCTTTCTATTTCTTTCTTCATCGTCGTTCTCCGTGTGGAAATTGTACCACATTTCCCGGCGGCTGTCTTAAGCATTCGGCGCGGCGGGCGCGGAAACGTCTTCCTCGATGAACACCTCCGTCGAAGTCGTGGTCATCGGCAAATCCCTCGACCTCTTTCGCATTCTCAGCACCCTTGCGAGCGACTTGACCGTGGTATAGACCCACGATTCGTGCACCTGAAGGATCTCGCCAGGCCTCATCTCTTCGATGAAATGGTGCCACAGGCACCCGGAAAACTCAAATGTGTGCGGTTTCTTCAGGAAGTACAGCTCTGCCGATTGCCCGTGCTCGTAGACGGGCCACGCGTACAGCTGCCAGATGTCCAATCCACGCCTTGCCAACAGCCGCCGCAGGACCTTGCTCCATTCCGTGAAGTAGTAGTTGTACTTGAAGATGTGGGATTCGTCCAAGAAATAGGAGGCGAGAGTCTCGCAATTGATGTCCCTGAAGGAACAGCGCTTGCCAAGAAAAGAATCCCGCGTTGTCCACCAGTCCATGTCAGAGAATACACCCCACGCGCTTATCTTTTCTCCATCGCAGTCCAGCAAGTACTGAGGGGTCTGATCCGGATTGCCGTGGGCGTCAAGTCGGGGCGGGTGCGCGGGATCCTGAATATAGGCCACGAAGGATTCATTCGTATGGCGCCGCACCTGCTTTGGGGATATGCCCGCGCGGCGAAGCGCCGCCTTGTACTCGTCCGGGTTGTGCTCCATGTCATAGCAGGTCAGCTTCCGGCCGTCCTCGGCGCGCAGGAACTGGATGCGCATGTTGTCGTCAGTCCACCCGTCCGGAATGTAGTACATGTCCACGTAGCCGTAGGGCATCGCGTAGAAACCCTTCTTCCTCGGCGGCTTATGGTAGTCGGCGCTTCGCCAGTTCTTGACGCCTTTCTGCTTGACGGACTTCAGCGTGCCGAATCGAACGAACTTCATGTCACTCCCTAGCGAATGATGACCTGCATGCCGCGGGCGACGCCGAATTTCAGCGTCTGCCCGCCGTCGGCCAGCTGAAGGTACCAGAGTCCGCTTGGAGGCATCGCGTCGCCGTTGGAATCGACGAGCGTGAGGGACGGCGGCTCGGCGAGCGGCGTGGTGAACGTGGCAACCGTCTTCGCGCGACCGAACGTCCTGTCGTCCAAGGTGTCCGCCTCCGTCACGCGGACGCCCTTACCCGCACCGAAGGCGAGCGTGTGCACCGTGAGGAGGGGCGCAGGAAGCGGTCCCTGCACGGCGGCGGCCGCGATCTCCAGGTCGCCGCCCGGATAGCCGTGCTCATGGGAGAAGGCCAGCGTGCCGCCTTCCAGACGCGTCGCGCCGCCGTACGTGTTGGTGCAGGTGATCGTAAGCGTGCCCGCGCCGCGCTTCGTCAGGCCGCCGTGCGCAAAGTCCGCCGCGTCGAAATCCACCGTCTCCACTGTACAGTCCCACTTGTCCGAACAATTGGCCTTGTGTACCTTCACTGTGGGTGCGGCCTCGTATCCGAATCCACGCGAAGTGACGATCATGCCGCGCGCCACGCGGTTCGTGTCGTCGAAGTCCATCAGCGCGTCCGCCGCCATGCCTCCTGCCGACGATGTAATGTAGCAGCGCGTCGGGCCGATGAGCGTCTCCTTGGCGAGGGCCGCGGCCGGCAGCGTGACGGATGCGATGCCGTGTCCGTACGGACGCTCCAGCGGTTGCCGCCACGTGACATTCTTCCCGTCGGTGTCGATCACGGCCCCCTTCTCGAAGATGGTCGCGCGCGTCAGGAGGCGGGTCGGGTCGGAGCCGTTCGTGAAGAACTCGCCCGCCTCCGTCGTCACCAGCACGCCGCCGTTGAAGTTGAGGTACGAGTGCGTAGAGTCCTGCACGAGGTTCTTGATGGTATTGCTGCCATTGACAAGCCGATACTGGATGCTCTTCGTCTTCAGCGTGCCGCGGTCGTTGATGTTGATGATCGCCGTGACGGCCTTCTCCGCGTTCGTGGCGGGGCTGACGACGATGTACGACGGCGTCATGTCCATCACCGTGTTCGTACCTGCCACCGTCGCCACGGCCGTGGAATACTCGCCGACGGGCGTGTAACTCGCGAAGTTCATCGCGAGGTACATCTTGTTCCATGTGGACGTGCCGCCAAGGATGGCGAGGTTGCCGTAGGAGGATGCCGTCTTGTCGGCTAGGCGGAACGGATTGGACGTCGTGCCGAAGAGCGATTTGCCTCCGCGCTGCACGAAGAAGCCAGGACCACGCTTGGCGAAATAGAACCAGTTGAACATGTGGTAGTAGCCGCCGTCGATACCGATGTAGCCGTAGCTGTTGCTGTTGTTCGCCAGCAAGACGCTCGTGCTGACCTTGCCCGTGATCACGTGCAGCTCGCCGCCCATCAGATAGCACGCGCCTTTGCCGTAGTTTCCAATCGATACGTTGTTCGAGACGATTGCGTTGTCCTGGATTTTCAAGATGCCAGCGTTGTTGTCCGAGCCAGTCGTGTAATAACCAATCTGTAGCTCCGACGACACCCCGCAACCTGGACGGCAGAGAAGGCGCGCATTGTCCTTCACCGTCAGCACGGCGGGCGTGGCGAACGAATTGACGCTGGCGAGCGCGTATGTCGAGCCGCTCGTTGCGTTGGTGATGTTCACGGTCACGTTGTCCTGCAGGACGAACTCGCCGATGCCCGTCTGGCGGATGCTCCCCAGCACGTGCGTGTTCGTCCCCGTCAGGTACAGGCGACCGCGCGTGCCGTTCGCCAGCATGCCCGGTCCCGAGACCGGGCCGTTCACCCACAGGCAGGCGTTGCTGGCCGCAACGGTGGCGTCGTAATGCGACATCTTCAGCTTGGTGCCCGTGATCTCGACCGGTCCGTCAATGTGGGTCTGTATAAGACTGTTCGCCAACGAGAGATTCGCGTTGTTAACCATAATGTCGGATTCGCCTTCGGAAACCACACGGCACGGGAAAGCGTTCTTGTAGACCTGGAAGACGCGCAGGAACGTGCCGTTCTTGAGCCTTACCGTCATGTTCGACACCGTTCCGTTCGAACCGACCGCGTCCACGACCTTGGCGCCGTTCTTGGAATGTTCGACGTTCAGGCGGCAGTTGTCGGCGACGATGATCTCGCCCGGATCCTTGATCGTGATGGCTCCGCTGCGGGCAAGGTCGAAGATCCGGGAATACTGTTTGTTTGCATACGCGGAATCCTCTTTTGCGGAGGTGAGCGTGAGCGTGTGGTTATTCATCTCCAGCGTGCCTTTGCTGATGCCCCAGCGTCATCGACACAAAGGAAAGAAACGCCTCGTCGGAGCTGGCGCGCGCCCACGGACGCTGGAGCGCGCCGTTGCCGTCGGGTCCGTTGCCCGCGATGTAGAACTTCGTGTTGGCGAAGTAATCGGTCGTGTAGGCGGTCGCCTCCGTGAACACCACCGCCGCGCCGTTCTCGACCGTCACGGTGGACGGCTTGCCGAAACGCGGCTTCCAGCCCATGAGGAAGCCATCCTCCACCGTCATCGTACCGGTAAACGTGTTGGCGGTCGCCGTCGTGCCGAGGCTCACCGCGCCCGTCCCCTTCTTGACGATCGACGTGACGCCGCTCAGGCTCGTCGCGTACTCGTAAGGTGCCGCCTCGGGATAGTCGGCCACGTCCACGTTGAACGTCAGCACGCCATCCGCGAGCGTATACTCGTCCGCGGCAAACGCCGCGCAAACTCCAACCAAGCAGGCTACCAACGATAATTTCTTCATCATAAGGCCACTCTTTCTTGCATGTTCGCAAAAGTTATACTGATTATAGACCATCCCTTCGCCAAAGGCAAGCCTAAAGCCTTTGCCGGACAAACTATCGTGCGGTGACGAGGCGGATGTCATCGAGGCGCGCCTCGTACGTGCCGGGCGCGAATCGGCGGTCTGCGCGCACCATGATGCGGACGATCGTCTTGCCCGTGTAGAAGCGCAAGGGTATCGAAACATCCGTCCACTCGCCCGCCGGCAGGCTTTTCCCGACCGGCAGGCCGCGCAGGATGCGCGCCTGCGTCTTGTCCGAGAACGCAAGGTCCAACGTGACCGTGCCGGCCGATTTCTCGTCCTTCGGCTTCATGCGATATTTGAGGCGCGTCGTCGGCCACACGGGACTCTCGCCCTTCCAGATGTCGGCGTAGACGTAGGCGTACTTCGGATCCTTCAGCTCCGCGCGGAATAGCAGCTCGCCGCCATCCACTCGACAGCACCAGTCTCCCTGCCCGCGCACGCCGCCCCAGCGCGCGACCGTGTTCTCGATCGGACGATTCGCCTCGCAGTCGATCGTCACGTCCACCGGCGGCACCTTCGGCAAGAGCGATTCCGGCATCGTGAACTCGCCCGTCCGCACGGCGCGCACCTTTGCCGCCGGCTCCTTCACGACACACTCCTCAAGGCTCGAAGAGAACCGGAAGTCCTCCAGCTCCAGGCGTCCCTTGCGCGCGTAGATCGGGCCCGACAGGGAATTCGCCATCTCGAAGATGCCAAGACCATCTCCCTCGGCGATGACCGACGGCTTCGGCACCCAAAGCTGGCTCGCGCGGAACACGGCCGTACCCTTGTCGCCCGGTGCGAAGTGGAAACCCGCGCTTTCCTTCCCCGAGGCAGTTTCGTACGGCGTCACCTGCACGAGCGCCGCGTCCACGCGCCCGCCTTCCGCCTGCTCCAGGTCCACGCCGCGCGCGATCGTGTCGGCGCCGTGCATCACCACCGTCGCCCGGTTCTTCCCGCGAAACGCCATGCCGTCCTTGGCGGCGAACACGAACGTGCCGCGGATGCGCTCGTCAGCGCAGTCGGTGAACACGTGCGCCTCCAGACGGCGGCGCATGTTCCAGCTCTGCACGGGGATGTTGGCGCCGCCCGCCGGGCATTCCGCCGGACGCTTCCCGTTGACATACGGCAGGTTGAACGCGAGCCGCTGGGAGTAGTGCGGGTTGAAGAGCGTCTCCTCCACCCAGCCCCTACGCGACGAGTTGCCAATCACGAGCATCTTCTGCCATGCGACGCCGGAGAGATACGCGATGCGGTGTCCGCCGGAGGGATACGTCGCGAAGTCCGCGCCGCGCCAGGCGTTCGCGATGCACACGTCCGCGAGCCACGTGTCCTCGCCAAGCGACCGCACCGTCCACGGGTACGGCTCCGGGTCGTAGATCGGATTCTCGGGATACCACACCAAGACGCCGCGCAGACCCGATTTCTGCGCGAGCGAGATGAACGGCGCGCCGTTCTCGTCGCCCTTGCCGTAGCGGACGAGCAACACGCTGCCGCCTGCGGCCGTGTGGTGCGGTGCCGCCGACGAGCCGCGCAACTCCACACCCGTCGGCACGGTCACCGGATCCTTGAACGAATACATCCCCGCCGGCACGTACACAGTGCCGCCGCCCTTCGCCGCGTCGAGCGCCCGCTGGAGCGCCGCCGCGTTGTCGTCCGCGTTCGTCGAAAGACCGAAGTCCGTCGCGACCACGAGCCTGTCGGACGCGGGACGCGGCCAGGCCATCGGCACGTGGCGCACCGGTTCGCCGTTGCCGTCCTTGACGACGATGTTGGACAGCAACTTCCCCTTATTCACGGGCGGCTTGCCACCAAAGTTGCACGCGAGGAACTGCACCACCGTCGCGAAATTCGTCGTCATCAGCGAACTCTGCGCGCAGCCGTCGAAACGCGTGTCGTACACTGCGAGACCCACGCCGTTCACGCGATCCACCTCCAGGCCCGTGGCGCAGTCCGTAAAGACGCTTTCGTCCATCACGGCGTTGGACGTTCCGCGCTTCCCCTGCGTGAACCGGCAGCCCGTCCGGTAGCCGTCCACCTTCAGCCGCCAGATGTACTCCCAGTCGCTACGTCCGTACCACGCGCCGAGCGTGTCATGCGTCTTCAGCCAGTCGCGCAGGTGCCGCTCGTCGGGCGCGCCGGGAAGTCCGCTCCGCGCCCACACGCGCGGACTCACCTCCACATCGATCACGCGTCCGATGTCCGTGGTGGAATCTACCGCAAAGCCCGTCTTGAGCGCGCAGATGCGCACGTCGCGGAACGTGTGCAGCTCGTTCGACTCAGGACCAATGGCAATCGCCTGCCAGGCGTTAACGAACGTGCAGTCGCGGATTGTCTGGTGGTCGGGCGCGCGACGCGGCTTCGTCTTGGCGCGCACAGTCCACGGGTACGGGACCGGGCTGTCGAGCGACTGCTCGGGATAGTGGAAGAAGAACCCCTGCAACGCGCTGGACGTACCCATGCGGAAGGCAGGTTCGCCGTCCTCGTCGCCACGTCCGCCAACGATGGCTAGCACCGTGGACTTCCCCGGAGCGGACGGGGCGTAGTCGCCCTTGAGGCACGTGTTGATCGGCATCACGATCGGCGAGGCCAGTCGATACGTGCCGGCCTTGAGGAATAGCGTGCCACCGCCTGACGCCCCGAGCGCATCAAGCCTCGCCTGGATCGCAGGCGCGGCGTCTCTGCCCGTGGGCGGGTCCATCACGTCGTCCGCCACCACCACTTCCCACGTGGGGTTGACCGTCTTCACGACCACCGGCCCCGCCCACGCGCCAACCCACAAGCCGCATGCGACTGCCAACGCAACAAATCTCGACTCTTTCATGACTAGCATTCCTCAGCGAAGCTATCATAGCACATTCAGAGGTTTACCGAAAGCACTCCTTTTTCCGCAGATGCGCCCTTGACACCGGCAGGCGAAAAAACTAGACTATTCGCCGACCTATGCCTATCAGCCGCACATCCGAGACACTTAACCAGCGCAACGTCAACTTCGACAACCGGTTGCGTCCCGGCCAGTTTGCCGAGTTCATCGGCCAGCAGAAGATACGCGACAGGCTAGAGCTCGCCGTCAAGGCCGCCAAGGAGCGGAACGAGACGCTCGACCACGTCCTCTTCTCCGGTCCGCCCGGCCTCGGCAAGACCACCCTTTCCTTCATCCTCGGCGACGCGATGGGCGTACACGTGAAGACGACCTCGGGGCCTGTCCTGACGAAGCCAGGCGACCTGGCCGGACTGCTGAGCTCGATCGAGCCCGGCGACATCGTGTTCATCGACGAGATACACCGCATGTCCAAGCCTGTGGAGGAGTTCCTCTACTCCGCCATGGAGGACTTCGCGATCGACATCATGATCGACCAGGGACCGAACGCCCGCAGCGTCAGGCTCGAGCTTCCCCGCTTCACGCTGGTCGGCGCCACCACACGCATCGGTCTAATCTCGGCGCCGCTCCGCGCGCGCTTCGGACTCGTCAACCGCCTCAGCTACTACGAGCCGGACGAGCTTGCCGCGATCGTCACGCGCTCCGCCGCGAAGCTCGGCGTGGACATCGAGCCTGATGGAGCCAAGGAAATCGCCGCGCGCGCGAGAGGTACGCCGCGAATCGCCAACAACCTGCTCAGGCGCGTGCGCGACTACGCGCAGGTGAAGGCGGACAACCTCATCACGCGCCAGGTTGCAGTCGATTCGCTCACCCTCCTGGAGATCGATCCCAACGGACTCGACGAGATGGACATCAAGATACTCGAGACCATCTGCGCAAAGTTCGGCGGCGGTCCAGTGGGACTTTCCACAATCGCAGTATCTGTCGGCGAGGTGCCAGACACCATCGAGGAGGCGTACGAGCCGTTCCTCATAATGGAAGGCTACCTCGAGCGCACCCCAAAAGGGCGCATGGCCACCGCGCTAGCGTGGAAGCGTCTGGGGCTCGCCCCTGCCTCGGGACGCCAGCCGACTCTCTTCTAGCGTACAATAGCGTACAAAGCGCTCGAAGCAGGCTCGCGACAATTCCAAGAGACAATGCCAAGAAAGGACAGGCGCGTCAGCACCTATCCTTTCTGGTCTTTATGTCTTTCAGTACGCTTACTGCGCAGGAGCGGCAGCTTCGTCGTCGCCGTACCCCTTGCTCTTGAGGTACTCGATGACCTTGCCGACCGTCGTAAGCTTCTCGGCGGCCTCCTCGGGGATGGCGGCACCGAATTCCTCCTCAAAAGCCATGATCAGCTCGACCGAATCAAGCGAATCCGCGCCGAGATCATCGATGAATGACGCCTCCATTGTGACCTGCTCTGCATTGACGCCCAGCTGGTCAACGATGATTTCCTTCACGCGATCTTCAAGTTTTCCTGCCATTTGATTTTACTCCTTTGGTTTGGATGGAGATAGTATAGCAAATCTCCCCCCCGATTGCGAGGGTAAAAAGAATAAACTTTTGCAAAATCATTATTTCGTCGCCTTTTGCCAACAAGGCCGACGTTTTGCTATAATTACGCCATGGACTTCAGGAAAATCTACGTCTGCGGGCACCGAAACCCGGACTGCGACACGATCATGAGCGCCTACGCCCTGGCTGACCTGCGGCGGCGAACCGGCTGGCATAACGTCGAGGCGCTATGCCCAGGCCGCCTCCCTCCGCGTGCGCGTTGGGTGTTCGACCGCTTTGGACTCCAGCCGCCCGTCTCGCGCGCCGACGTGTACGTGCGCGTGCGCGACATCATATCTCCGGACGTGCCGACCCTTCCGGCCGATCGTCCGCTCATCGACGCCCTTCGCGCGCTCGAGGCGTCAGGAGAATCCTCCCTTCCCGTGGCGGCGGCAGACGGCACGTTCCTCGGCATGCTATCCCCCGCCAAGCTGCTCACACTCTTCATCGCCAAGGATGACCTCTCGATGCCGACGGGCAACGCCCCGCTCCAGCATGACATTCCCATCCTCCAGTCGGACGACCGCGTGCACGACGTCAAGGCGATGGCCATCCGCAACGCGCACAACCACTTCCCGGTGGTGGACGGGCACGGGCACCTCCTCGGCACGATCCTGAAGCGCGCCTTCGCCGAGACGCCGCCCTTCCGCATGATCCTTGTGGACCATAACGAGACGGCGCAGGGCATCCCCGGCGTGGACGAGATTCCCGTCATAGAGGTGGTGGACCATCACCGCGTATCCTTCGCCCCAACCACCGAACCGATCCGCTACACGGCGGACGTCGTCGGCTCCACATGCACCATCGTATCGCGGATGTTCCGCGGCGCGGGCCTGCGCCCCTCGAAGCAGATAGCCGGAGTGCTCCTTGCGGGACTTGTCTCCGACACGCTCCTCTTCCTTTCCCCCACAACCACGGAAGCGGATCGCACGATCGCCGCCTGGCTGGAGCGTCTCTCGGGCACGACGGCGAAGGAACTGATGGACGGCATGATGTCCGTCGGCTCCGCGCTGACGTCCCTCTCGCCGGCGCAGGCCGTGGATTCCGACCGCAAGTCGTACACGGAAAGCGGCTACAAGTTCTCGCTCGCGCAGCTCGAGGAGGCCAACTTCCACATCTTCCACCGGCAGCTCGACGCGCTTGGCGCGGAGCTCGACCGCGTGAGGAGCGCCGAGGGGCTGGACTTCATCGCGCTCCTGGTAACGGACCCGCTGCGCGGCCATTCGGAGCTGCTGTTCCGCGGAGCGGAGACCGTGCGCCGCGCCCTCCCGTGGCGCATCGGCGCGCATGGGCTCTTCGATCTCCCCGGCGTGCTCTCCCGCAAGAAGCAGCTACTACCGGAGGTCCTCTCCTGCCTCCCGTGACAGCGCTACTCGTAGCGCAGGCAGTCGATCGGGTTCAGCCGGCTCGCGCGCCATGCGGGATAGAACCCGAAGAACATCCCGACGATTGCAGAGAACAGGAACGCCGACACCGTAGAGCCGGTCTCGACGAGGATCGGCCATCCAAGCATCTCGCCGAGCGCCTGCGCGCCCGTCACGCCTATCGCCACGCCAACGCCGCCGCCGACCGTCGACAGCAGCACTGCTTCCAGTATGAACTGGCTGAGGATGTTCGCCGGCGTGGCGCCGATCGCCATCCTGAGCCCGATCTCGCGGATGCGCTCCGTGACGGAGACGAGCATGATGTTCATGATGCCGATGCCGCCCACGAGTAGAGAGATCGCCGCCACCGCCGCAAGGAGGATCGTCATCGTGTTGGAGACGCCGCTCATCGTGGAGGTGATCTCAGCCATGTCGATGATGCGGAAGTCGTCGTCTGCCGTCTCGCTCAGCCGATGGCGCTGGCGCAGGAGCGCGCCTATCTCGCTCTTCGCCTCCTCGATCTGGTCCATCGACCAGAGCGAGAGCTTGAGCTGCCGCACGTTGTCCGGGAACGTCGACGCCTGCAGCACGCGCCTCACAGTCGTGTACGGCGCGAGCACGGCGTCGTCCTGGTCCTGGCCCATGCCGCCCACGCCCTTCATCTGCAGCACGCCCTTAACCTTGAACGGCATGTTGCCGATGCGGAGCGTGCGGCCGACGGGGTCGTCGTTCGGGAAGAGGTTCGAGGCGACGGTCTTGCCGAGCACGCACACGCGCGCGCACTGGCGCTCCTCCTGCTCGTTGAAGAAGTCGCCCGTATCGATGTCCCAGTTGCGGATGACGAGGAACTCGGTGGAGCAGCCGTAGATCGTCGTGTTCCAGTTCTTGTCGCCGCACACCACCTGCATCTGCGTGCGGACTTCCGGCGACTCCGCCTTCACGAGGTGCGCAAGCTCGCTGCGGATGGCCCGCCCGTCCGACGCGGTGAGGCTCTGCCCCTCCCCGGCGCCGCCGTGCACTCCCGCCGCCGCGTGGCGCTGCTCGCTGAAGATCATCACCACGTTGTCGCCCATCTTGCCGATCTGCGCCACCATGTTGGCCGAGGCGCCCTTCCCGATCGCGAGCACCACGATCACCGCGGCGATGCCGAATATGATGCCGAGCATCGTCAGCGATGAGCGCGTCTTGTTCCGCCAGATCGCGCGGACGGACACCTTTATGATCATGAAGATGTTCATTGCCAGGAATCCAGTAGCGATTGCCGCTCGGCGGCCGTGAGGTCGCGCCAGGCGCCGGGCTGCAGGTCCTCCGGCAGGCGCAGGCCGGAGATCGCCACGCGCTTGAGCGACAGCACCACAAGGTGCGCCGCGCTGCACATGTAGCGTATCTGCCGCTTGCGCCCCTCGCGGAGCTTGAAGCACAGGACGTGGACGTTGTCGCGCCCGATCCGCACCACCTCCACCGGCACGGGCCGGATGCGGTAGCCGTCGGGCATCGTCACGGCGGAGCGGAGCGTCTCCAGCTTGTCCTCGCTCCAGCGACCGGCCGCGCGCACGATGTACGTCTTCTCGTGCTCGAAGCGCGGATGGGTGAGTCGGTAGGTGAGGTCACCGTCGTTGGAGAGGAGAAGCAGCCCCTCGCTGTCCTTGTCGAGCCGCCCCACGGGCACGAGGCGCTCGGAGACCTGTCCGCGCACGAGGTCGATGACCGTCCTGCCGCCGAAGGGATCGCTCACGGTGGAGAGCACGCCGGCCGGCTTGTACATCATGATCGTGCGCGTCCGCTCCGCCGCGCCGACGGGCCTGCCGTCCACCGCGATCTCCGCGGCGGACGGGTCGAACCGCGCGCCCGGCTCGCGCACCACCGCGCCGTTCACCGACACGCGCCCTTCCTCGATCATCGCCGCCGCGCCGCGCCTGCTCGCGACGCCGCGGTGCGAGAGTATGTTCTGAAGCCTCTCTTCCATGGCGCAATTATAACACAATTGGACTGTGGCGGCGAGGGCGGCGGTGTGATATAATGCGCACATGGCAAATTTCAGGAAAGTAGCCGTCCTCATGGGCGGCACGTCCAACGAGCGCGAAGTATCGCTCGTCTCGGGCAGGAACGTGGCCGAATCGCTGGCGTCGCTCGGCAAGTACGAGGTCGTCCCGGTCGTCCTCGATAGCGACGACCTCGGAGCGCTTCCCGCAGGCATCGACGCCTGCTACATCACCCTTCACGGAGGCTGGGGCGAGAACGGCGGGGTGCAGGCCGCGCTCGACGCGCGCGGCATCCCGTACACGGGTCCAGGCGCGGCGGCGAGCCGCCTCGCGATGGACAAGATCGCCACGAAGCGAACGCTCGACGCCGCAGGCATCCCCACGGCCGCGTGGCACGTCGCCGGCGAAGCGGCAGCTGTGCAGGATTTCCCGTGCGTGGTGAAGGCGCCGCGCGACGGCTCGTCCGTGGGCGTCTATCTCGTCAAGCGCGCGGAGGACCTCGCCGCCGCCGTCGCCGACGCGCGGCGCATCGACCGCGAGAAGTTCGGCGGCGAAGGAGAGGCTCTCGTAGAGGCGTTCGTCCCCGGCCGCGAGATGACAGTCGGCGTGATCGGCCACGAGGCGCTGCCCGTCATCGAGATCTGCGCGCCGAACGGCTGGTACGGCTACGAGGAGAAGTACAATTCGGAGGAGACGCGCTATCCGTTCCCGGACGAGGACTACCTGCCCGAGATGCAGCGCATCGCCCTCGCCGCGTTCGACGCCTGCGGCTGCCGCGGCGTCACGCGCGTCGACTTCCGCGTCACGCCCGAGGGAAAGATGTACGTGCTCGAGCTCAACACGTCGCCCGGCATGACCAGCCACTCGCTCGTCCCCAAGGCCGCCGCGCGCGTCGGCCTCGATTTCGCGGCGCTGTGCGACCGCGTCCTGGAGGGCGCGTCGCATGATTAGGCGCACTCGCGACGACGCGCGGCGCGTGCGCGTGGTGGTGGCCATCGTGACGCTGCTCGTTCTGCTGGCTGCGGCGCTGACGGGAATCGCGTTCGGCGTCTCGTCCCTTCGCAAGACATGGCGCGAGCAGTGCGTCGTCACGGACCGCGAGCTGGACGTCGTGATCGACAACAGGAAGGACGAGCAGCGCCGCATGGTCCATCCCGACATCATAACGCTCTACTTCGGGCTGACCAACGGCGCGAACCTCGCGACCATCCCGTTCGCGGAGCTGCGCAAGAAGCTGCTCGGCCGAATCCCGAACATCGCCGACCTCAAGATCGAGCGCCGACTGCCGAACAGGGTGACTATCACCGTCGTCGAGCGCGAGCCCGCGGTGCGCATCGCCACGCTCAAGGGGCGCGCCGACTCCGGACGCGTGGCCGACCTCGAGGGAGTCGTTTTCCCCTTCTCCAGCAACGTGTCCGCGCTGCCTGTCATACGCGAGGCCACGGCCACGCCTGCGGGGAAGCGCCTCTCCGGCATGGCCGCCGCCGCGGTGCGTCTTGTGGAGGAGGCCGCATTGCCAGAGCTGGCGGACCTTTCCGTGCTTGAGGTGGACACCACGCATGCAGACTATCTTCTCGTCACGCTCGGCGACTACTCCCGCGCAAGGATCGCATGGGACCGCATGTGCGAGGATACCCGCGCCTCGCGCACCAGTCTCACCAACCAGCTGGCGCGACTCTCGAAGGCGATCGCCACGCGAGTCATAACCCAACCCACGCTCTGGCACGCCACCGACTACGGCTCGCCCGGGCGCGTATTCGCAAAGGATCCGGCCCGATCGGCCGCGCAATAGGAAAGGAGAATCGTCCGTGAGTCTATCAGCCCCGGTAGCGGGCCTCGAGATCGGCACGTCGCGCACTGTCATCGCCATAGGCGAGGGCCGTGACGACGGACGCCTGGAGGTGGCTGCCTTAGGAAGCATTCCTTCTTCGGGAGTGCGCAAGAGCCAGATCATAGAGATGACCCAGGCGCGCTACTCCATCGAATCCGTCCTGAAGAAGCTCGAGGAGCAGTCCGGCTACGCGATCGGCCACGCATGCCTCGCGATCTCCGGGCCGCAGGTGCGCACCACCCTGATGAACACGCAGTGGCAGCTCGAGCGCGGATTCGTGCATGACGACGACATCGCCGAGATCAACGCGCGCGCGGAGGAGACGAACCTCCCGCCGGAGCGCACGCAGCTCGAGCTGCATCCGATATCCTACGGTCTCGACGAACTCGGCGACATCCCCTCCCCCAAGGGCATGAACGGCAACCTGCTGAAGCT
>CACXPT010000120.1 GCA_902769585.1 uncultured bacterium
CTTCCTTGTCCTCCATGCGCCCGGCGTACTCCTCGGCGATCTCCGGCGGGATCTCGTAGGGCTTGGAGCGGTCGATCTTCCACTGCTTCCATCCCGGCTGGCGGAACGGGTTGCGGAACGTCTTCGTGAGCTTGTTGCGCTGCTCGAGATGGACCATGCAGGCGCGGATGCAGCCGCAGCCGCCCTCGACGGCGCGTCCATAGCCGTACTGCCGCGGATACTCCCCGTCGAACGGCGAGAGCTCGCGGCCCGCGCCGCCGTGGATGCCCTCCTCGCAGGCAAGCTCGTCGAGCTTGCCCCATTCGACCTCGTGTCCGGCGAGCGTGACCTTCACGGACTCGTTCATCGAGATGGCGTGTCCCGCGCAGTTCCGCACGCAGAGCTTGCACCGGTCGCAGATGTGCCCCTCGTAGATGGGGTCGTACGCGTCGAACTCCGCGTCGGTGAACAGCATCGCGAAGCGGACGCGCGGGCCGAACTCGGGCGTGAGGAACATCTTCGACCAGCCGAACTCGCCGAGCCCCGCGAGATACGCCGCGATGCGGAAGTGGACGAGCACGTCGGGGAGCGGACGCCCCTCGGCGACATGCCGGCTCAGCCCCGCGCGGAACTTGCCGGTCACGGGGTTCACGGCGTCGCCGCCGTTCGCGTTCTGGAGCGGGAACGCCTCGTAGCCGCGCTCCTCGAGGTAGGCGTTCAGCTTCCACAGCACCATCGGCCCGTGCACCTGGTTGATCGAGGCGTAGCCCATGCCGGGATAGTCGATGAAGCGCGTGCCCTCCTCGATCCCCCGGAGGAGTCCGCGCGGGATGCGGAAGCCCAGCACCACCATGGACTTCGCGCCGGGGAAGATGTACCGCGGGTCGTTCTGCCTGGGCGCGCCCTCCCAGCGGCTCATCGGCGCGATGCCCACGCAGTCCGCGCCCACGCGCTTCGCCAGCTCCTTGAGCTCCGCGCTGATCACGCGACTCCTCCGCTCGAGGAGTTGTCCTGCACGAGCCCGGCCGCCGCCTTGGTGCCGTAGTTGGAGTTGATGTTGTAGTTGGTGTAGGCGTCGTGCGACTCGATGTTGCCCGCGTACTCCCGCACGACCTCCTCCGGCAGCTCGTAGGGCTTCGAGTGGTCGATCTCCCACTGCTTCCAGCCGGGCTTGCGGAACGGCGCGCGGAACTCGCGCGTGAGCTTGCGCCGCTCCTCGAGATGCACCATGCAGGCGCGGATGCAGCCGCAGCTCCCCTCGTGGGCAAGCCCGTAGCCGTACTTGCGCGGATAGCTGCCCTCGAACGGCGAGAGCTCGCGCTTCAGGCCGCCCTCGCGGAACGCCTTGGAGCAGGCCATCTCGTCGCGCTTCGCCCACTCCACCTCGACGCCGCCGATAACCTTCTTCACCGTCTCCGTCGGGGAGATCGCGTGGCCGTGGCAGTTCTTCACGCACTCCATGCAGCGGTCGCAGATGTGCCCCGTGTAGATGGGATCCGGATCGAGCTCGGCGTCCGTCAGCATGATCGCGAAGCGCTGGCGCGGACCGAACTCCGGCGTGAGGAACGCGCGCGAGTAGCCGAACTCGCCGAGTCCGGCGAGGAAGGCCGCCACGCGGAAGTCGACCGACACGTCCGGCGCGGGCAAGCCGGGGCGCACCGGACGGCTCCAGCCCGTGCGGAAGTTCCCCGTGAGCGGGTTCACCGCCTCGCCGCCGCCCACGTTCGCCATGGGCACGGCCTCGTAGCCGTGATCCTCCATGAAGCGGTTCATCTCCCACAGGACCATCGGCCCGTAGATGGAGTTGAGCGCGGCGTAGCCCATCGTGGCGTAGTTGAGGTAGTGCGTGCCCTCCTCCACGCCGCGCAGGCTGCCGCGCGGGATGCGGAAACCGAACACGATCATGGACTTCGCGTCGGGGAAGATGTAGCGGGGATCGTGCTGCTTGTCCGTCCCCTCCCATCTGCTCATGGGCGCGATGCCGACGATGTCGGCGCCGCACTCCTTCGCCTTGGCCTTCACGTCGGCCGCTGTCAGCTCTGCTTCGTAGGACATGGTTCGTGGCTCGTGGTTAGTGGCTGGTCATTAGAGGTTTACAGACTTGAGGTCGGCCAGGGGATGCACCGGAGTCGTTGAGGCGGCGCATGATCGGGAAGAGCGCGGCGCCGGCGGCCGTCGCGACGGCCGTCATCGTCGCGGCGAGCGCGACGCGTCCGTAGATCCAGTAGCCGCTCGCGAACATCATCGCGTAGATGCAGGCGCTCGCGACGGTCATCGCGAGAAGGCCCCAGGCGATGTCGTGGCGGTTCGCGCGGATCTTCGCCTGGAACGCCGCGCGCTTCGCGGCGTCCGTCGGCGGCGTGGCGAGCGTCACGCCCACCCAGGCCGCCGTGGTGACCGCCATCACGATGAGGAGGCGGTGCCAGGCCGCGAGCGGCGGACCTCCCAGATGCGGGTAGACGAGCTGCAGGAAGACCGCCACGAGGAACGAGACCGCCATCGCCGTGATCTCGCTCCAGGCGTTGATGCGCATCCAGAACCACCTGAGCAGGTAGATGAGCCCCGTGCCGGCGCCGATCTGGAGGATCAGGTTGAAGACGGCGCCAGCGGAGATCAGGTACGGCGAGATGAACGCGGTGAGGACCATCAGGAGAACAACCGTGAGGCGTCCCACCACGATCAGCTCGCGCTCGCCGGCCTCGGGACGCACGAACCGCTTCCAGAAGTCGTTCGCCATGTAGTTGGAGCCCATCGAGAGATGCGCCGCGACCGTCGAGAAGAGCGCGCCCATCATCGACGCCGCCACCACGCCGAGCCAGCCGCTCGGCACGAACGTGAGCATGGCCGGATACGCCAAGTCGCCCTTCACGAGCGCGGGGTTCACGTGGGGGAACGCCTTCTGGAGGGACGCGAGGTCGGGGAACACGATGAGCGAGGCAAAGGCCGTGAGGTACCAGGGCCACGGACGGATCGCGTAGTTCACCACCTGGTAGAGGAGCGACCCGCCCACGCAGTGTCCCTCGCTCTTCGCGGAGAGCATGCGCTGCACGATGTAGCCGCCGCCGCCCGGCTCGCTGCCCGGGTACCACACGTTCCACCACTGGATCGCCACCGGGATCACGAACACGGCCACGAACACGTCGGGCGTGTCCAGCGAGGGGAAGAACGACAGATGCGCCTGCACGGCGGGATGCGCCATCATCGCCGAGAACCCGCCCACGGCCGGATGGTTGATCGCGTAGTGCATGCCCACCACCGCGCCGACCATGATCACGATGAACAGGAAGAAATCCGTGTAGATCGCGCCGCGGAATCCGCCCAGCGCGGAGTAGACGACCGACGCGACCGACGTGACCGCGATCACCGTCCACTGGTCGACGCCGAAGAGCGCCTGCCCGATCTTGATCGCGGCGAGCATCACGAGGCCGGTGGTGATCACGTTGAACACGATGCCGAGGTAGAGCGACCTGAACCCGCGCAGGAACGCCGCCGCCTTGCCCGAATAGCGCAGCTCGTAGAACTCGATGTCGCTCTTCGCGCCGGAACGCACCCACAGCCGGGAATAGACGAACACCGTCATCCCCGTGAGCAGGAACGCCCACCACTTCCAGTTCTCGCCGAGCGTCGAGTTGCGGATGAATTCCGTGAACATGTTGGCGGAGTTGGTGGAGGTCGATGCGGCGCACATCGAAACGCCGACGAGCCACCACGGCATGGAGCGTCCGGAGAGAAAGAAGTCCTTCGCGTCCCGCCCCGCCCGGCGCGAGCAGAGCGCCGCGATGCCGAACAGCAGCGCGAAGAAGATTCCGATCGCCAGATAGTCCAACGCCTTCATGGGCAAATCCCGCTCGACGAGCAGATACTCGGCGAACGCAGGCAGCGCGCCGTCAGCCGAGAGCGGACGCGCGGAGGCGTCGGCGCCGAACGGCTCCTCCACGGTCGCGCTCTTGCCGGACGGCAGGACGATCCGCGCGCCCTCGACCGGGCGGGGCGAAGCGTAGTTCACGAGATGCACGGCCAGCGCGCCAGACGCCATACGCCGGTACTCCGCGAACACGTGCGGCGGCAGGCCCTCGAACCGCACGGGCGGCATCCACCCGACCGCCCGCAGATCGGCCATCAGCGCCTTGCCGCCGTCCGCCGGCGGCGGCACCGAATAGCTCCACGCGAGCCGCGCGCCCGGAATGAGGTCGGCCTCCGCGCGCAGGACCACGTTCGGAAGTCCCTGGAGTTGCGGCAGGAACGTATTCACGCGGCGCTGCGCGTTCCAGTCGTCGTACCTTCCGGCGTCGCCCGTCACCACGAGCCGACCGCCCTTCTTCGCCCAGCCCACGAGCGCCGCGATCTGCGCGTCGGAAAGCGAGACGAGCCCCGGCGCCACGATCACCTCCGTGCCCTCCGGGACGGTGAACACGTCGTCGGGGGACGAGACGAGGTACCCGTAGGGCACGCGATTGCGGAGGAAGATCTCTTCCGCTGCCGTCACGCCCTGGTGCGTCGGCTCGGAGAAGAGGACCTCGCGCTCGGGGTGGAAGATGCGCACGGAGTGGACCGTGGGCGAGCCGAGCGCGTCGCGGTGCGCGGCCACGAAGGCGTTGAAGCGGGCATGGACCTTCTTGCGCGCGGCGAAGACCTCCGCGTTGACGAATCCCGGCTCGGGCGAGGGCGCGATGATCGTGCGGTCGGTCGGGATGCCGCCGAAGACGACGTCCTCGACCAGCGGCATCAGGAACCGCGCCTCGCGCTCGGGGATGATCATCGTGTCGGTGTCGCACAGCGCCACGATGCGCTGGCCCATGTCCTGCGCGTACTTGAGGTCGCGCACACGGTTCACGACCACACCCCTGGGCTTCAACTCCGGGAAGTTCGCGCACTGCATGATGATGAAGTCGAACGCCTTGCTGAGCTCGGCCATGTTCTGCGCGGTGGCAAGGAAGCGCGCGCGAGAGCGGTAGGGTTGCCGGAGACGATCGCGTCGGCCTTCACGGACTTGATGTGCTCGCGTAGCCGCATCAGCAGGCCGTTCATCAGTCCGCACCGCCAGAGCGCCCAGGCCTGCAGCACCGGATCCTTCACGTCCATGTCGCGCAGCCGCGACATGTCGAGGCGCGGCAGCAGCATGTAGCGGAGATCGTCGAAGCCGAACCGCTCGGCGGGATTCTTGATCTTGGAAAGATAGGCGCGGAACGCCTTCTGGCACCTGTCGCAATAGCATGGCATGTCGAAGACGTTGTCGAACATGATGCCGTCGAACCCGCCGTCGGTGAGGGCGATCGTGCACATTCGCTTGGTGTACTCTTCCCACTCCTTGCAGGTGAGGCACGGCGCCCAGCGGAAATACTGCCCGTTGTAGCCGCCGTAGAGGTTCTTGCGCCCCATGAAGTCGATGCTTGCCCAGTTGTCGATGTCCGGGATCTCGGCGCGCATCACTTCGGGGTACAGCGTGCAGAACTGCACGTAGGCGAGGGCCTTCACGCCGTGCTTGTGGCAGTTGCGCACGAACTTCTGCACGCCGGGGAAGTCCTTCTTCTCGACCTCCCAGCCCATGCCCTTGTAGAAGCGCGAGTGGAGGAAGTTGAGTCCAAGCTCCTCCATCTTCTCGGGCGCGTGCTCGTCCCACCAGTCGAGCCACGGCTTCACCCACTGCGCGTTGCCGTCGATTCCGCCCGTGCAGTGGTTTCCCACGCGCCGGTACATCGTGTACGGCTCATGCGCGCCGAACGTCCACCGCGTGGTGAGCGGGTCGATCTCCACGAATTGCGCGGCCTGCGCTGCGCATGACACTAAGAGCGCAACCGCAAATGGCTTCATGTTCATTGTTTTCATGACTTTTCCTCTTGTTTCTCTAGGTTGCTCAACACCAGGGCACCGGCACCCAGGCAACATCACCAATCCTGCGCACCATGCACAGCTGGGGCCAGTCGTAGACGGCAAGCGCACCATGCACGGAATCGGCGAAATTGGCCTTTGCGCCAGACCGGACCTCCTCGGCCCACGCCGGCGGCTTGTCGAGCATCTCCACCGCGCCAGAAAACGCAGCAGGCGCCACGAAGCGCGCATGGACCGCCGGAATCACGGCGCGCCCGCAAGCGACGAGACGAGGCGCCGAAAAACGCGCGGCGAGCACGGTGGCGCAGTCGATGAGGTTCTCGGCGCGGATGCCCACGAGCGAACGGCCGAGCGGATACCATGTCATGGCCAGCGTCTCGTCTGGAACTGCCTGCCCGGAGAACTTGCGCGCGAAACGCCCAATCTCGCCCCAGCCGCAGAGGTCCGGCAACAGCACGGGGCTGCCTTCGGCGAGAACGCTGCTCGCCCTCTCGATTCGCGATGCGCGCGGACCGTCTCCGCAAATGATGGTCGGCTGCGCCGTCACGGAGTCCGGAACGAGAAGCACGGCGGGGAACTGCGCACCGTCGGAAGAGAAGAACGACATGCGCTCCACCGTAACTCCCGGCAACTTCTCGATCGCCAGCACGTTCGGCTGCGCGATCGGGCGCCCGGTCAGGCGGATGCCGGCGAGCGCCGCCACGGTTTTGGGTTCGAGAATGCCCCCCTTACGCGCCTCAAGACGGGCCAATTCGTCTTTCAGCAGGTCATTTACCGTCCTTGCGCCGGGCAAGGAACACGTCCGCCCTTCCGGCGTCGCGTACAGTTCGCGTTCCTCCTGGAACGTGGCAATTTGCTTCTGGACAAATCCGTAATCCTTGCCGCCCAGATTGAGCCCCACGTTCTCGGCGCGGTAGGAATCGAAGTCGGCGCGCAGGGCGTCGCGTTCGCCGTTGACCCAGCGGCGGAACCAGTCGAGCGAGGCCATGCGGCTCCCTTCCGTCCAGTAGTGTCCGCAGGTGCCGCGGATGAGCGCGATGCGGTCGCTCCAGCCAAAGCGTCCGACGACGTCCTGCGCGGCGGCGTAGGTTGCGACCATGCCCCGGTAGGGGAAGATGTCGCCCAGCGTGCAGCATACGAGAACCGGACTCGGCGCGCGCAGCAGCAAATAGCCGAGGTGGTTGAGACCGAAGGTCAACTGTCCGAAGTGTTCCTGTTCGGCGTCGGACGGAAACCGACTCTCGAACGTGTCGTGGAGGGTGGAAAGGTAGCATGCCGGCGCCGCCGCCTTCACGCGATCGTCCAGGGACATCACGAGAGAGGTGGCCGTTCCGCCGCCAGAGATGCCGTAGACGCACAGCTTCTCTTTGGCGACGTCGGGGCGTTCCTGCAGGTAGTCGAGCGCGCGCATCGCGTCCCACACGCGGATCCGCGCAAAGGACCAGCCGAGTCGATCCGCGAGCGCGCCGCCCCAGTTGTGTCCGCGCCAGCTCACCCGATCCGGCGACGCCACGCGCTCGCCCTGGTCGACGGGATCATACACGAGCGTGACGAACCCAGCCCGCGCCCCGGCGATGCCGGCGTACTGGTAGCTGGCAGCCGCCTTGCCGTTGTCCGTGTGGCCACAGGGAACGAGCAGAGCCGGATACGGCTTGCGGAAGCCCGCGTCGGCACGAGGCACGTACACGTTGCCGCTCACCCAGAATCCAGGCTGAGACGCGAACAGCACCTTCTCAATGCGGATGCCGTCTTCGAGATTGATGGTGCCGGTGGTACGGGCCTGAAGAGGCGTACGCTCGGGCAGACCGCCCAGCGCTTCGAGAAAGGATGCTCGCATCGCCTTCTGGCGAGCTGCCATCTCTTCCGGCGTCTTGACTTTCCGCCACGCCTCGTCGGCCGCGATGTCGGCCTCCGCCAGCGCGCTCATCGCGAGCAGCTCGCTGGAACCGGCGAGCACTGACGGCAGGACAGGGCGCGCGACTGCCGTCTCCAGCTCGCGCCGCGGAACTGGCGCAGTGCGGCGTAGGGCGTCGTCTCGTGACGCGCACATCTCGAACACCAGTTCGCCGCCACGCATGATGTCGGCGTGGCGGATAATGGTGTCGAGAGGTTGAGATGTTGAGGCGTTGAGCGGACGGAAGGTGACGGACTTCACGTACTTGTTCTCCCGCGAGAGGTTCTTCGCCACCACGGTGAATGTCTTTCCGCCAGGCAGCGCCAACGTGACCTTGGGGAACTGCGGCGCGCCCAGCACGTAGTCGCCGCCGCACGGGTTGAACGGATAGAACCCCATCGCCGCAAACACGTACCATGCGCTCATCTGCCCGCAGTCGTCGTTACCGCACAGGTCGCCAGGCTTCACGCCGTAGAACCTGTCGCACACCTCGCGGACGACCTCCGCCGTCCTGTCAGGACGTCCCGCGAACGGGTAGAAGTAAGCGACGTGGTGGCTAGGTTCGTTGCCATGCGCGTACTGTCCGATGAGTCCCGTCACGTCGCCCACGAAGCCCATGCCCTCCGTCCGCTCCGGCTGCACGAAGAGGGAGTCCAGCTTCTTGACGAACGCCTCCTTGCCGCCCATCGCCGCGATCAGTCCGATCGGATCCTGCAGTACGTGCCAAGTGTACTGGAAGGCGTTGCCCTCGGTGAAGTCGTTGGCAGTGTCGCCGCCGTGCCCAAGCCGGAACGGGTCGAACGGGTCGCGCCATTTCCCCTGCGAGTCCTTGCCGCGCATGAAGCCTATTGACGCGTCGAACACGTTCTTCCAGTACGCCGCGCGCTTGCGGAAGAACGCCTCGTCTCCTCGCCCGAGCGCCGCGCAGAACTCGGCCGCGCACCAGTCGTTGAAGCCGCATTCCAGCGTGCGCGACACCGACTCTCCGCGGATCTTGTCGCAAGGATAGTGTCCGCATCTGTCGTAGAGTTCCCAGTCCTCCTTGATCTTAGGCTTGCCGTCCAGGTTGCGGTGCGTCACCGTGAGCGAGTTCGTCACGGCCTCGAACGCGAGGTCCGCATCGAACCCGCGAAAGCCCTTCTTGTATGCGTCCACGATCACAGGCACCGAATGGTTGCCGATCATGCAGTACGACTCCCAGCCGAAGTACGGAATCACCGGCAGGAATCCGAGCGCACGGTAGTGTCCGAGCATGGAGTTGACGAACCCGTCCACGCGCTCGGGAATCGCGAGCGTGTAGAACGGATGCGCTGCCCGGAACGTGTCCCAGAGCGAGAGTCCCGTGTAGTACGCGCCGCCCTTCGCAGTCGCCACCTTCGCGTCGCCGCCACGGTAGCGCCCGTCGACGTCCGCGATGTCGTTGGGCTGGATGAAGAGGTGGTAGAGCGCCGTGTAGAAGGCGGTGCGCTGCTCCGCGGACGCCCCAGGCACCTGCATGCGCGAGAGAAGCGCGTTCCACTTCGTCCTCGCCGCCGCGCGGATCTCGTCGAAGGACCGTCCCTCCACCTCGGCCGCGTAGTTCTTCGCCGCGCCGTCCTTGTCCACCGTCGAGATGGCGGCCTTCACCACGAGCGGCGCGCCTGGCGCGAACTCCAGCACGTAGCGGTCGCCCTTCTCCGTGGGCTGCGCCTTCGGCAGCTTCGTCGCCTTCGTCCACGGACGGTCGAACACGACCTTCCAGTACACGCTGCGCCGCAGCCAGGCGTGCGTCCTTCGGCCGCCAGAGAGCGAGCGCCCGTCGCCGCCCAGGGCGTTCTCGAACTCCACGACGGCCTTGCGCATCGCGCCGGCGTTCACCCACTGGAGATCGACAAGCAGTTTCACCGGCTTGCCGGCGGCGTACGTGAAGCGGTACACGCCCACGCGCGGCGTGGCCGTCGCCTCGGCGACGATGCCGTCGTTCGTGAACGAAACGGTGTAGTAGCCAGGCGTGCCCTTCTCGGAGCCGAAGTCCTTCGCCTGGCGCCACTGCACCGGATCGCCGTCCGCGAATCCGGCGGAGAACGGCAGGATGCGGACGTCTTCGAGATCGGGACAACCCGTGCCGCTCAGGTGGGTCTGCGAGAACCCGTAGACGAACTTGTCCTCCCACACGTAGCCGGAGCAGTGGTCCCAGTCGCAGAGCCCTGTATCCGGACTCGCCTGCACGAGCGAGAACGGACAAGTCGCGCCAGGGAAAGTGTGTCCGCGGTACGATCCGCCAATGCGCGTGTCCACGTATGAGGATACGTCGGCCTCGCCGGACACGGCCCTCGGCTCAGCCCCATACGCAGCAACGGCAATGCACGCTGCAATGGCAACGAAACGTAATGTTTGCGTTAAGTTATTCATGTCGAGATTATACTCTTTCCCCCTCCCCCGCGCAACCGCGACTGCGGCTTCAAACTCCTATTTTTGCCTTACCCAAATCAACTTGTCAGTGTCGTATCCACGACGTTTTGCTTCACCAACAAGTTCGCTCTTGGCGGCTTCTGGAAGGATGCTCGTTCGCGAGAGAATCCAAAGGTAGTCCGCGCTACCGCTGCTGACAAGCGCGTAAGTGTATTCTGCGTCTATCTTCATCACGCGATAGTCCGCGTAGAACGGACCGAAAAACGAAACGCGCAAAAGCGCTGGCTCTTTTGTCCGCTTGCCCTTTCCGATGGCTGCCTTCGGCTTACCGTCCTTGATGCCGGAATTCTCAACCTTGATTGTACCATCCTCATTTAGCGTATAGACGGCTTTCGCCTGCTCTATTCCGCGTTCGAAGGAATGGTCGAACCGCGCGATCTCGTACCACTCGCCAAGGTAACGTTTTAGGTCTAGCGCCGCTACAGGCGTGTTGTCCACCTTCGGGTCACTCACACACCCTGCGAAAATCGCCCCCGCAATCGCCACTAAAACCATTATCTTCTTCATCGGCACTTTCCTCTCATCATTTTACCACTTTAACTATACGAAGACCTGTCTTCATCCAAGAATGAGATTCATGCGCATCAATGTAAACTGTCTTAATCAACGAGTTTTCCGGCCCGTAATGTTGCCGTCTTAAAAAGCCACGGACTTTCGTAGCCTTTAGCTCCTTTCCCTCTTTATCAAGTACAACTACTTCATCAGAATCTGATTGAGCACCGATGGCTGTCCTGTATTCTGTGGTCAGCGAAACCCGTTGATAATTGAGAGTGCCAAATATCTGCTTTTGCTTTTTGATGTTAGTATTCTTTTTCTTATGCTGAGCTTCGGTAACAATAATTTGCTTCTGGCACTGCCGAAGTAGCACGAACTTAAACGCATACAGCATCGCATCATAGAATTTATCAAGTTCATCCGTTACGACCCCAGTTTGTCTATATGAAACATATTCATTATCCTCACACTTCGCAATATTTCTTCTTGAAAACACACCGGTTAGGTCATCAACAAAGAAACTGCTACAAGCTTCATGAGATGAAGATTTCGAATAATGCTGAGACAATTGACATTCAAGAGTCCTATCATGTTCATTATACAGTAATGCGACGCATAAAACATTGTCAAACAATGTCTTAGGGTCTCCAGAATATAATACCAATGGATGACTGAAATTCTCAACAAAGAATTCCGGCGTCAATTTTTCTGTAAATGCAGTTGCTTTAATAAATTTTGACGCTTCTGGCATCATAAGAAACAATGGTTTGATCGCACCAGCTTTTAATACTGAGTAAAACGCTACCGCTCTACTTCTAACATTTAAGCGAAACTCCATTTCGGACACAGATGCACGAGGTCGTAAGTTTTTTACATATTGCCACTTTACATAATCCATGGCAACCATCATACATCTGTCAAACAAATTCAAATCTTCTGGATATACTTTTCGCCTTGGCATGCCGTGTTCCAACGTCAACACATTCACCAAGTCATCAAAGGACTCTACATGCTTAAGATTCTCATACATTCTTATGATGTTATTCATGGATCAACTCCAATAAAGCATATTCCCTTTTGTATCCTTTCGCAGATATTGTACCACGGGATCTCAGCGCTTTCAGCAAATCCATTTTCCGACGACCGGTATCCTGCGCAGAAGAAGCGCCGCAACGGCCGAGGCGGCAAACGAGACCACCGCAGTTGCCAAGATGGCGAGCGGTGTGGAGATGCGCGGTATCAGCATGGCAGACACGGGCGCGAGAACGAACATGTGCAGCAGGTACATCCCATAGCTCGCCTCGGAGATGGGGCGAACGACTTTCTCGTGAAGCGTACCGCCAACATCCAGCCTGCGCAATACCATGAACGCGGCGATTGTCGCCAACGCGACGCCGAGCGAACAGTACTCGATGCTCATCTCCATCTTCACGGCATGGGCATAAGGCGCAGAGAACGGAAACTTGTCCGTGTAGAAGAAGAATGGAATGCCGATGATCGCAACACCCGCAATCCATAGTGGCAACGCCCTGGCAACAGTTCTCGCCCAATTGCGCTTGGCAGCAAATTTGCGGAACCACAGGCCAAGCAGCATGTAGCCAACGAATCCGCTCACGTAGTGGAATGTGCCGAACATGTTCCACGGACATTCCCCGTAGAGATACGGCACGGCGCCGAACGACGGTGCGCCGTAAAGCGCCCCCCATGCACGTCTGAGAAAAGGAAATGTCGTCGTCAAGAGCCAGACGGCGAGCCATCCTTTCAGCTCGCGTTCCGTCACCTTCTCCGCCCACGGCGAGAGCAGCGGCATGATAAGATACAGCCCCAGCAACATCGGCACAAACCAGAGATGGCCTCCTTCGTCCGGGAAGTTGAAGAAAAGCCGTCCCCAATCGCCGCCTGCCGCCCATACATACGCCACGGCCCACACGGCGAACGGCACCACGACACGCATAAGCCTACGCCTGAAGAATTCTCCGGTCGGACGATTCACAGGAAACAGCAGATACGACGACGTCATGACGAACAGCGGCACGCAGGCCCGGCAGAGACATTCCGTCACTGTGATCCAGAGCATGTCCCACCTGCTTGCGATATGCGTGATATTAGGCGCTTCGCCGCCAAGGTAGAACGGCTCCGCCGAATGTATGGCCATCACCATGAAACAGGCAATGACCCGCAGCCAGTCAAGAAAAACGACCCTCTCGTGCTTCATTTTCATACCAAATTCACTCGAAAAACCATGGCATCAAGAAGCGGAACTTCCTTGAAATGTTTTTCGTTGCCGCTGAGGAGCCGATCTCCGCTTTCAAGCGCCGTTGCGAAGATGAGCGCGTCGCATACGCCAAGATCACTCCTGAGCGCCGTCTCCTCCATGATGGCAATGGCACGAGTGGATATCTCCGCCGTCACAGGCAATGTGGCGAAACCGAGCGTGGACAGAAAGCGTTTCATCGAAAGCATCTCCGCCTTGTTTCGGACTCCTTGCAGAAGCTCCATGTAAGTGACGGCGGAAATCGAGCGCATCACTTCCCTGTCGATTGCGTCCAAAGCCTTTTCGTTGCCGCGAAAGGCCCAGATCATCACGTCCGTATCGAAAATCATGCGAACCTCCGCCGCGCGCGAAGGCTGCGGACATACTCCGTCGGCGAGGCAAGGTCTTCTCGGTCGGCCCACATGCCGGCGGCCGCGCAGTCCCTTGCAGACGGCGCATCCGGCTTCGCGTCCTCATACGCGACAATCACGGCCCAAGGGCGTCCGTGCGAAGTGATCGTCACACGTTCCCTGCGAGAGATCGCGCCTTGGATTTCCGACATCCGTCTTCTGAAGTCAAGCATTGTGGCCTGCATGTTCTTTCTCCAATGTGCTCATTTCAAGTGCGCACATTTTAGCATACCCCCCATGGCAGCGCAAGTGCGCAATTCGCCGCAGTTTCCGAATTGTCGCCCATCGACAGGTTGGAGCCCCCCCCCTGTTGTCAGATTGAAATTCTCGTGCGACCTCCACCGCGACCAGCCATGCGTTTTGCGCACATGTCAGACCGCGTCTGCGCGCCAAAGGTAAGTTGTTTCAAACGAGTTGTTTCCAATCAACGGGAGATACGGCGGGAAATTATGCGCCCGCCATGGCCGAGACTGGTGCGAACAAATGGCTTATCCGAGTTTGACCCAGCTGCTTCCTTCGCTGGCGGACTTCAGCGCCGCATCCACGAACTGTATCGTTCGCCGCCCGTCGCGCGCCTGGGGGAAGTCGCAGTTTCTGCCTCCCCGCAGCGCCGCGCAGAACTCGCGGTAGTGGTTCGCGAACGCCTCTATGAAGCCCTCGTGGTGGCCGGCGGGAATGCGGGAACAGCGCTTCGACACCTTGGACAGCTCGGCGATGTACGGCGCGTTGCGCTTGTAGATGCGCTCCGGCCCGAAGGCGTACTTCACGTGCAGGTAGTTCCCCTCCTCCACCTGCCACACGAGCGATGCCTTGTCGCCGTAGACCCGAAGGCGCAGACCGTTCTCCTCGCCGGTCGCGATCTTCGACGTGACCATCACCGCCTTCGCTCCCTTCGACAGCTTCATCAGTATCGAAGCGTCGTCGTCAAGACGGTTGCCGGGCGCAAACGACGAAAGATCGGCGGCTATCTGCCTGATCTCAAGGCCGGTCACGTACTCGATGAGGTGCGCACCATGCACTCCTATGTCGGCCACCACGCAACTCCTGCCCGAGCGCCGCGGATCCATCTTCCACGCGTTGCGCTTGTCGAGCGGCTTGGAGAAGTCGATCTTCCTGAAGCTGCCCTGCTGATACTCCATCAGCACCTTGCATATCTTCCCCAGCTCGCCGCTCCTCACGAGGTCGCGCGCAAGCTTCACCATCGGATAGCCCGAATATGTGAACGGCACGCCCAGCACGAGCCTCTTCCTGCGGGCCAGCCGTTCCAGATCCAGGGCCTCCTCGGACGAGATGGACAGCGGCTTCTCGCACATCACGTTGATGCCCGCCTCGAGCGCCGCCTTTGCGATCGGATAGTGCGAGTCGTTCGGCGTGCAAACTGCAAGGAAGTCAATCTTGCCGCTCTCGGCGGCGATCAGGCTCCGCCAGTCCTGATATATCCGGTCAGGAGACACGCCAAGTCCGGCGCCGGTCGCCGCGTTGCCCGCCGCATCGCGGCTGAAACAGCCCGCGACAAGATCAGCGAGATCGTCCATCCGTATCGCCATCCTGTGAACCGGGCCGATGAACGACCCCTTCCCGCCGCCAACCATGGCATAAGTCAGTCTGCTCTTGGACATCTTCTTCCTTCCTTCTTTCTGCTTTTCTCTTGAAATGCCGTCGTTCACTCCACCGGGAACATGGACACGCGAAGCTTGGTGCATCCGTATGGCACAAGCTCCAGCGGACGCCCCGCAGAATCCTTCGCCACCACCTTCACCGGCGCGTCGAGCGGCCAGTCCCACACCGCAGGCATCGCCTTGCGCACCACCTGCGCGCCAGGCACCGACGCCGGGTCAAGAACCGGTTCCGCCGCGTTGCCGATGATCGTGTTGTCGTCCTTCGCCGGATAGGCATACGCCATCAGGAGCGG
>CACXPT010000121.1 GCA_902769585.1 uncultured bacterium
TTTTCTGGGGCCGCGCTGCCTCATGGCGGAACGGCCCCGTAAAAACGCCGCTCCGGGCGTCACTTTACATAGAAGGATTCCTTAGTTTTGGAATATCTGGGCTTGTTGCCCTATCGGGCGGCTTTCGGTATAATAGTGCCGTCCACAAAACATCAAGGACTGGAAAATGGCACGAAACATCTTGATAACCGGCTCGTCCCACGGCATCGGCGCGGGATGCGCGGTCGCTTTCGCGCGCGACGAGGGCGCGAACATCGGCATCACCTGCAACAAGAACCCGGCCGGCGCGGAGGCCGTGGCGGCGGAGTGCGCCAAATACGGCGTCAAGACGAAGATTTACGCGGGTGACGTCGGCAGCCACGACCACTGCAAGGCGATGGTCGATGACTTCGTCGCAACCTTCGGCAAGATCGACGTGCTCGTGAACAACGCCGGCGGCGCATTGCAGATCCCAGGCGGGCCCAAGGGCGAGTTCAAGGACATGCCCATGGAGTACTGGGACAGCCAGATCGCGCTCAACCTCAACGCGGCGGCGTACTGCTCGCGCTACGCGGTGGCCGACATGGTGGAGAAGAAGACGGAAGGGCGCATCGTCAACATCTCGTCCATCCACAGCATGGTGACGTGGGTGCACCGCCGCATGCTACCGTACTCGGCCGGCAAGGGAGGGCTCAACATGTTCACGCGTGCTCTGGGCGTGGAGGTGGCGAAGTACGGCATCCGTGTGAACTGCGTGGCGCCGGGCCTCATCTTCACGAAGCTCGCGGAGCGCTACTCGAAGGAGGACGTGGCGAGCTTCTCGCGCAAGATACCCGTGGGAAGGGGCGGAAAGGTGGAGGAGATCGTGCCGATGATCCAGTTCCTGGCGGACGTGGAAAAGACGCGCTTCATCGTGGGGCAGGTGATCTGCGTGGACGGCGGACAGTCCTGCGACGGCTCCATCGAGTCGATGAACTTCCCTCTCTCGTTCGAGGAATGACGGAACTCTCGCCGTGAAGTGGCTCTTGTACAACTTCCTGTTCGGCATCGTCTACATGGTGATGCTGCCGTCGTTTCTCATTCGCATGAAGCGGCGCGGCGGCTATCGCGCGCGCATGGGCGACCGCTTCGGCCGCTACCCCAAGGAGGTGCTTGGTGCTTTGTGCCTGGTGCCTAGTGCGGAAGATGAGAAGGTGCTTGGTGCTAAGTGCTTGGTGCCTAGTGCTGCGGAACTGAAGTGCAATGATCAGCGCGAAAGCAACGCACCAGGCACTAAGCACCAAGCACTAGGCACTAAGCACCAAGCACCAATCTGGATCCACGCCGTCAGCGTGGGCGAGGTGGCAGTGGCCGGACAGCTGATGCGCGCGATGCGCGCGAAGGATCCGTCAGTCCGCTTCGTGTTCTCCACCACGTCATCCACCGGCTGGAAGCAGGCGGAAGGACAGGTGGGGCCTGGCGACACGCTCATCTACAACCCGCTCGACTTCGGCGGTTGCGTGCGGCGCGCGCTTGATGCCGTGAAGCCGCGCGCCATCATCCTCACGGAAAGCGAGATATGGCCGAACTTCATCCGCGCCGCGAAGAAGCGCGGCACCCCGCTCTTCCTGATCAACGCGCGCGTCTCGGACCGCAGTGCGCCGCGCTACCGCAAGCTGCGCTGGTTCTTCGGCGAGGTGCTGCGCTGCTTCACGAAGATATTCGCGCAGTCAGACCTTGACGCGAAGCGTCTTGTTGACGCTGGCGCAGATCCCGCCACGGTGTCCGTTACCGGCTCTTTCAAGTTCGACGTGGCGAAGCGCAATCCGCCAAAGGAAGAAGAGCTTCGCGCATGGATCGGCGGCGGCGAGATACTTCTCGGCGGCAGCACGTGGCCCGGCGAGGACGAGGCGCTTCTGCGCATCTACGCCGAGCTCGCGAAGACGCGGCCGGACGTGAAGCTAGTGATTGCCCCGCGCCACTTCGAGAAGTCGGACGCCGTCGAGGCCAACATCCGCAAGGCCGGCTTCGGGTGCATCCGCCGTTCTAAAGATAAGGTGCTTGGTGCCGAGTGCTTGGTGCTTAGTGCGGAACTAAAGTGCGATGATCAGCGCGAAAGCAACGCACCAAGCACCAAGCACCAAGCACTAGGCACTAAGCACCAAGCACCAGTCTTCCTCTGCGACACTACCGGCGAGATGATGGGCCTCTTCGGAATCGCGACCGTGGCATTCGTCGGCAAATCGCTCTGCGAGCATGGTTCGCAGAACATGATCGAGCCGTGCCTCTGCGGCGTGCCGACGCTCGTTGGACCGTACACCGAGAACTTCAGACCGGTGATGAGCGACCTGCTCGCGGCGGACGCGATCCTGCAGGTGCCGGACGAGGAGTCGCTTAAGCGCGAGATGCTGCGCCTCTTCGGCGATCCTGCCGCGAGGGCGGCGCTTGGCGCACGCGCTAAAGCGGCTGTGGAGCGCCGCCGCGGCGTGGTGGATCGCTGCGCCGAAGAGCTGCTGCTTTTACAAAACAGGTAAACGAATCCGCCGTGCGGATTACACCGCATGGCGGATTTTAGCGTTTCCCGGGCGAAATGCGCCAGTTTGGCGAGTTGGCACGCCTTCTGCGAATGTTTTGCGTGCCGTCAATCGGGGCGGCCCAAAACAAAGGAAAAAAAGATGAAACTGATAATCGCCTACATCCAGCCGGATCGGCTGAATGCCGTCAAACAGTCATTGTTCGACCGCGAGATCTACAAGATCTCCGTCACGAATGCGCTGGGGTGTGGACAGCAGGGCGGCTACATCCACATGTATCGCGGCGCCACCGAGGAGGTGACGCTCCACAAGAAGATGCGTCTCGCCATCGCGGTGAACGACGACTACATCGAGAAGACGATCGAAGCCATCATCGAGGGTGCCCGCACAGGCGACATCGGCGACGGCAAGATATTCGTCCTTCCGATGGACGAGTGTGTCCGAATACGGACCGGCGAACGAGGTCCGGCGGCGATAGGGTAGTTAAGAGTTAAGAGTTAAGTGTTAAGTGTTGAAAGTTGAAGGGATGTCGGGCGGCGTATGTCGAATGTCGGCACCCCTCGGAAAGGAAAATCATGGAAGCGACAACGATTGCTGCACCTGAGGTGCAAACAAACCTGAACGTAGTATGGACGCTCATAGCGGGCATACTGGTGTTCACGATGCAGGCGGGCTTCGCGCTCGTCGAGACGGGGTTCACCCGCGCGAAGAACGCGGCGAACATCATGATGAAGAACCTGATGGACTTCGCGGCCGGATCGCTCGCGTTCTACGTCATAGGCGCGGCGCTCATGTTCGGCGTGACGAAGGCCGCGGGCTGGTTCGGCTGGGGCGGACTCGGAATGCCGAGCCTCGCGACCGGCGAAGGGGTCTGGGACTGGACGTTCCTCTTCTTCCAGACCATGTTCTGCGCGACGGCGGCGACGATCGTCTCCGGCGCGGTGGCGGAGCGGATCGAGTTCAAGAGCTATCTCATCTACTCGGTCTTAATCAGCGCGCTCGTATATCCCGTGAGCGGTCACTGGATGTGGGGCGGTCTCGCGGGCGAAGGCTCGAAGGGCTGGCTGGAGCTGATGGGCTTCCACGACTTCGCCGGGTCCACGGTCGTCCACTCGGTCGGCGGCTGGGTCGCCCTCGCGGGCGCAATCGCCCTGGGACCGCGCCTCGGCAAGTACCGTCCCGACGGCAAGGCCAACCCGATTCCCGGGCACAACCTCGTCATCGGCACGCTGGGCGTGTTCCTGCTGTGGATCGGCTGGTTCGGCTTCAACCCGGGCAGCTACACCGCGGGCATCGGGTCGATCGGCCGCGTGGCCATGACAACGAACCTCGCCGCGTGCGCCGGCACCATCGCCGCGCTGGTAACCGCGTGGATCATCATGGGCAAGCCCGACCTGACGATGGCGCTCAACGGTTCGCTAGCGGGCCTCGTGGCTATCACCGCGCCGTGCGACCTCGTGACCGCGAACGCGTCCATCGTCATCGGGCTCGTCGCCGGCGTGCTGGTGGTGCTGAGCGTGTTCTCGCTCGACAAGCTGCACATCGACGACCCTGTGGGCGCCGTGTCCGTGCACTGCGTCAACGGCGTGTGGGGCACGCTTGCGGTTGGCCTCTTCGCTGCGCCGAAGGCATTGAGCTACGGCAACGAGATGGTCGGCCTCTTCTACGGAGGTGGCGTAAACTTCCTCGGCGTGCAGCTGCTAGGCGTGGCCGTCACGGCCGCATGGGCGTTCGGCATGGGCCTGGCGATATTCTTCGCGCTGAAGGCGCTCGGGATACTGCGCGTCGATCCCAAGACCGAACTCAAGGGCCTGGACGTGACCGAACACGGCGAAGACGCATACGCCTCGTTCCAGTTCTTCAGCAACACCTGAGAAATGTTGCCAATATTGCCAATGTTGCCAGTTCAATCACCAATACCAATTGGAAATTGGCAACATTGGAACTGGCAACACTTCCACATTGGCAACATTATCCAACCATCAAACCTTAACCAAACTCCAATGAAAACCAAAACCATAACCTCTTTTCTCGCTTCGGCAGCGCTCGCTTTCTCGGCCGAAGCGGCCGAGACGAACGAACTCGAGACCACGGAAGGCGACGGCTTCTCCGTCGAGGTGTCGGTGGACGTGCTGAGCGACTACATCTGGCGCGGCACTATCTGCAACGACAATCCGGTATGGCAGCCCAGCTTGACGCTCGGCTACGACGCCGGCGACTTCGGCTCGGCCTCCTTCAACGCATGGTCGAGCTTCGACGCGACGCACAAGCGCGGAACGTCCTGCAACAGCCGCCGGTCGTGCGGTGCGCAGGAGTTCGACTACACGCTCTCCTACGCCAACTCCGTCGGCCCCGTGGGGCTTGAGATCGGACACATCTGGTACACGTTCCCGAACAACAACGGGCACAGCGACCAGGATCTGTATGCGACCGTGTCCTACGAGAACGACTATGTGACGCCGTCCGCGTCGGTCTACTGGAACTACTCGGACTCTGCTGGCACTGACCCGTCAGCCGTGTACTTCTCGTTCGCTCTCTCGCGGGACTTCTCGCCGATTGATGACCTTACCCTCACGCCGAAGGCCGAGGTCGGTTTTGGCGACCACGCCTACACGGGTTCGGCTGGAGGCACGGAGCTGACCGACCAGACGCTCGGATTCGCCGCCAAGTACGCATTCACCACGTGGTTCTCGGTCGGTGCGCAGATCAACTATACCTGGACGCCGTCGCACACGCTCCGGCACGAGGGGTACATGGGCGAAGGCAAGCACCAGATCGTCTGGGGCGGCATCAACGCAACATTCTCGTTCTAGCTAGATTCCGGGTCTGCGGCGGCGGCTTTGCCCCGACCGTCGCAGGCCTTACTATCGACAATGGGAGTCACACGGGGATGACGAAATCTCCGTACTGAGGAAATTGTCGGTCATGCGACATGATCTTGATCCCCTCGCATTTGGCCTGGGCAAGCAACATGCGGTCAAACGGATCGTTGTGGAGCAATTCAAGCGAGTCCGATTCTGCGGCATTTGCCGCAGTCAATGGAAGTTCGCATATCCCGACCGCGATAAACTCGGAGCGAGCCGCTTCTCCACTGAATGAAAGTCTGTCAGGATGCTTCTTGTGCTTGAGCGAAATCTCCGAAATCGACACGGGACTGAACAGACATGTGTTATGCACATCCTCTATCATCGCCCTCGCCTTTGACGAAAGCAGCGGACTATCGGTGACCAGCCACAAAAGAATATGTGTATCGAGCAGTAGTTCCATCAAAGGACCCCGTCCAGATCAATTGACGCAGCGATTTCTTCGTCCATCGCACGATCTTCTTCCTCGGTGGGAATCCGCCAGACACCCTTCTTCGAACCGATGCGAACGGGACTCTTCGCGGCCGTCATCTGCCGAGGCTTGTCAATTTTTACAAGAATCACACGATACTTTCCGCTCTCCGGCACCGAAAGCGAGAAAAATCCACCATCTGCCGATACGTTCTCGTACCAGACACTTTCGGCAGACCCGACTTCAGCTACGGTCTGCAGCCAATCTTTCTTCTCCATCAGTCTCGGCATGTGGATCTCTCCTTCACTTTTCCTTCGTTCAAGGGCACAGTAACCCTAAACAAAAATCGTCATTATTATTGCATTTTCGGCCCCAAAAGTCAATGTGGGCGCGGTGAAATTCAATATAACGGAGCGATGCGGCAGTTTACTCCCAATTGAAAGTTGATAACCTTCTCACATTGGTAAGGGGGGCTTGCATTTTACATGATTGCCATTGTTTCGGTGTAGCTTTGTTTCATGAATTGTAAGATGAGGGCATGAAATGCTGTTTCGCGGCGTTGGCACGGGGCGTGCTAAATGTGTTGTACCGTCGCAATGGTTGCGTCGGTAAAGAAAAGATAGAGATGCAGGGATTCTACAGAATCGCAGCTGCGGCGCCGCGATTGACGCTTGGCGATCCGGCAGCGAATGCGAAGGAACTTTTGCGGCTCGCCAAGGAGGCTGCCAAGGACGGCGTCTCGGCGATCGTGTTCCCCGAGCTGTGCCTGACGGGCTACACCTGCGGCGACATGTTCTTCCGCGACGAACTCCTCGCCGCGGCGTTTACGGCGGCGGAGACCTTTGCCGCGGCGACAGCGAACCTGCCGATCGTCTCCATCGTCGGCCTGCCGGTCGCGGAAGGCCCCGCCATCTACAACGCGGCGGCCATCGTCAACTGCGGCAAGATCGCGGGCATCGTCCGCAAGCGGGCGCTGCCGAACTACGGCGAATACTACGAGCGGCGGCAGTTCACGCCGGCGCCAGCCGACGAGCCGCTCGCAATTTTTGACGTCGGCGCGTTCAGGTTCGGCGTCGAGATCTGCGAGGATCTCTGGACGCCCGTGCCGCCGAGTTCGCTGATGGCGGAAGGCGGTGTCGATGTGGTGTTCAACCTCTCAGCCAGCACTGACTTCCTCGGCAAATCGCAGAGACGCCAGTCGCTCGTCGAGCAGCAGAGCCTACGCCTCGGCTGCGCCTATGCGATGGCATGCGCCGGTTCGGGCGAATCGAGCTCAGATGCGGTCTACGGCGGGTGTCCCGTCATTGCCGTGGAAGGGCGGACCGTTGCCGTCGGCAAGCTGTTCAGCGGCGCGCCGCAGATCGTCGTGGCGGACATCGATGTCGCCGCCGCACGGCACCGCAGGAGAAGCACTTCGTCCGTCTATTGCTCGCATCCCGTTCCCGGCGTCCGTCGGCAGCTGGTCACCCTCGCCGCCAAACTGCCCGAGGCGACGCCGTCCCTCGTCTCCCGCTCGCCATTTCTCGACGAATACGGAGAAGACCATTGGTGGCGGAAACTGCTCGACATCCAGGCGGCGGGACTCTCGCGGCGCATGGCGAGCGCACATGTCGGCAAGCTCGTCGTCGGCGTGTCTGGCGGCGCGGACTCCGCCCTTGCCTTGCTTGGCGCGGCGGCAGCGCTCGACAGGATGGGGAAGGCGCGCGAAGACCTTGTCGCCGTCGTCATGCCAGGCTTCGGCTCCACGGACGACTCGCAGAGGCGTGCAATCGAGCTTGCGAAGGCCGTCGGCGCAACCGTTCGCGTCGTCGATATCCGTGAATCGTGCCGATGCCATCTGTCCGACATCGGCCATACGCCGGAGGTACACGACATTGCCTACGAGAACGTGCAGGCAAGGGAGCGCACGCAGGTGCTGATGGACATCGCCAACATGGAGGGCGCGCTCGTCGTCGGCACGGGCGACCTCTCAGAGATCGCGCTGGGGTGGAACACGTACAACGGCGACCACATGAGCATGTACCAGCTGAACGCCTCCGTCCCGAAGACGATGGTGCTTGGCGCGTTGCGGCTCATCGCTAAGGAATCCGAGGAGCCGCTCCGATCGCTGCTCGCCGGCATTGCCGCCGCACCCATCACGCCGGAACTCGTGCCGGATGCCGCCGCCAACGACAGTGAGGCGCGGCTGGGCCCGTATGAGCTTCACGACTTCTTCCTTTTCCACTACCTCGCCAACGGCGCATCTGCGGACAAGCTTCTCGCGCTCGCCCGCATCGCGTTTCGCGACATGCACGCCGACGAGACCATTGTTCGAGCGCACAAGACCTTCCTGCATCGTTTCCGCACCGCGCAGTACAAGCGCAACTGCGTCCCGGACGGCCCGAAGATCACGCTGTCGCTCTCGCCCCGCGCCGACTGGCGCATGCCGAGCGACATATAGACTGCCTACGGCGAGCGCCCTCGTCATCTCACGCCCCCGGCGGGGGATTTATGCTATAATACGCGGCGTCGGAGGACAATGACATGAGCATCATGATAGATTTGCCTCCTGCGATGGCACAGGAAGCGCAGGAATATGCGACCGTTCGGGGGACTACGCTCGAACGGATGTTGTTCGATTGCCTTAAGGCCGAGTTGGATAGGCGGCGCAAGGAGAGCGAAACCGCCACTCGATTGATGGACAGGTGGCGCGCGGTGGTCCGCAAAGGGCGTGGCCGTATTACGGAGCCTTATGAGTTCAATAGGGCTGATGCGTATCCTGAAGGCGAATTCGCATGAAATTCCTTGATTCTAACATTCTCATATATGCGGTTGATGAAACGCAGCCAGACAAGTATGAGCGAGCATGCGACATTGTTGAGGCCGCCATTCGTGGCAATGGATTTGTAATTTCCGCACAAGTGCTCAATGAATTCGCTTCTGTGATGTATCGCAAATTCAAGAAGTCCGATGAAGAGGTAAAGGAACTTCTTTCAATAGCGGGGACCATAAAAACTGTGCCGGTAATGCCTGAATGGACGCAGTTGGCGATTGACATCAAGGCGCAATACGGACTTCAGTTCTACGACTCACTTCTTTTGGCGGCAGCTCAAGTGAACAACTGTCTGGAATTTTGGTCAGAAGACTTGAACGACGGACAAACCTATTGCGGAATAAAGGTCGTAAACCCATTCAAGAGCGAAACGCACCCAACGTTGCAAGCCACTTGATGCCATCTTGACACACATGCTCGTTACCTACATCATCGGTTCGCTGGCCCTCATCATCAAGCCGGGGCCGGACTTGACGTGCACCATTGCCACCGCGCTCTCGGACGGCAAGGCGCGCGCCGCCACGCTGATGGCTGGACTCATTATCGGATGCTGGCTGTGGATCCTCGTCCTCGCCGCAGGCGTCGCATCGGTCTTCACGCACCATCCGGCAGTAATGCTCTCGATACAGCTTGTGGGCACCGCGTACATCGCCTATCTTGCATTCTGCGCGTTCAAGGAGGCTTGGGCGAGTTTCCGATCCGTAGAGACCGACGCGTTGCATGGAGCGACGGCGAGAGGTTGGCGGCTGGTCGGGCGCGGCATCCTCATGTCCATGTCGAATCCGCTTACCATTCTCTTCTTCCTCGCGTTCCTGCCGAACTTCACGCACGAGGGCACGTCGTTGCCGCCGTCAGTCCAGACGCTCCTTCTGGGCACGCTGTTCTGCGCGCTCGTCCCGTTCATCTACCTGCCGTTCATCTTTGCCGCCGACTTCTTCCGTTCACGGCTTCTCGGCTCGGCCAAGGCGACCGCATGCCTCAAGCTCGTATCCGCCATCCTGCTCGCCGTCGTCGTCGCCATCCTCGCCAAGCCGATTGCCGAACAATTTTGCGCTTGACGGTGCCACTCTTGACAGGGGGCAGGGGGCTGTGCGATACTATCGCCATGAAAAAGACGATTCTCGCAGGTGCGGCGCTGCTCGCCGCGTTCTCCGCCTCGGCTGAGAAGCTGGCGTTCATCGGCACGACGGACAAGAATCCGCTCGAGTACGCCCTCAACGAAACGATCACGTTCACCGTGACGCTCGTGGACAAGGACAACGGCAACGCCGCCGTCACCGGGCGCGATCTGAAGTGGACGCTCTCCGGCGACGACGGCTCCCAGACCAACGGCACCGCCACGAGCGACGCGCCCCTCGTCGTCACCACCGCCATCGCCTCGCCCGGCTTCGTGCGCCTCAAGGTGCAGGTGAAGGACAACAACACGTGGCTCGACGACAAGGACAACGTGTTCGACGGCGGCGCGGGCGCGGACGTGATGAACATCCAGGAATGGCCCGCCCCCGCCGACTTCGCGTCATTCTGGACAGCCGCCACCAACACCCTCTACAGCACGCCCTACGTGCCGGTGTGCACCAACTTCAACCCCGCCGGAGCCGTGAGCGGCGTGAGCTACTACCTCTTCGACATCCCGGTCGCCGCGGGCGAGCTAAACGTGACGGGCATCCTCGCCAAGCCCGCCAACGCCGAGCCCGGCTCCTGCGGCATCATCTCCCACACCGAAGGCTACGGCTTCGGCCGCACCGGCCTCCCCAGCTCCAGCGAGGTGCTCGCCGGCAACAT
>CACXPT010000122.1 GCA_902769585.1 uncultured bacterium
TTCTGGGGCCGCGCTGCCTCATGGCGGAACGGCCCCGTAAAAACGCCGCTCCGGGCGTCACTTTACATAGAAGGATTCCTTAGTTTTGGAATATCTGCTACCAATCACGTTCGTTGGGCGAGGGCGGCATCTTGCGCATGCGCATCTTCTTGTCGTTCTCGTGCTCGTCCGAACGTTCCTGAGCCTTGCGCAGCAGCTCCTCCACCTCCTTGTCGTCCTTCGGCTCCTCGGCCTGCGGCTTCTGCTCCTGCTGTTGCTGCTGGTCGTCCTTCTGCTCGTCCTGGTTCTGCTGGTCCTGCTGCTGGTCCTGGTTGTCCTTCTTGTCCTGGTCCTTGTTCTGGTCCTGGTTCTGCTGCTGTTGCTGCTGCTGGTTGTTCTGCCCGCCGCCGTTCGGGTCCTTGGGCAGCAGCTCGCGGATCCGCTCGAGCTTGCCTATGGCGTCCAGCTGCTCCGGCGGCAGCTCCTTCTCGAGGCACAAGTGCTGCTTCTTCTCGACCGCCGCAGCCAGCGCGGCGACCTCCGCCTGCTGCTCCTTCGTGAACGGCACGGCGTTCGTGTCACCGTTCTGGATCTTCTGCTGTATCTCCTGCTCCTTCTGCTGCGCCCACGCGGGGAAGCGGGCACGGAATGCGCGCGTGTGGTCGTACGCGTCCTTCTGCCAGCTGAAGCCGTCCGTGCGCTTCACGTCGTTGTAGGCGTTCGTCTGCATGAGGATGTCGGCGGCCACCAGCTGACGCGGATCCGCCGCGAGAAGGCCGAACCGGTCGCGCACGCGCGTGAGGCCGGCAACCGCAACGGCCGCATCCTCGTCCTTGGGCTCCTTCAACAGGGCCTGCTGCTTCTTCACGATCTCCTGCGCCGCGTTGCCGATCTCCTGCGCCACGCGCACGGTGTACGGCGGCTCGTTGCTACGCGTGCCGAAGATCTGCGTGAAATCGAGCGCCTCCTGCTGCCAGTCGCGCCCGTTCACCTTTTCGGCGCGCGCGACGGCGTTCGACTGCGCGCCGACAGCCTCCTCCAGCGCGCCTCCGGGATCGAGAAGCCCCTTCCAGTAGCGGTGGAACGCGTTCTCCGAGGTCGAAAGGCTCAACGCCGCGTCGGAAGAAAGGTCGGCAAGTTGGTCCGCCGCGCGCAACGTGGCGTCGCGCGTCGCCTCCACGTCGCCCACGATCTCCGCCGCCTGCTGCTCGTTCGTGACCGACTCCAGGACAGTACGCTTGAGAGGGATCAGGGCGTCCGCCAGCGTCTCCGCGCGTTTCGCGAGAGCCTCGCTTCGCGCGACGGCGACTCCGGCCTCGTTCGTGAGCACGCTGGCCTGCTCCTTCAGAAGCGCAAGTGCCTCGCGCGCCGCCTCCGCCATCTGCGCCTTCGGATCCTTGCCCTTCGCCTTTGCAAGCACTTCCTCCACGTGCAGCTCGTCGCGCAGCTCCTTCAGCCCATCCATTGCGCGCGAGAAGTTGCGGTTCGCGCGCGGGTCGTCCGGCGCGGCGCGCAGGGCGCGCTGCATCGCCCACGCGCCTTCGTTCCGCGCAGAGAACGCACGGCGCAACGGCGCGAGCGTCGCGTCCTCGGCGTGGACGCCCTGCGCCGACTTCGCCTGCGCCAGCTCTCGCTTTGCGTTGGCGTTCAGTATCGCGCCAACCACCTCGCTCGCCCTCGCGCCGTGTGTCCTGCTTAGCATCAGCGGCTGGAGCGTCGCAAGCGCGTTAGTCCAGTCGCCAGCCCTGTAGTAGTCCACGCCCTGGTTCCATATCTCGCGGTCGTCCAAGGGAGTGCTTGGTGCTTGGTGCTTGGTGCCTAGTGCCTGGTGCTTGGTGCTTGGTGCTTCGTGATTGGTGCTTGGTGACTGAGTTTCTGGTTCTTGTAACTGGTAAGACGTATTAGTATCAGCAAATGCCTGGCGAGGGACTAACAGGCACCAGGCACCAAGCACCAAGCACCAGGCACCAAGTGCCTTCCGCGCGACGCGGCCTGCGAAGCGGCCGCGCGAGAACATGCCCGCCAGCAGCACGAGCAGAAGCCCCGGCACAAGGAAGATGCCGAAACGCTCCGTTGCGCGCAGTTCCTCCTCTTCCGCCTGCTCCTTCGCGGCCACCTGACGCAGGAACCTGCGGTAGATCGCGCCAAGCGTCGTCTCCGCCGTGCCTGCCGTAGCGAGCGGCACGTAGCGCCCTCCGGAAAGCTTCGCGATCTCGGCGAGCGCCGCCTCTTCGAGCTTCGTCGTCACCGCCTTCCCCTGGTACTGCTGCGAACCGCTGCCGGAGGCGTCGGGAATCGCCGTCTCCGCGCGCGGGTTGCCGAGGCCGACGGTGAACACGGGCACGTTCCGCTTCGCGGCGAGACGCGCGGCATCGCGCGCGCCGCCGCGCAGGTCGCCACCGTCGGAGATGAGGATGATCGCGTTGTGGTCGTCCGCTGCCGGGTCGAGCGCGTCGAGCGAGGTGCGGATCGCGCTGCCGAGGTCCGTCTCGCCGCGCGGCGCGGATTCCGGCGTGGCGGACTCCAGCGTGCTGCGGAGAAATCCGTGGTCCGTGGTGAGCGGACACAGCAGCACGCCCGTCCGCCTGAACGCCACGAGCGCGCAGCGGTCGCCCTCGAGCGAGTCTATGAGGTCCGCGACGTCCGCCTTCGCCCGCTCCAGGCGGTTGGGCCGCACGTCGGCCGCGAGCATGGAGCGCGAGACGTCGAGCGCCACCACCACGTTGCGCGTGCGCGCCTGCATCTTCTGGGAGGAATGTCCCCACTGCGGACGCGCCGCCGCGAAGAGTACCAGCGCCAGACCTGCCAGCAGAAGCGCCGCCTGGAGGTTGAAGAGCCTAGGGTTGCGCGGCAAGAGGCGCCCCTGCAAAGCCGGCGCCACCAGGCCGCTCAGCCGCTTTTCGGCGCGGGCACGCAGGAATACCCACCACGCGCCCGCCACGGGCACGAGGGCAACCAGAACTAGCATCCACGGATTTACGAATTTCATGACGCCCAAGACTATATCGCATCGTCCGTGCCGTTGCAAGCGCGTTCGGCCGCTTTCCTGCAAAACGCTAACATGGCGCTAACGCAACCGCCAGGCCGGCACCTCCACCTCGACGCCTCGTCACTTCAGCTCGACGAGCTTCGCCTGCTCCTTGCCGTCCTTGCCCTTCCACGTAAGGCGGTAGCGTCCGCGGAAGCCGCGGAACTTCACGATGCGCTTGCCTCCCCCTTCACCTTCACCTTTACCTTCACCTTTACCTTCACCTTCACCTTTACCTTCGACCTTCACCTTCAAATTCGTCTTCCACTCGCGGTTGACGAGGTCGTCCATCGCGAAGTACGCCGTCTTCGGACGCATGTCGCGCGTGAAGAGGCCGGAGATCGAAGGCTCGCCAGGCGCGCCGCAGTCGTCCACCACGTTCCACCACGTGATGCCGTTCATCTTCTCCACGGCGAACCACGCGCGGTAGCAGTTGCGCATGATGATCGCCTGGATCATCTGTCCGCGAGCCGACATGTCGGGCGCAGTGATCGTGATCTCGGAGAGGTGGATAGGGCGGTTCGCCTTCGAAAGCTTCTCGAAGCGCGCGACGATGGCGTCCGGGTGCGTCTTCGAGTAGGCGTCCTTCGAGAACTCGCCGCGCGAGATGCCGACGCTCTCCGCCGGGTTGAAGAGGTGCATCTGCGCGCCCACCACATCGATCCGAGCGCCGTGCGCCACGAGGTCGTTCGCCTGCTGGAAAAAGCCCTCGTCCATGTAGTAGTCGTTCAGGTTGAACCACGCGCCCTTCGGCATGTACTTGCCGGCCCACATGAACGCCTTGAACGCGTAGTCCGCCGGCATCGGTCCGTAGTAGCTTTCGTCGAACGGACGGTTCCGCACCGCCTGGCAGCCGAAGCGCTTGGCGAAGTCGGTGGCGCTCTCGTTCACCACGTCCCAACTGTCCACGCGGCTCCCGTAGCGCGCGCCGATGTCGCGGATGCGCCTCTCGTAGAACTCCTCCTGCGCCTTGAGAAACGAGGGGATGAGCTTCGCGATCTTCTCGTCGGAGAGCTTCTTGTACACCTTCGCCCAAGCCGCTCCCCACGCGTGCGTGAACGCGCGGTCCGCCACGCAGATCGCGAGCGCCGGGTCGGGACGCGGGATCTTCACGCCCGTCGCCTGCTCCAGCGCGAACTTCTCGTTCGCCGGGCAGAACGCGTCCCACAGCCACGTGGGCGTCATCCACGTGTTGTTGCCCCACACGAGCGGATGGCCGTGGATGCGGCAGCCGCGCGCCTTCAGGTGGGCGATCACCGGATCGACGGCCGGACGCCGCCAGTGCGGCTGCTCCTTCGGCTGCGGACAGCTGTTCCAGAACTCCTCCGAGTCCTCGTAGTGAGACTCGAAGCGCGGCGCGTAGGGGTACATCTCCAGCGTGCGCCAGTAGAACGCCACCGTGCCGGAGTTGAAGAGTCCACCCTCGGCGTTGTACAACTCCTTGTAGCGGTCGTTCCACTCCTTCTTGCCTAGCTGCCCGTAGTTGAAGATGTGCGCGCCGAAGAAGAAGCCGTGCGTCAACTGCTCCACCTGCACCTCCGCGCCGTCAGGCACGCCCTCAAGCGCAAACGCGCCGTCCGCCTTGCGGTACTTCTCTATGTCGGCGTCGATGCGCTTCTGGACGTCGTCGTTCCAGATCTTCCAGTACTCCTCCGACATCGCCGTGCGGTCGATCTTGAACTCGGCCTGCGCAGCCACTGCCGCCAATGCGGCGATCACAATCATCTTCGTTTTCATTTCTTCTCCTTCTTCTACAAACTTCCACTAACCACTAGCCACTAAGCACCAAGCACTAAGCACTAGGCACTAGGCACTAAGCACTAAGCACTAAGTACTAGGCACTAGGCACTAACTACTCCACCGTCACTTCCCCGATCGGCACCTTGTCCTTCACCTTGTCGAGGCGCAGGGAGAGGACCTGCCGCTTCTCGTCCGCGCGGCCCCAGTTGGTGAACACCGTCGCCGTCACGGTCGCCGGCCCGAGCAGAGTCTGCTGGCGCGACCCGAAGTAGTTGGCGAGCACCTTGTACGCGCCCTTTGCCGCGTTCTTCTTGAGGTACTCCTCCGGACCGTAGCCCGTCGTGACGTCGTGCGAGACGAGTCCGCCTGTCGACGTTCTCTGGTGCTTGTAGAATGCCTCCTCGCCGTCCGGCTCCAGCACGTGCAGGTCGACGTCAGTGTTGTCCGTGTCCCACGCGAGCGCGATACGCACGTCGAGGTCGAGCAGCTTGCGGTATGCATCGTCCATCTCGGGCACCTTCGGCGACTTCCCGTCGGGCCACGTCTGACGCCCGCTCCACGCGACCAGCGCGTTCAGCTCCTCGATGGCGACGAGGGCAGTCCAGAGCGCGTTGTCGCGTTCCCATGCGGTGAAGGCCGTCTTGTGGTAGTTCGCCAGAGCCGCCGCGATGTCGTCGGCGTTCGCGTCGCGCCGCCCGCGCTCCTCCAGCGTGATCGCAAGGTCGCGGAACGAATGCGGCTCTTCCGGACGCAGCTTCGCCACCTTCCTCAGGACCGGCAACGCCGTATCGTACTCGCCCGCCTCCCTTAGACGCCACGCGCAAGTGCGCAGCATTCCCGGATCGTCCAGTCGCAGCTCGGCGAGGTTGGAGATCACGCGCACCGCAAGAGCGTTCGCCTTGATGCCGAAGAAGTAGCCCGCGCAGTCCAGATAGAACGCCGGCGATGCCGCGTACTTCTTCCTCTGGACCAGGTATTCCGTGTAGGCAGTCTCTGCCTTCGCGGCCTCGTTGCCCCCCACGCCTCCGCCCAGCGCGACCACGGCATCCTTGATCGCCTGCAGGTATGGCGTCTGCGGGTCCCACGCCGTCAGCTTCACGGTTGCCGCCGCCGACCTCGGCTTCGCGCCGTTCGCCATCTTTGCCCTCGGGGCGGATGCCGCAGCAGCCCTTTCGACCATCGCTGGAGCAGGCGCCTCCGTCATCACCGCTGGAGCTGCCTCGTCCGCGACGGCAGACTCCTCGTATCGTGACGATCTCCTCGCGCTTGCCGAAACAGAAGCATTGAAGTTTCGCTCCGCCGAACGCCGCCTCTCCTCGCCGAAGAGCCCGCTCTTCGGCGTCTTCGGCTTTGGCGGAATCGGATCGTTCCACCATTTGACGCGATTCTCCCACTCCTTCTTTAGGCGTGCGAGATATGATGCCTGCTTCCTTTCCTTCGCCTCTCGCCGCTGCGCCTCGGAAGGACGGCGCGCCGTCCACTTCGCGTGCAGCTCTTTCGCCGTCTCCGGCGGCTCCACGTCGTGCTCCAGCCACTGCGAAAGGCTCTCGAACACGATTAGGCTAGTGGTCGGGCTGGTGAGCCCGTACCGCCGCCCAAGCGCGAGCAGCTCCTCGGCATGGTCGTCAGCGCGCGGCGAAAGCTCGTTCACGCGCGACGCGGCCCACGCCGTCGCCAACGTCTTGCCTTCGCGCGCGTCGGCGCGCCGGATCGTCGCCGGCTTCGAGAGACGTCCGTTGCCGTAGTCCAGACGCACCTCGGCCGAATCCGCCGTCAGTCGGCCAAGCACCGTCACGCGCCCACGCGCCGCCTGTCCGATTCCCTGCACATTCGCGATGCCGTCGCCCTTCACGCCGACAAGCGTCGGCGACGGCGCGCCGATCTCCTCCAGCGCCTGCGCAGGCGTCCTCACGGCGAGGTCGATCACCTTGCCGCCGCACAGGCGGCGCAGCGCGGAACCGTCCTTCGTGGCGCCGCACATCACCGCGATCGGCTTGTTCGCGCCGAAGTCGATATCGCCCTCGCCCAGCACGTCCATGCCGTCAGTGAACAGGAGCGTGCGGTTCTCCGTGGGGTTCTTCTTCTGGAACGCCGCGAGCGCGGCGAAGTCGGTGCCGCCGTCGCAGGGCGTGCGTGCGAGCGCCGCAACCATCTCGCCGCGCGTCGCGCAGACGAGCGGCTTCTCCACGGCGTTGCGGAACACCACCAGCTCGTAGCACGCCTCTTCAGGCAGAAGGTCGATCACCGCGCGCGCAGCCGCCACGTCGGCCTCCGTGCGGCTGCCGGAAGCGTCCCACAGGATGCGCCACGTCTTCGGCAGGCTCGTCTTCGCCGTCTCCAGGGACGGCGGACGGTCGCTGACAGCGAACCAGACCTCGTCGTTCACGCGTTCCACCGCGCACAGCCGCTCAGGCAGGGCCGGCAGCGCCACCGTCACGTCGGCGTCAGGCGTCACGTCCGTGTCGGTGGCCGCGCTGCGCCATACGGCCTCGGCGGCGGCAAACCTGCGGTCGCCCAGTCCGCCCAGCACCGGCTGCGGCACGCCGTCGCCCATCGGCACCGTGATCGTCACGGCGCGCTCCTTAAGAGGTACGCGCGGCATGGCGAGCACGAGCGCCGCGTCGCCGTTCGGCGCGAACGCGAGCGGCGTAACGTAGTCCACGCGGACGCGGCGCGCCCCGTTCGCCGGAATCGGATACACGCGCGTGCGGTAGGCGTTGCCCTGCACGTGCTCCACGAGGCCCGGATCCACGCCCTTCTTGACCTCCTTCTCGAACGCGACGCGAGCCTTCTCCTTCTTCACGACCACGCCGTCGGTCATCACGCCGTTGATGTCGAGCGCGTACCCGCACACGCTAGCGCCGTCCGGCAGCGGAAACTCCAGCGCGCCCTCGAGCGGACGCGGGTTCGGGTTCTCCACCACGATGAGCGCGCGCACCGTGGCGAACGCCCCCGCCACGCGCGCCTCCACGGCGTAGCTGGCGATCGTCGTGGGCTTCTCGTCCGCCCGCAGGTTCACGGGCCTTATCACCGGCGGCGGCAATGGCGGTTCAGGGGCTGGCATGCGCTCCTGAGCATTCGCCGCGACAGCGGCAACCACAAACATCAGATAGATTGTTAGCTTTCTCATGCCGCTATTGTAGCAAAAACGAGCACACGGCGCACCGGCAAACTAGCAAAGAGAATTTGCCGGCCACAAATCCCCGCTCATTCCGTGCGGAAGAGGGTGGTGGAGAGGCCGTTACCCTGCGGCGTAAAGACGATGCGGTCGGTGTCGGCCGATATCTCGCGGCGTTCGGGGTAGAGCATCGTCACCTTCGCGCGACGCGGCAGGTGGATCGTCTTCTCGCCGGGAACGGCGGAATGCAACGCGACGCAAGACGCGTTCGCGTAGATCACGTCACGCGGATCTTCGTCCCAGATGTGGACGCCGTGCGCGGCCAGCAGCTTGCGCAGTTCGGCTTCCGTGAACGGCGATTCGGGCAGGACAACTACTTTCCCCTTCGCGCGCAATCCCGCCAGCAGACGTTCCTTCTCGGGCGTCATCCAATGGAGGTTGCAGAAGATGTACACCTTGTAGTCCTTCAGCTTCCCGGATGCGAGATCGGCGACCGACGCCGAATCGAAAGGAACGCCCGTGTGGCCGAGCGCGTGGACGAGCCCGGACGTCCGTTCGTCGTTGAACCGCGAGGAACCGGCATTCGTGAGCATCACGCTCTCGTAGTCGCCCACCACCAACACTTCCGAAACACTCCGGCAGTCGGAAATCTCCCGTCGAATCGGAAAGATTTTCCCGAAAAGCTCGTTGAACTCCGGCGCGTCGTACCAGCCCTGTCCGAAATCATAGTACCAGAAGCCGCAGCCCCAGCAGAGCGTCGAGACGAAGTCGCGTGCCAGAAGCGCGATGTCTTCCGCGCGCGATTTCGCGTGAAGATGACAACCCGGACTGACGGTCAAGGTGGTACGGGTGTCCGCCTCCATCAGCGCGAGCTTGCCGCGCCGGCGCGTCGCCTCCAGGAGTCGCCGCGAATACTGTCCGTTGCCGCCACCGCGCGCAACCGTCTGGTACGGAAACGGCGAGACCTGAAAATCCACGTACGGCGAATCGAGGATCGCCTCGTTCTCCAGGTGCCACCCCTCCGCGGGAAACGGCATCTCGAAGAAGTAGCCACAGTAGTTGCCCAGGAGCGCGCGGCCACCGCAGGCCTCCTTCGCGGCGCGGTTGAAGTCGAAGAGGCAGTCGCGCACCTGTTCGGAATGGCAGCGCAGGTAGTCAATCGTCGGACGGTCCTTCACCGGATCGCGCAACGTGCCAGCCGACGTGCGCAAACGCTCTTCCTTCGAAGGTACCTCCGCCGTCACGAACGTGACGTCCGGCCTGTTCCATGCGCGGCGCAGCGCCGCGACGTCGCCCTTGTATTCGCGTTCCAGCCAGCGGCGGAACGCCGCCGTCATTGCCTTGCCGTTGTCCGGCATGTGCCGCGCCATGCCGAAGTAGTGCCATTCGTGGTAGACGCCGAAGTCGGGACGGTAGGCGTAGATCCGCTTCGCGTACGGCGTCGATTCGAGATGCGCCACGAGGCGTGCGATGAAATCGGCCGCATCCCGCCGCCAGACGGGCGAGGCGAACGACGGCGCCGTGACGTTCCGGAGCGTGTCGCCGACCGAAGGGTCGGGCGTGCCGTTCGCGTAACCGACCAGTTCGTCAGGATGCTTTTGAAGCCACCATCTCACCGGATAGTCGCAGGCCATGCTGACAAGGAACCGGGCTTCAGGGTCGATCGACAGTACGTCCCGTATCTTCCGCTCTGCGTCGGCGAAGTCAATTGAGCCGTCTTCCCGCCACACGTTCTTCGCCCGCACGCCGACGCCGTAGAGATGCATCCCCGCGTCGCGGAACATCGCGGCCTGTCGCCGCAGGGCGGCGCTGTCGCAGTTCCAGTTCTCCGACGCGTTGTAGAACGCCGTCTCGAACCGCCTGCCGCCGATGTCGAAATAGGGCTTTCCCTTCTCGTAGACGATCTTGCAGACGGGCTTCGCCTCGCCTTCCATCGCCTTGAGCGCCTTCTCCACCCGGACCGCACGCGCGGCGAGGATGGCATCCCGGCGCACGCGCTCATCGGGCAACATGAGCTTCGACATGTCGGCAAGGGTCATCCACGGCATCGCCAGCACGTCGGCGAATGGCCGGGCAGCCTTCCATCCCGAATCATCAAAATCCATCGCCGTCCAAGTGGATGCGGTCGCGCAGGAGCGCGACCCTCCCCCAGTGCGCTTTCCGGGAGGGACGCGCTCCTGCGCGTCCGCCGCGCACCGCCACCTGTCATCTGTATAAACGGACTCGTGGTGTCCGTCCGCGTAAGTCAAAACAAGCGAAAGGCACACCCCGCCGCTCCCGGCCATGTTGCGCCCTTGCACCGCCAGGACGTGCCGACCCGAACGCTTCAGCTCGCCGGTGAGGTCCTTCGGCTCGTCAACCACCATTGAAGAGGGCATGCCCTTCCCACCATCCACATACACGCAGCCCGAGTCGTCGATCCACCATCTTGCCTCCGCCCGCACAAGGCCCTCGCGCGTCTCGAACGCGCGGCGGTAGTAGCGCATCTTGCCGATACCGTCAGGGAACGGCTCGTCCGGGCAGATCCAGCGCACGACGCTCGCCGGCGACTCGTCCGCCAGCTCCGCGCCCACGGTCGCCATCGCCGTGGCGCTCGCACACATCAGAGTGAAAAACAATTTACTCATATTGTGTACCTCCTTGTTACCGCAGGATCATGACCGATGGAGACGGCTGGCGGACGATTTCGTAAAGCCAAGTCGCCTCGGCGGTCGCAGCCACGTCCGCAGTGAAGGATAGCGCGCCGTCGGCGAAGGTGGCCGGAACGGCACGAAGGCGTTCGCCGTCCGAGGCGAGCGCATGGACCGTGAATGTGCCCGGCGCGACCTTCAGGCGCACATGTGCCGCCCCGCTCCGCATCAGATGCGGCAACTTGCCCCACGAAAGGACGGTTGTGAGCGTGTCGTCCGCGTACGTGATGTTGGTGTTCTGCACGTCGGTCAAGTGGGTCAGCAAGATGTGCCTGGACGTTCGCAGCGGCAGTCCGTCGAGCGAGCTGGCCCAGACCGTGGCGGCGGCACCTTCCAGCTCGAACGCGAGCGTCCCGGCGTCGACGCTCCCGCGTTCAGCGAAGCCTCCGGACGTGCGCGACGTGTCGATGCGGAATGCGCCCGTGTCGGGATCGACGTCGAGCGCGCCGCCGACGCCGGCGGGGAGTTCGTCGCCGAGACCAAGTGCATTCCGCACCGTGGCGGAGGTGACGCTCCTGACGCCCGGATACGCGCCGG
>CACXPT010000123.1 GCA_902769585.1 uncultured bacterium
CCCTCCGGCCATGTCTACGCCAGACACCTCAAGGACACCGAAAGACAGAGTCCTGTTTTGAAGACTACAACAAGTCCTGTTTTGATTTCACCCCGACAAAGCATACAATACAACTCGTCAGCCTCGGAATCGGTCGCGCAGGAGCGCGCCCCTCCCATTCGTGGCTGCTAGAAATCAGCCCATCGGCGATACCTCACTCGCTGTCAGGCGGTGGCGGCGTTATGCCGCGCTACTTCTGCCGGCTGGGGTTCATGCAAAGGCGGAAGCCGTAGCTGCTGTTCTCGTCCGACGGGCCGAGGTAGTTACTTCGATGGGACGAGGTGCAGTTACCTGCGGAGCTGAGCCAGCCGCCGCCGCGAGACACCCGTTTCGACCCCGAGGAAGAACCGAGGGGATCCGTTACCCCGCTCGACAAGTCGCCGTGCCAGTCCAAGCACCGCTCCCACACGTTCCCGTGCATGTCGTAGAGTCCCCAGACGTTCGGCAGGTAGGAGCCGACTACCGTGTGCGCATCCATACAGCCGCCCTTGCCGTCCGACTCGTGCCTGGCGAGATTAGCATCTGGCTCTTTCCAGCCGCGCAATTTCTGGTTGAGAAGGAAGCGTCCCAGCTTCTTCAGGTCAGTCTCGGAGTCGCCGCCGTTGTTGTATTGGCTCGTTGTTCCCGCGCGGCAGGCGTATTCCCATTGGGCCTCGGTGGGCAGGTCGAAGGTAAGGCCCGTACGCGCCTGGATCTTTCCGATGAACGTCGAAGAATCGACGTTCGCGGAACTTGGCCAATTGTATTTAGACGAATCGCCACGAATCGCATTCCACGAGACATTTTCGACGGGACGCATGTCGCCATTGAACTTGGATGGATTGTTACCCGTCACCAGCTCGTACTGCTTCTGCGTCACTTCGAAGACGCCGCAGTAGAACGGCTTCGTGAGCGTCACCTCAAACTTGCCGCCCATCTTGAACGTACCCGGTTCGATGCGGCGAAGGACGAGTTTCGTGGTCTTGTACTCGTCCGTCCAGCCGCCCTTCGGCTCGGCGGCGAGGTACGACACGGGATACTTGCTCGCGTCCGGCCCCGCCGAGAGGTCGATGACGCAGTAGAGGGCATTGGAAGGTTCCTTGGCGGAAGCGGCGGGAGAGCCGCTTCCACTGGCAGATGCGCCGCCAACCGGGCCATCAGGGTTCATGCAAAGGCGGAAGCCGATTCCGTCTTCGCGCTTGAAGGTGGAAGGATGATTGCCCTTGACGAGAGCAGGATATCTTCCACTGGAAAAGGCAATGTAAGGGTCGTTCGAGAACCATGGTGCACTCCGAACAACCCGGAATCCACTTGGCACTCCCCATTTTTCGACCAGTTTCCGCTCGTCCCGACTTGCGGAAGGACCAACCGGATCAACCACCCCGTCCTGCAAGAAGATTCCGCCCGTCCACCAATCCAAGCACCATTCACCCACATTGCCGTGCATATCATACAATCCCCAGGCATTCGGAAGGTACGAGCCGACCGTGGTATGTTGTGCATACCCGCCCCGACCGTCTGAGCAATTATCGAAGAAACGTCCTAAATTCCGTCTGTTATCGTTCGACTTCTTACTGTAGTTGGATCCATTGTTGTAGTCAGATGTCGTGCCCGCACGGCATGCATACTCCCATTGCGCTTCGGTGGGCAGGTCGAACGACAAGTCTGTCCGTGCGCGGAGGCGCCCTACGAACGAATCCTGATCGACCGTCTTCACGGTTGGCCAATCGTGAACGGACGAATCGCCGCGAATCTCATTCCAGTGGACAGTGGCGACAGGACGCATCTCCCCCTTATATTTGGAGGGATTTTTACCTGTCACCAGTTCATATTGCTTTTGCGTCATCTCGAAGATGCCCATGTAGTACGGCTTCGAGAGCGTGACGGAGAGTTTCTTAGACGTCATCATGAACTTCCCCGGCTCGATGCGGCGCAAAACAAGTTTCGTGGTCTTGTACTCGTCCGTCCAACCGCCCTTCGGCTCGGCGGCAAGATACGATACGGGGTATTTGCTCGCGTTCGGTCCAGCTGAGAGGTCAATGACGCAGTAGAGTGCGTTGGCGGACGGCGCGGAAGCGGTGGCGGTTTCTGCCGCCGCGAACCTGTCGGCGAACGGCACAGAGGCGATGCGTTTCTCGGCGACGACCTTCTTAAGGCCGGTCAGCTCGCCGGAGGCGATGGCCTTGCGGTAGAGCGCCACGGCATGGGCCTTGATCGCGTCCGCCGCCGTGGGCTCGGTCGGCGTGTAGCTCCACCAGAAGTTGCCTGCCGGGGCGAGCGTCTTGCCGGCGGACTCGGCCTTCGCCATGTCCTTGGCGTCATCCAGTTTCGCAAAGACATCCAGCGCGCCCTTCCAGTCGCCAGTTACGGCCAGCAGCTCCGCGTAGCGTCGGCGTGTGGGTTCGTCGGCGCGGTTGCGCTTGATGGACGAAGCCAGCTTCGCGATCTCCATCTGCGCGGACGCCGAGCGGAACTGCGCGAAGAGGCCAGGCACGTTCTGCTCGCTCACGTGGTCGATGGCGGGCTTGAGGATGTCGTTGCGCATCACCTCCGGCGGGATGTCCTTCACCTGTTCCGTCAGGGCGGCGATGGCGGCGACGGCCTTGGCGTCCTCCTTGGCCTGGGCGAAGTACCAGATGGCACCCTTCAGGAGCAGGAACTTTGCGGCCTCGGTGTTCGCCTCCTTGGCGTAGGTCATGGCCACGTCGCCCACCTCGGCGGCGGTCTTCTTCTTGGCCCTGAAGTCGGCCACAAGGGGATTCATCAGCTCGGCCACGATCGGGGCGGCTTTCCTCTGCTCGTCCCGCGTGGGCATGGCGGCAGCCGCGAGGGCGAGCGTCGCTCCAATCGTCAACAGCAGTCTTTTCATGTTTCTGTCTCCATTCTGTTCTTTTTCCGTCGTGATTCTATAAAGTAGTACAGGATTCGTGGACGAGAATGACAATAGTTTAGCAAATTTTTTCAGTCGCGGAGCATGGATTCAAAGTCGGCGATCATGGCGTCGACGCGTGTCTTGACCTGCGAGACTACGTTCCGAGAGACGCCGAACGCCTTCGCCACCTCGCCGATGGGCCGTTCCTCCAGCACATAGGCTCGGTAGACGGCCTTCGACTTTTGCGCAAGCGCGGTACGCGTGAGCACATGCTCGATTGCGGCGGCACACTGCGCCAGCCTCCACTTCGCGTCCAGCATCGCCGCCGCCTCGGGCGGCACGGCGAGCTCCACATCGTCGATCGGCACATGCATCCCCGCCGCGCGCGCCTGCGCCTTCTGCCAGCGGTTGATGACCTCGCGGCGGGTGATGGTGGCAAGAAACGAACGAAAATGTCCTCTCTCCGGCCGATATGCGCCACTCCGAAAGACGTCCACGAGCTTCACCAGCACATCCTGCACCACGTCGTCGGTATCGGACTTCGCCCCTGCGTACTCCGCAAAGTGGCGGATCACGGGCTGGTAGAGATCGAAGAACTTCACCCACACCGCCTCGTCCTCGCCCGTAATCTGCGCGGCCATGCGCGCGATGAGCGTGACGGGCGTATCGGGTATCTTGCTCATCGCGCACCCTCCGGCACGGCGAACGCCTGGTCGAGCCAGATGGTATCCTCGCCATGGACCGACGGCGACGCTGGTTTCGCTGTCCGCCTGCCGGATGACGAAAGAAAGAAGTACGCGCCTGCCGCCACGCCCAGTGCGGCGGCGATTGCCATCGCCCACGGCCATCGGCGGGAAAGCCTGCCGTGGGTCGGCAGATTTGGCGACGGTTGCAGCAGCAATGGCAAGTTCGCGAGATCGGTCGGCCGACGGGCGGGGTCCTCGTCCAGCATCTGCGGCAGGATGTCTTGCCAGCGGTTCTCGAAGTGCTTCAGCAGATTAAGGTCGGTTCGTCCGTGCGTGATGAGGCTCCTGTCGTACCAGACGCCAGTGAGCAGCTTGAAGAAGACGACGCCGAGCGAATAGACGTCGGCCGCCGGGGTGACTGCTTCGCCGCGTAGGACTTCCGGCGCCATGTAGCCCTTGGTGCCCATGATCAGCTTGCCGCCCGTCGCCGCGTCCGTCGTCTCCGCCATCGTCCGCGATACGTCGAGGTCCGTGCGCAGCTTGTCGCCCAGTATCTTTGATATCCCGAAGTCGGAAAGGACCACGTGCTTGTCGGGCGCGAGAAGGATGTTGTTGAGCTTGATGTCGCGATGGACGATGCCTTGCGCATGGACGTAGGCGAGCGCCTGGCAAAGCTCGACGAACCACTGCACGAGATGCTCTTCGTCCGCGCTGCCTTCCTCGACGTCCGCTAGCGTGTACGCCGCGCCGTCCTTGTAGAGGACAAGATCCATAACGTAGTAGAGAATCCCGTTCTCCTCGTCCCAGGCGAGGTCGAACACGCGTACGAGGTTCGGATGGCGGAGCCGCGCGAGGAGGCGTCCCTCGGCGAGAAACCGCTTGCGGAACAGCTCGGCGTGGCCCTTCTCCAGCGTGAAGGTCTTGAGCGCGTAGCGGACGCCGAGCGTGACGTGCTCGACCTCGTACACGGCCCCCATGCCGCCCGTGCCCAGCGCGCGGACGACGCGGTACGAACCGACGACGAATCCCGGCTTCAGCTCCTGCATGGCGCCTCCCCGACTCCTTCCTTACCCGCCGTGCGCAGGCGGAGCTGGCCGCAGGCCGCCGCCACGTCCTTGCCGCGGCTGCGGCGGAGCATCGTCTGGATGTGCGCCTTCATGAGGATGTCGAGGAACGCGAGCTGCGTCGCCTCGTCCGGCGTCTGGAAGTCGGGCCGGTGGTCCACCGGCGAGAGCGGGATAAGGTTCACCTTGCACGAGGGCAGCGTCTTGAGCCGCCGCACGAGCTCCTCCGCGCAGGCGCGGGAGTCGTTGAGTCCCTTCACGAGCGTGTACTCGAAGGTGATCACCCGGCCGGTCGCGCGCGTGTAGTCGCGGCAGGCGGCAAGCAGCTCGCCTATCGGCCAGCGCCTGTTGACGGGCATCAGCTGCGAGCGCAGCTCGTCGTTCGGCGCGTGCAGCGATACGGAAAGCTCGAACTGCAGCCCCTCCGCCGCCAGCTTCGCGAAGCCGGGCACGATGCCGCACGTGGAGAGCGTGATGTGGCGCGCGCCGAGGTTGGGACCCTTGCCGGCGTTCAGCACCTTGAGAGCGCGAAGCGTCTCGTCGTAGTTCGCGAACGGTTCGCCCATGCCCATCACAACAAGGTTGGTGAGGCAAAGGCCGGATCCCTGCCGCTTGTTCTCCGGCGAGGCGAAGAGGTGCTGTGCCGTCATCACCTGCGCCACGATCTCGTCGGCAGATAGCGAACGCACGAGTCCCTTGCTGCCGGAGGCGCAGAACACGCAGCCCATCGCGCAGCCCACCTGCGTGGAGACGCACTGCGTGAAGCGTCCCTTCGCGGGAATCACCACGGTCTCCACGGAGTTTCCGTCGGAAAGCCCGAGCAGGAGTTTTGTCGTGCCGTCCTCGGCTCTGGTCTGGGCAAGCACATCCGGGACGCGAAGCGGGAACTCCTCCTTTAGTGTTTCGCGGAAGTCCTTGGGAAGGGTAGTGGCTGCGTCCCAGTCCATGATCCAGTCTCGGTAGAGGCACTGGAGTATCTGGTCGGCGCGGAACGCGCGCAGGCCACGCGCCGTAAGGAGCGGCTTCCACTCGTCGGGGATGATCGACCAGGCGGGCGTCATTTCCGCTCCAGGCTCCGCAGTATCTCGTCGATGCGGTTGACGACGTCCGTCATCGCGGCGTCGCCGCTCACCGTGAGACGCAGCACGGCGCTCTCGAACTGGGCGTAGAGGAGGTCTGTGTAGACGTCGGGGTTCACGTCTGCGCGGAACTCCCCGTAGTGGATGCCGCCCACGAGCAGCGTGTGGAGGATGCGCTTGAGGCCGATGGTGAAAGTCATGATGCGCCGCGTCATGTCGTGCTTGCCGCGGTTCATGGCCATCACGAAGTCGATGATGACGGAGAGGAACTCCCGGTTGTCGAAGAGAGTCGCCGTGACCGCGGTGCATATCTGGCGGAGGCGGACGGACGCGGGGAGCTTCGCGCGCATGATTTCGGCATGCTTCTGCACGACCCTGTCGAGCGCGAGGAAGATGGCGGCGTCGAATATCTGCCGCTTGTTCTTGAAGTAGCGGTACAGGATCGTGCGCGCGATGCCGCTGCTGTCGGCAAGATCCTGGAAGGTGACGTCGTTGTAGCCATGCCGCGCGAACAGCTGTATGGCGTTCGCGATGATCACTTGCTTGCGCGCGCGATGGTCGACAGTGGCCTTCATCCAGTGAGCTCCTTGGCCGTCGGCGCGCCGCTACATCCGCGTGTAGCGCGGCCCGTCGCCGCCCTGCGGGAATGTCCAGTCGATGTTGCCGCACGGGCACTTGATCTTGCAGGTCTTGCAGTGCAGGCAGTTCGAGAAGTCGACCTGCAGGTGCCCCTCGTCGCGGCGGTACACCTCCGCCGGACAGAAGCGCGTGCAAGGCGAGCCGTACTTCTCCTCGCACTTCGCGCAGGCGGCAGGATCCTTGATCTTGAGGTGGCAGGGCTGGTCCTCCTCGTGGATCGTGCCGCTCATGAACACGTCCGTCAGCCGGTCTGGCTGGATCGGCGACGCCTCGATCGCGTCGGCCTGCTCGCGCGCGAGCTTCGCGCGGTCGAGCGGACGCAGCGCGGCGGCGTCGCCCTCGTCGCAGCCCGGCACGCGGAACCACGGGAACTTGCCGAACGTGGCCCAGGCGAGTCCCGCGGCCATCACGCCGTAGGGCATGCCCCACGAGAACGACGCGCGCACGTTGCGCACGCGCTCCATCTCCTTCCAGCCGGGTATTTCCTTCAGGCGGTCAGGATACGCCTCGAGGCCCTTGCCGTCCTTCAGCTCGTCGAGGATCGCCCCCGCGGCAGCAACGCCGCTCTGGAACGCGATGTGGACGCCCTTGATGCGCAGGGAGTCGATGAGCCCTGCGCCGTCGCCGACGATCACGCAGCCAGGCACGTACGGCTTCGGGACGGCGTAGAACCCACCCTCGGGAATCACCTTCGCACCGTATGCGACCGTCTTGCCGCCGCGGATGTGGCGCTTGACGCACTTTGACGACTTGAACCGGCGGAAGAGCGTGAACGGGTCGATCTCCGCCCGGGCGTAGTCGAGCGCGTAGGCATAGCCCACCATCACCTGCGTTTCGGAGACGTGGTAGACGAAACCGCCGCCGTACGTGTTGAAATCGCTGGGCCAGCCGAACGTGTGCATCACCTCGCCCGCCGTCTGCGTGCCGGACGGCACCTCGATCAGCTCCTTGATGGCGAGCGCGTACGTCTGCGGCCGCGTGCCCTGCAGGCCTTTCTCCGCGATCAGCTTCTCAGTGAGGATGCCGCATCCGCCCTCGGCGAGCACGGTAACCTTTGCGCGGATTTCCTCCGGAGCGAGGTAGTTGGACTTTCTGCTGCCGTCCTTGTCAAGTCCCTTCGCGCCAGTGCGCGCGCCGACGATGCGGCCGTTCTCCTCCATCAGCTCCGCGACGGCGTAGCCGGTGTACACCTCGACGCCGGCCTTCTGGGCGACCTGCCCGAGCCATGCGACGACCTTCGTCAGCGACACGACCGGATAACCCATGGAGCTCATCATCGGCGGCATCCACGGGATGCGGATGGAGCACCCCCGCGTCAGCAGCGAGCGGAACGACTCCTTCACCACCTTCGCCTCGCACGGCAGCTGCGCAATCTCTTCCTGCGTGAGGAAGCCTTCAAATCCGCTCGGATCGACAATGGCGCCGGAAAGGACGTGCGAGCCGAGGCTACGTCCCTTGTCGAGCACCACGACGCGCGGCGGCTTGTCGCCGCGCCGCGCCGCCTCGCGCACGATGGAAATGGCTGTGGCCAGACCTGCGGGTCCGGCACCAACAATCAATACGTCCGTCTCAATCATGTCTCTCATCCTGTAGATGTGGTCGCGCGCATTATACCAAACCTCGGCGCGTCGCGGAATGGTCAAAATTTGGCTTTTCGGCGGAGCCGGCCTGTGATATGCTATTGACCAACTGGCAAATAGGCTGGAGCAACATTGAGGGCATAAGGCAATGAAAAGGACTGTCGCGGGTAGTCTCTGTTTGGTTTTTGCGATGGCGGCTGGTGCTGCGGACGCAATGAGTTGCGCCACTCCCGCGCCGCAGGCCGGAAGGCGGCTGGTGTGGGGCGACGAGTTCGACGGGACGGCGCTCGACCAGACGAAGTGGCGGTTCCGCGCGACGATGAACTCTTCGGACTGCACATACACCAACGACTCGCGGACGGCGCGGGTGGAGGACGGTTGCCTGCACCTGCTGGTCGTCCCGTCGGGGAATCCCGCCAAGCCGCAGATGCTGTCGCGCGGAATCGCCACGCACGACACGATGGCGTTCCGCTACGGATACCTTGAGATGCGCGGCCGCGTGCCGTTCAGGCACGGCGCGTGGCCGAGCTTCTGGATGACGGCCACGAAGCAGTACAGGAAGTCGAAGTGGATGGCGGAGATCGACATCTTCGAGGTGTTCTCATCCACCAATAAGGTAGTGTATAACCTCCACAAGTGGGCCGGGAAGGGGCAGCGCGCGATGCTGCCGCACGGGGAAGGCCATGCGTCGCGCTCGTTCACGTTCCCAGACGCCTCGAAGCTCAACTCCGAGTTCCACGTGTACGGGTTCGAGTGGACGCCGAAGGAGATGTCGTTCTGGGTGGACGGGAAGAAGTACGGCAGCTGCCCCATCGACGAAGCGCACGATTTCTCGCCCTCAAGGTTCGCGGGAATGGACTGTTTCCACGATTTCCAGAGCATCATCTTCAACAACGAGATATTCACGCCAGGCCACGGCTGGTGCCCGGAGCAGTTCCGCATCACGGCGGACGACGCGCTCCCGATTGAGTACTGGATCGACTGGGTGCGCCTGTGGCAGAAGGACGGGGAGGAAATCAGGTTGGTGAAAGGTGAAAAGTGAAGGGTGAAAGGGGAAGGGTGAAAGGTGAAGGGTGAAGGGTGAAAGGTGAAAGGTGATGGGTGAAGGGTGATGGGGCGGTTGCCGGGATTTGATTACAAGCGGCCATTCTTCTACATGGTCACGGTCAAGCGGCGGGATGGGGCGGCCGCGGCGCCGTTCTCGGCCATTGCGGCCGACGGGCGCATCGTGGCCTCCGCCATCACGGAAGCGTTTCTGCGCGTGATCGAGGCGTTCCACGAAAAATGGTACTGCATCGAGCCGATCCGCTACTTCGTGATCATGCCGGATCACCTGCACCTTATCATCAAGGTACGCGAGATCGAGAAGCGCGTGTCGCTGGCCGTGGTGGTGCGGCAGCTCATCAAGGCGCTGGATAGGGCCTATTGGGCGGTTGCAGGCGCGGAGCGCCTGCTGCAAAACCCTGCCGGCGGCGGGTCTGGGGTGGTTTTGCACGATTCGCTCCGCGAATCGATCTTCGCCTTCGATTGGCACGATTGGATCGTGAAGAAGGGCGGGCAATTGGCGGCATTCCGCAAGTACATCGCCGAGAATGGCACTCGAGCGGCCAGGCGGCGGGCCGCGCGGCAATTCTTCACCAGGGCGCGCGAGATCGCCTTCCAGGGCATGCGCTATTGGGCATACGGCAACGAGGCGCTGCTGGAATTGCCTGTGATTGTGGCGATCAAGGGCCATCGGCGGCCCTTGGCCGGCCTGGTTGCGCCGGAGGCGCACCCACAAGGCCATCTTCGCGGAAGCGAGGCCCTTTGCGCCGCCGCCTCGCGCATCGGCCCGGGAGGGGCCGGGCTTTCCACCTTCCTCTCGCCCCTCGAGAAGGAGGCTGGCAACGAGATCATCAAGGCTGGAGGGGCACTGATCATCCTCTCGATGGAGGGCTTCGCGCCGAGGTGGCATCCTTCGGAGAAGCAGGAGCGCCTTTGCGCGGCTGGGCGGATGCTCTACCTTTCGCCGTACGAGCCGCGCGCGGCAAAGCTCACGCGGCAGGAAATGCACGTGCGCGCGCATGAGCTTGTCGATTGGGCGCTCGCCCATTCGCACGAGCATCTTGAGGCTTGGCCATAAGGAAATCTTAACAAGGAGAAAAACATGCGAACAACCATCTGCACGATCATGCTGGCCGCCGGGGCGGCTTTTGCCGAATCACTTCCCAAGGCGCCGCCGGAGGGCGGCAGCCGCGCCGAGCGGTTCGCGAACCCGCCCGCGTCCGCGCGCATCCTGCCGCTCCACCATGGACGGCCGAACAACAGGAAGGCGAACGACGCCGAGCTGAGGAACCTGAT
>CACXPT010000124.1 GCA_902769585.1 uncultured bacterium
CTCCTGCCCCTTGACCCCCTACCAGCCAGTTTTGTATAATACCCTCACTTACGACAAGAGGGACACTCTCCGTGTCTCACTTTTTGGGAAAGGTTCACCCTGTCGCGGGCGGGGAAGGGGTGGTATACTAATGGCGATTAAATAACCAGCCAGTTAGTAACTTGTCAGTCAGAAAGATGCGCAGAGATGGGTTTCTTTGGACGCGAGAACTCGCGTAATTCCGCCTATCGGATAGACGACTGTTTCCTCCGGTTCTGGTTCAGGTTCGTGTTCAAGTACGGCGGTTGGCTTGAGCTTGGCCGCGCGGGCGATCTTGAGCGGCTTGTCCTCCGCGACTTTGATGCTTTTAGAAGCGAGAATTGGCACATTCCATCGGATCGCTCTCCCTTGGGGACATGTGATAAGGTCTGTTACGCTTCGGTATGGAAAGGATTGGATTGAGGCATGCAGGTTGCTAATACGAGAGTGAGCTTGATTCTGGCGCTTAAGAACGACAAGAACAGCGAGCGCCTTTGACTAAGTGGTTGCGCAAAAAATGGCCCCCTTGCGGCAGATGTTTGCATTTTGGTAAACTATTTTCGCGTGAAGGAGTAGAATCATGTCGTTGAAGATCTATTGCGGAAGCCGGATCGAGAATCTGGCGGAGAAGTTGAAAGAGTTCCTGTTGAAGGATCGGCAGGGCAAGGATAAGGATCCGTTTTTGTTCTCCAAGGTCGTGGTGCCGAACGTCAATGTGGCGAAGTGGCTTCAGATACGGATGTTCGCCAAGGAACCGGACCTCTGCGCGGGTATCCAGTTCCCGTTCATGGAGAAGGAGCTGACGGAATTGATGATGGCGGGGCTGCCGCCGAAAGAGCGGGCAGAGGTCGAGCTTCTGCCAGACCATGCCTACGCGAAGGCGATCGTGTCCATCCTGCTGGCGGATCCCCACGAACAGAAGGAGTATGACAAGCTAGCCCCGTTTCGTAGCTACATCATGAACTCTGATGATTCCGCAGGTGCGGTCGCGATCACCGAACAGAAGCAGGCGGCGATGACCTGGCAGCTGGCGGACAAGCTGGCTGACCTGATGGACTCCTACGAGGTGTATCGCCCCGAGATCGTCGAGGCGTGGCTGGGAACCGGAAAGTGCTCATACGACTTGCCGAAAGGCGCAACGGCAGAAGCGGAGGCCGCACTGGCGAATGCGCTGTGGGGCAAGAACGGAAAGTTCAAGCAAGACGGTAAGCGCTTGTCGTTGCGGCAACTGTACAACCGCGTCAAGGACAACGCTCCAAGCGAACCGCCTAAGACAATCTACTTCTTTGGACAGTCGACGCTTTCCGTTCTTCAGGCGCAGATTCTGGTCTGGCTGGCGAAGACGCACAATGTCGTAGTGTTTTACCGCAATCCCTGCCGCGAGTTCTGGGGAGATATCGAGACGAAGAACGAGGAACGCAAGGCGTTGTTCCGCGTGGGGCGCCATAGCGGCGATGATCCTGAAAAAGAATATGGGGGCATTTGCGAGAACGAGCTTCTCAAGACGTTGGGCATCGCGGGGCGGGAGACGTTGCGGTTGCTCGTGGATCTCGAGGAGTCGGCGGAGCGAATCGGATTCGATTGGGAGTCGCTTGACAATGAGGCGGCGGCGGCGGAGACCGTTCTCGGGAAAGTGCAGGAGTCCATCCGGGGCCGAACGAGTGAGGTCGCGAAGTGCCGACAGGATGCGTCGGTTCAGATTGTCGGCACGCCCGGCGTGCGCCGCGAGGTCGAGATGGTGTACAATTCGATCCTCGGAAGTGTTACACGTCCAGAAGACGTGACGGGGGAGCGCCCGTGGCCGGACTGCTCGTTCTCGGACATAGCCGTGATCGTGCCGGACATGCAGACGTACCGTCCGGTGATCGAGGCCGTCTTTGATGCGCGTGGCGAGGTTCCGTACGGACTTCTCGACACATCCGCCGGCGACGACAGCAATTACCTTCGCGGGTTCCTCTCCTTGATCGAGCTCGGGCGCAAGGGCCTGAACCGCGAGCGGCTCTTCAACGTGCTGGAGAATCCGTGCGTGCAGCGCGCGCTGGGATTTGCGCGCGAGGACGTCGTCAAGTGGCGTGAGCTCACCGAGACGATCGGCGCGTTCGACGGGTTCGAGCACGATGACGATGCGGGGTATTTCGATTGGTCGTCGGCGCTGAAGCGTCTTCGCCTTGCGAGGCTCGCCAACAAGGTCAGCGACGGGAACGGGGACGACCTTCCGCTCGTCAATGCCGGCGGAGAAGAGGCGCTCAAGCTTTCCGAAGTCGTGGAGTTGCTGTACCGCGATCTGTCAGATACGCTGTTTGACAAGGAGGGGAAGCCTTGCGCCCTGCCGTTAGTCGCCGCGCGAGGGGAAAGCGCTACGCGCGAGGACTGTTGGGCGGATCGGCTTGCTCGCCTTGCGAAGTCGTATCTTGCTGTCGATAAGGATGAGACGCTCGAAAACAAGGTGAGCCAGTCCGTGATCGGGACGCTCTACTCGCTTGGGGGGATTTACGGCGAGCAGAGCTTCGAGCTGGCGGCGTCCGCAGTGGAGCATTTCGTGGGCGGCATCCCCTGCCGCAAGGGCGGCTTCCTGACAAGCGGCGTCACGATCGGCGGATTCTCCTCCCTGAGCGCGATTCCGTTCAAGCAGGTTTACATGATGGGCATGGGCGCGGGCGGTTTTCCGGGACGCGCAAGCGACTCCACTCTGGACGTTCGCGGAACGGCTGGTTTTCAGCTACCCCAACAAGGACATCGAGAAAGACGCGGAGCTGTTCCCGTCCGGCATCGTGCTGGACGTGGAGAAGTTCATCGGCAAGCACGTGCTGGACTACGATGCCCAGACGAAGGAGAAGAAGTTCCAGGAGTTCAAAGACTATCCGCTTCTGGAACGTGGAGAGGCGGGGCCGCGCAAGGAGGGCGAGAAGCGTCCGACAGATGACATCGTCTGGGACAAGGATGACCCTGACGCTGGAATTCTGCCGACATATTCCAGGGCGGCGCGGGAACTGGCACGCGCGCGCGCCGAGGGGAAGGGGGCGAAGCCTGAAGTCAAGGCGGTCACGGAGGAGAATGCAAAGCCGAGGGTCGAACTTTCGGCGAAGGTCTTGGCGGAATTCCTGAAGAATCCTGTCCGTGCAGTGATGCGTTATCGCTTCGGCATCAGCGTGGCGGGCTATCTTGAAACCGACCTTGACCCGGATAGTCCGCTTGGTTCCTTGGATGGCCCCGACAAGTGGAATCTCCAGGCGAAGTGGCTGGATCCGGATGCGAGCAAGTCGGTGGAAAAAGAGATTCGCCGTCTGCAGCTGGCAGGAAAGATGCCGACAGGCTTCCTTGGCGAATACGCCAAAAGCGCGATCATGCAGAAGGCCGGGGCGGGACTTGCCGGGATCAAGGCTTTCGTGTCGGGCTTTGCCCTGCCCGACGGCAAGGACAACACGTTGCATTTTGACCACACTGTTGATTTTGGCATCGGCGGAGCGGATGAACTGAAAGTGCGCTTTGTCGCCGAGGTTCCGAACTGGAAGGAAGAGGCGGGAGAAGTGTCGGTGCTTGTGGCGGGATGGCTGGGGAAGAATGTGCCCAAGCTTCCGACCGAAAGTTGCTTTGACGCCTTTCTTGCCTATCTGATGGCCTTGCTCTCAGGGAAGTGCACGGCACAAAGATTGAAGGTGGGCGTTGTCGATCTCACGAACGGAACGACCTGCGCCTGGACGTGGAGTGGAATCGAGAAGGGGGGCGAGTATCTCGAAAAGCTCGCGCGGTCTTTCCTAACGTATGAACAGAAACGTGACGGTGACGGCAAGATGGTCGACTTCACCAGCAAGAAACTTTTGCCGGCCTTGAACAAGTTCAAGCCGCCGTATCCCTGGGAGGAGGTGCTGGAGGAGCTGACTGTCGAAGATTACGACAATTCAAGCCATTCCTTCAACAACGACCTCGTGTTGGAGCAGAACCTTGAGCGGTTCAACCGAAAACCCAAAACAGGTGCGGAGCTTAAGAAAATCTATGAGGATCGTTACCAATTGACTTTGAGTGGAACTCGCCTGGAGGCGGCCAAAGAGGAGACGACCAAAAAGGAGGCAAGCCATGAGTGAAGATACTATCAAAGAGCGTCTGGGCGAGCCGACAATGGACAACGGGCAGATCCGCTTTAAAGACGAGAATTACGTCTGCAACAATATCGACTATACGAAGGATGCCATCATTGAGGCGTCTGCGGGCACGGGCAAGACCTACACGCTCCAGAGCATCGTCCTCAAGCTGTTGCTGGAGAAGACGATCGACAGTGTGAAGAACCTGCTGCTCGTGACATACACGGAGAAGGCGGCGGGCGAGCTCAAGGACAAGATACGCACGGTGCTGGAGGAGGCCGATTGCCTGCCATCGGATTTTGACGAGGTCACGATCTGCACGATCCATTCCTTCTGTCGCAGCCTCCTGACGGAATACGCCTTCGAGAACCGCGTCCCGATGCAGGTGGAAATCGGAGGCTCGGATAAAGACCTCATCCACCGCGCTGTGCGCACGGCCCTTCAGGGCGCCGAGTTCAAGGCGCGTTATGGGGCGTCGTACGACGCCTACATGAAAACAGCAGGCCTGACGTCCACGGACGACCTCGTGGCGGCGGCCGAGAAAGAATTGAAGGACAGGATGAGTTCGGGACGGTCGCCATTCGCACCTGACGATGTCTGCAATGCTGTTTGCCGAGACCTTCAGGAAGCCATAAAGACTATCACGTTCGATTCTGGCGGTTTGAAAGTCCATGGCGGCGACAAGGATTTCGAGCCGGCATGTAAGATTGTCGGCGGAAAAATCAAAGATATTCGTCCCGAAGATTTTTTGCAATTGTTTGACGCGGTTTCGAGCCTTGCCGGGGTGTCAGTGAAGCAAGGTAATGCTTATGAGAAATTGAATCCTCGTGTCAAAGTCGACGGGGCCTGGATTCACCTATATGAGGTTCGTCCAGACCTGCGCAGCTTCGCAGAAACGCTGAAGAATGCACGTGAAGTTCTTTCGAGGCAATTTGTAAGCGGTCTCGCATTCCTCGCAGAGCCGGAGTTCAAGCGCCTTAAGGAAGAAGTATCCGCACTGACGTTCGACGATCTTGTGAATCGTGCGTACGACGTCATCGCCAAATTGGGCGAGAAAAGCGCGTTGCTCGAAGCCATTCGCCGCAAATACCGCATTGCGCTTGTGGACGAATTCCAGGATACCGACGGCAAGCAGTGGAAGATATTCAAGAGCATATTCTCGGATAAGGTCAACAAGATCGACGACGGACCCAAGCCGAAGCAGGGCGCGCTGCTGGTTGTTGGCGACCCAAAGCAGGCGATCTATTCCTTCAGGGGGGCGGATGTCGGGGCCTATCTTAGGGCCAGGAGAGAGATCACGAAGGACAATGCCGCCGCAAGCCACTCGCTGGACACGACTTACCGTTCTTCGCCGGGACTCGTTGATGCGTTCAATAGGATCTTTGGCGCGAAGGTTGGGGCTGATCCTTCTTGGTTTGAGGGCATGAAGGAAGGTAACGGAAGCATCGACTACGAAAAAGTCAATCCGCCGCCGGAAGGTACCGAGAAATTCAATGGAATTGATTACCATTCGGAGTTCGGCGAGCCGGTGGAGCTGCTGGAATCTATACCGGGGGATCAACCACCGAAGCCACCGGCGGCCTCCAATTCGGGATATGGAAACAAGGCACGCTGTCTGCCTGAGTTTCTACGCAATGCCGCGCAGGAGATCAAGCGACTTGTGGCGTTGGCTTATGCCTATACGACCGTGGACAAGGATACGGGAAAAACAGAATCGCACCCGTTCTCCTACCGTGACATGTGCATTCTCGTGCGTGGGCATGACGACGCGGACAGGGCACGAGAGGCCCTTGCCGCCGCAAACATTCCCTTTGCAATCTACAAGGAGCAGGGAATATATGCCTCTGCCGAAGCCGAGACGTTGCTTGCGCTCTTCGACTTCCTTTCCGTGCCCAGTCGACGTGGACGTCTTGAGGCGCTTTTGCTTACTCCCCTCTTTGGATATAGTCCGGATCAGCTTGAGGCCCGGCGCAAGCAGGAAGATCGCGGATTCTCCAAGCAGCTGGACGTTTGGCAGGAGCTTGTCTCCAAGAAGGAATGGAGCAAGTTGTTCGAAAGCGTGATGAACGATACCTTGCTCGCGCATCCGAGCAAGGACGATTCCGACTTCGACCGCCGCTGGGCGGCAACGCGGCAAATCCTCGACAAGCTGCTGGAATGCGTCGGACGCAAGGCGCAGACAATCGACGAGTTCGCGGACGTTCTTCGCTCTTGGCGTCAGGACGACAAGCGCGCCGGCGAAGACGGGGCGCTGCGGCGCAAGGAGTCCGAGGCCGATCGCGTCCAGATCATGACGATGCACGTCTCGAAAGGACTTGAGTACCCGGTCGTGTTCATCGCGTGGGGTTTTGGAGAACTTGCATACCAGGCCAAGGACGAGGAGAAGGTGGCGGCCATTCGCGAGGAGAAGCGTCTTCTCTACGTGGCGTTGACCCGCGCGGAATATAAGCTTTACCTTCCATGGTCCCGTTGGGCACAGCATCAGCGGCTAGTTAAAGACAGCGCGACAAATGGAAAAATCCCGGTAAGTGAAACCGGCATCGGCAGTGCTGGCTCGGCGTTGCTGATCCAGGAGGGCAATCCGAATTCCGGTTTCCTTGCCCGCGGCATTCGCGCGTTGTTCAAGAGCGACGATGCGGCGAAGGCGGCAGTGATGAAGGTGTCGGAACGCCTGCAGAAGTTCGAAAGCACGCCGAAGGGCGCTTCCAAGCAAGATACAGCGCCAGAGGTCGGGGCCGCAGCTTCTGAAATCAAGGTTTACGAACTGGATGCCAAGGCGCTTGCGCGGCAGAAGATCGACAACGATTCGTATTCGTCCGTCCACCGAAAGGCGAAGCAGTCTGCGGAGCCGGTTGAAGGCAACAGCAAGGGCGACGAAAACCATGACGATGCTGGGTCGCAAAATAAGGGGAAGACTCCTCTGCCGCGCAACAACATTTCGGGCGACGTGTTCCACGAGATCATGGAGACGCTGTGCAACAACGATGATTCCGACGGCAAGGCGCTGGGGTTCTGTACGGTAGGCAAGGCGGATTTCGGGACATTGGTGAAGGAAGCGAACTCCCCCTTGCTGAGTCTGATTGGCAAGGTCATGCGCAAGCATCAGCTTTCCTCTCAAAAGGACGAGAAGGGTGAAACCACGGAGCTTGTGCTGACACGCATGGTTTGGCGTGCATTGAATGTCCCGATTGACATTGGCGGCAGAACGATCGTACTCAAGAACATTGGCGCATCCAACCGTCGTGCTGAGCTGGAGTTCGTGGTGAATCGCGCGAATGTGCTGGGCGATGAGGTTGCATCGGACGGCGGCGGTCGCGGGGCGACCGCCCTACCGGATCCGCAGTGTGAAAGCACGTTCAACGGCAAGATCGACTTGCTGGTTCGCCCAGATGGCCTGGGCGGCCCGGTCTACATCCTTGACTGGAAGACGAATTCGCTGCCCAACTATGGGTTAGACGCCTTGGAGCGCTCGATGACGAAGTCGGACTATCACCTCCAATACAGATTCTACTCGCAGGCCGTACGCTATTGGCTGCGTGGAGCCGAGCTCGGCGGGGTCGCCTACCTGTACGTTCGCGCGGGCGAGCATTCGGAAAGCCTGAAGGGGGATACGGGCGTTTTCGTCGCCAAGGCGGAGGACATCTCCCAGGAGTCCTGCCGTGCGGCAATCAAAGATGCATTGAAGTGAGAGGAACTTTGCCATGACAGTTGAAGAAGCAGAACGGCGGTTGGGCCTGTTCGGGATTCCAGCGGAGGGCGACGGAGCGGAGGTGGTCCGGGATATTCTTGCGCGCATTCTCGCGCGAGGTGCGCTGTCGCTTTCGGATATGCAGTCCGCACGCGACGTTGTGGAGCATCTGCAGTCCAAGGATCCGGGTGCCCCTTTCAAGAAGGACGGCTTGTATCTGTTCCTCGCCGCGATGTGCCTTTCGCTGAAGGAAGGGAATACGTTCCTTCGGATCGGGAAGGGTGCGGACCTTCTGAAGAAGGCGGGGCACATGGAGGATGGACACGACGCCGCGCACAACATATTGGCCGATGCGTGCTGGGTGAAGCATGCGCAGGCTGCAGGCGATGTGCTGGCGAAGGGGGATGGACAGCTTGTCACCTGCAGGGACGTCGCCAAGGACGAAAGGGGATGGTTCTTCACACGGGTCTGGGATTCGGTGAAGGCGGTGTCGGACAGGCTGAGCGAGATGGCGGGGGAAGGAGATTTTGGCGAGCTGCCGGAGGAGATTGTCAGTAAGTCGGTTCTGTTCAACGGCAAGGATGCTCAATACTCCTTGAACGACGAACAGCAACAGGCCGTAAGGACGGTCGGGAACCGCCGGTTCACAGTGGTCACCGGAGGTCCTGGCACGGGCAAGACGACGGTTGTCTGCGCCATCTTGCGCGCCTTGATGGAGAGCAAAGTCGTGACCGCTGAGGACGTTGCGCTTGTTGCGCCGACCGGGCGCGCCGGACAGCGGATGGGGGAGTCGATACATGACCAATGCGAAGCGGCGGTCGGAATGCCTCCAGAGATCAAAAGTCAGATCAAGGAAATGTCAGGCGCGACGATCCACACGACATTGGGCGGCTTGCCGCCGAACTGGACGTACACGAAGGAGAACAAGCTCCCGTACAAGCTAGTGATCGTCGATGAATCGTCGATGGTTGACGTGCATTTGATGAAGGCGCTCCTCGAGGCGCTGCCCGACCAATGCCGCCTTGTGTTGCTGGGCGACAAGGACCAGCTGCCGTCCGTCGACGCGGGGGCGGTGCTGGGCGACGTGGTGGCCAACTATGACGAACGGACGGTCGTCGAGCTGAAGGAATCGATCCGCTTTACGGGGAAGCTCGCTGATTGCGCTCGCGCGGTGAATGGGGGCAACAAGGCGCTCTTCGAAAAATCGGTCAAGGCATTGCCGGTTGCGGGCGAGATCTGGACGGAGACCTTGTCCAGTGAGGACGAGGAAAACGTTAACCGCGTGTTCCATTATGACATTGGGGAATCGGCGAAGCCGGATGACTGCCACAAGCGGGTTCTTGAATGGGTGCGCAACTACGGGCTGCTTCACGTCCCGGCAGACGCGGCCAAGGGAACGGCTCGGGTCGATGGTCTGCTTGTTGTCGCTGCGAAGGCCGTGGGGACGGACAATGCCGTCTTCAAGGATGGTACGAAGACGGATGAGGTCGCTGCGTTGTTCAAGCAGCTTAACCAGTCCCGCATTCTGACAGTGGTGCGTGAGGGCCCGTTTGGGGCCGTCGGCATTAACGACCTTGTCATTACGGAGCGATTTGGCGGACGTCGCCCGGCGAATCCGCTGTCGAAGGTCGGCGTGCCGGTGATCGTCACGCGAAACACGCGCGAACGGAATCTCTGGAACGGGGACATCGGCGTGACCGTGAGGGGACCCGACGGGATGACCGTTTTGTTCCCGCGGGGCAAGAAGGTCGCGGTGTGCCCCGTGGGCCTCCTGCCCGAGCATGAGCTCGCGTATGCGATGACGGTGCACAAGAGCCAGGGGTCGGAGTTCGAGAACGTGATGGTGGTGCTGCCGAACGACGTGGACCATCCGCTGCTGAACCGGCAGATCGTCTACACCGGCATCACCCGCGCGAAGAAGCGGGCCGTGCTCGTGGGAACCAAGGCGGCGCTTGATACGGCGCTGACGAGGAAGGTGGAACGGGACACCGGGATTAATCGCCATTAAGCGACACCGATTCAGCGTTAGCTGATAATATTGATTTATAGCCACTATATTGATTTATAGTCGTAAGCCAAGGGTCCGAATACGCAGATTTTGAGCATCCGTTCAGAATTTGCGTGAGTATTGCGCATGCCCTTGAAAAGGCGCGTGGAAATACTGGGTGTGCAGAAGCATCTGTGCAGTTGGCATGGATTCTGCTTTGCCGTTCTGGTCGAAAAAGGAGCTTCGAAGATGATGGAACAAGATTTGTTTGAGGACGACGAGTTCAATCGCAGGCTGAAGGTGCCCGCGCGGAAGAAGAAGGAGCGCGGAAAGAAGGCAGGGAAGGAGCTGCTGTCAGAGATGAAGATTCGGATGGTCATGCGCATATACGGCCTTTCCCGCGCACATGCGGCGAAATTCATCGTAGGACGCGAGCAAGAGCTCCGCGCGGAGGCCGCAAAGAAGGCCAAGGAAAAGCCCGCCGAGGAATTCCCTGGCGTTGAGGATATGTTTGGATCAAGGTAAGGAAAGAGCATCATGGCAAGATTCACGCAAGTGCCGCAGAACTTCCTCTTCCGGAAGCTCCTCGAATACTGGGGCAACATGGTGAGGAACTACGGCGAGAGCTGCCGCGACGACGACTTCTTCGCTGTCGCGAACATCAACTTCGACCACGACCAGGCCGTGGAGCTGATCCAGGTGGCGTACACCGCGAACGAGCTGGAGGAGATGAAGAACGAGAAGGCCCGCTACGCGCGCCTCGACTTCTCCGACACGCTCGACGACGTGCTGCAAGTCCTCTGGAACCACGAGGATTCGCGCGACAAGTGCCGCGAGGTGCTGGAGGCGATGCGCGAGTACATGCTCGCCGACACGTGGAAGGGCACGGACATCATGGAGAGTCGCTTCGCGGAGCTGAAGCGGGTCCTGAAGCTGGACGACCTCGAGGCCGAAATCCTCACGTTCGCGTACGTGCACGACCAGACGTGCTTCTGCTGGCCGTGCCGCGTGGAGGATCGCGACAAGCCCCTCTACTACGCGATGGCGCTGGACCGCTCCTACGCCGAGGTCGCCAAGGCGATGTCTGCGCAGGGGACTCTGCTGAAGTTCGGCCTCCTTGACGACGACTACGACTTCAACCGCCGCACGCTCGGCGGCTTCATGGACGGCACTTCGGACGAGACGATCGCGCGTCGCTTCTACAGGAAGCTCGAGACGGGCACTGCCCTCCCGTGGGAGTTCTTCGGCGACCTCGCGGCGAAGGACGGCGAGGTCCTGAAGCGCATGGTCGCCGCTAGCGGCGGCAAGTGCAACATCCTCCTCTACGGGGCGCCCGGCACGGGGAAGAGCTCGTTCGCTCTCAGCCTCGCGAAGGAGCTCGGCCGCACCGCTTACGAGGTCAAGCAGGGCGACGACGACGGCAAGAACATGAAGTCCGAGGCCCGCATGATGGGCATCCAGGTGTGCAACAGCCAGGAGGACCCGAAGGACTGCATGATGGTCGTGGACGAGGCGGACGAGCTCCTGCGCGGCAGCTCTTGCGGGTTCAGCCTCTTCGGCTTCGACTTCGGCGGCGGCAAGTCCACGGAGAAGGGCGTCATGAACTCCATCCTCGACGAGATGAAGCTGCCCGCCGTATGGATCTCGAACGCGCCTGCCGAGGCGATGGACGAGTCCGTGCGCCGCCGCTTCGACTACTCCATCCGCTTCGAGCGCCTGAACGGCGTGCAGCGCGTCGCCATCTGGCGCAACCAGGTGGCGAAGCACGGCCTTGAGGAGCTCATCACCGAGGAGAAGGCCGAGGAGTACGCGGCGAAGTACGAGACGAGCGCGGGCGGCATCTCCACCGTGCTCGCGAACGTGAAGCGCATGGCGCCGGAACCGGACAAGGTGGACGAGCTCGTGGCCACGCTCATGAAGCCGCACTGCCAGCTCATGGGACTCAAGAACGGCAACGGGTTCCTCCCGGCGAAGGACTACTCGCTCGACGGCCTCAACATCAAGGGAAAGGTCAAGCTCGAGAACGTGGTGCGGGCCGCGCGGAACTACCTGGACGCAGACTTCGGCTCCGGTGACGCCGACAAGCCCCGCATGAACATCCTCCTCTTCGGGCCCCCCGGCACCGGCAAGACGGAGTTCGTGAAGTATCTCGGCAAGGCGCTCGACCGCAAGGTCGTCGTGCTGAAGGGCAGCGACCTCCTCTCGAAGTGGGTCGGCGAGTCGGAGCAGAACATCGCCAAGGCGTTCCGCCAGGCGGAGGCCGAGCACGCCATCCTCTTCTTCGACGAGGTGAGCTCCTCCAGCAGATGGAGAACTTCGACGGCGTGATGGTGGCCGCGACGAACTTCTCGAAGAACCTCGACGCGGCAGTGATGCGCCGCTTCACGTTCAAGCTGGAGTTCGGCTACCTCGACGACGACGGCAAGCGCCTCTTCTTCGAGCGCATGTTCAAGTCGAAGCTCGCCGCCGGGGAGCTCGCCGAGCTGAAGGTGCTCCGCAACCTCGCGCCCGGCGACTTCCGCACCGTGCGCCAGGAGCAGTACTACCTCGGGGAGGACGTCACCAACGCGGACCGCATCGCGGCCCTGAAGGAGGAGTGCGCCCTCAAGAAGGACGGCGACCACTCTGCCATAATCGGCTTCTGACAGCCGATTCTCCCGAACCGCGCAATTGTGGTATAATGCCTAGACAGTGAACTTCGGTTCATGGATTTTGGAGTAGAACGATGAGTAGCGAAGTGTTGATAATCTTGTGCGCGGTGCTTGCTGTCATCGCCGTTTGGCTCTGGCAGCGGCATGTCGCGGCGAAAGAGTATGCGCGGCTGGACAAATTGCGTGAAGACGCCGAAGCGGGCAGAGTCGGTGCTGAACTGGAGAAGTCAAAGGCTGAAGTCGCGCTCAACGCCAAATGTGCCGAGATCGAACAGCTGCGCAAGGACGCCGCGGACGATCTCCAGCGGCAAGCGGAGCAGTTCCGCGATGAGATCCGCGCACTGAATGAGAGGCTGGAATCTTCGGAGCAGGAGGCCAGGGACGAGCGTGAGAGAAGGGAGAGTGTAGCCCAGCGGCTCGTGGCGGCGGAGGAAGCGCAGCGGTCAAACGAGAAGCTGCAGAGGGAAAAGGAGGCGCAGTACCAAAAGACGCTAGAGCAGGGAACGGCCCAGTTCAAGGTGCTCGCCCAGCAGATCCTCGAAGATCGCGAGAAGAAATTGAAGGAAGACGGGACTAATCCTCTGAACATACTCGTGACCCAACTGAAGCAGGAGATCAATAACCTCAAGACGAAGATCTCGGCCTCAGACGAGAAGTCCGCCACTTCGCACACCGACCTAATGGGAAAGATCACGACGCTTGTCGATCAGACGAACAAGGTGACGGAGCAGGCCAACAATCTTGCCAGCGCCATTCGCGGCGATGCGCAGCTGACGGGCGAGTGGGGAGAAATCCAGCTCAAGCGCGTGCTCGACCTGGCGGGGATGGTCGCGTCTAACGACTACACCTATCAAGAGACGTTCCTGGACGATCAGACGGGCCGCAAGACCAAGCGAACCGACTTCGTCATCAAGATGCCGGGCGGCCGCTCGTTGATCATAGACTCCAAGAACACGATTGCCGCCGCAGAACGCTATCGAAGCGCGGACGACGAAGCGTCACGCGCCTCCGCCGAGGCGGAGATCATCGCTTCGGTGCGCGGACATGTCGACGAGATAGACGTTGCCGAGTATCAGGCGTCTGTTCCCAACGCATTCTCGACCGTGCTGATGTACATCCCTCTCGAGGAGGTGTACATGTTGGCCATGAAGGCGTCGATCTCGGTTAGCGGAGAGCGGGAACTTCTGCGCGACTATGCCACTCGACACAATGTCGTGTTCGTGAATTCCGCCAGCGTTGTGCCCGTGGTGCGCCTCATAGAGATGATGTGGAACGTCGAACGGACGGAGAAAAACCGGCAGGACACGATCCGCGCCGCCGAAGAGCTTCTCCAGCGCGCCAACGATTTTGTCGAAGAGTTCCTGGCCGTCGGGGAAGCGTTCAAGGATGTCTTTGCGAAGTACGAGGCCGCGAAGGGACGGCTGGTCGATGCGCCCAAAGGACAGAGCATCGCGAAGGCAGTCAGCAAGCTGGTCCAGCTTGGTGTCCAGCCGAGGACGAGAGGCGGCAAGGCTTATGCGTTGGCCGCGCCGATTGCGGAAGAGTGCGAGGCAAGAAAACAGGAAGCTACATGACGATGTTTCTGGAACTTTGGACCGAGGCCATCTTGCGCGTCAGAATTGTGGTATAATGGGCGCGAATGGAGAAATTCCAGATGACGAAAGAAATTGCTTTTAAGAAAATGCCTTTCCTGCTCATGGCCGTGTGCGCGGCCGTGCTTGTCGGCTGCGACGAGGAGGAAGCGCCGGCACCAAAGCAGCCGCAGGCGGCGGCCGTCGTGGAGGAAAGCGGCGAGGAATGCCTGCAGCGCGCCATCGACAAGCTGTCGGGCGAGGGCAAGGACATCGAGGCTGCCGATGCGGCGGCAAAGAAGGCTCTTGAGCTGATGCCGGACTCTGCGGAGGCGCGGCTCGTGGACGGGCAGGCCGCCTACATGAAGAAGGAATACAAGCGCGCCGTCGCGGACTTCGACGCCGTTGTGGCGGAGAAGTCGCTGCCGGCAGCTCTTCGCGCCGAGGCGCTCGTCTCCCGGGCCGTGGTGGAAATCGCCCAGAACGAGTTCGACACGGCGCGCCTTACTCTGTTCCGCGCGCTGCACCTCGACCACCGCAACGCCGCCGCGTGGTACCACCTCGGCCTGCTCTCGCGCAACACGTACCAGTTCGACGAGGCGGCCGTGGAGCAGTTCGAGATGGCAGCGCGTCTCTCGGCCCCCGGCGAGCCGCGCACCAAGAAGCTCAGCCGCGAGATTATTCCGGCCATCAGGGCCTCGCTTGCCGCCGCCGCCGCATCGAGGCCCGGCGCCGCGAAGCGCGACGCCGGAGCGGCCGCGAAGCTGATCGCCGAGGCCGAGGCTCTGCGCAAGAAGCGCCAGATCAGGGCCGCGATGAAAAAGTACGAGGCGGCGCTTGCGGCCGACCCGTTCTCCTATCCCGCCGCGCGCGAGCTGGCGTACCTAGTGTCCCTCAACGACAAAAGCGCAGACGGCGTCGACAAGGCGCTGCGCGCGTACCGTGTCGCCATCGACCTGCGCCCGGTGGTGCAGGACAACTACTACGCGGCTGCGCAGCTCGCGTACGCGAACAAGCGCTGGGCCACTGCGGTCTCCATCCTGGACCGAGCGATCGCGCACGATCCGGAGAACCACAAGACGCTCGATCTCTACATCGCGGCGCTACAGAAGGCCGGCAGGGATAAGCATCTCAACGCCTGGAAGGCGTACCGCCAGGAGCTGAAATAGCGGCGACCGAGGGTTGCGATGGAGCTGATGCCGCTTGATTTCGTCCTTGCGGGCTTGGCTGCCCTCCTCGCCGGAATCGGGCTCTACCGAGGGCTTTCAGGCGAGCTTGGGTCGCTCGCGGGCTTTGCGGCGGCAAGCGGCGCGGGATTCTTCCTCATAGGGTTGGCGCGCGTCTGCGCCGATGCCATGGGTTTTGGCCAGTATGCCGCTACGGCTGCATACGTGATCGATTTCGTGTTCTCGCTCGTAGCGTTCGGCCTCGCGCGGTGGATTGTCGCGAAGTTCGTGTCCGTGATGGTGCCGCAGCCGACGAACGCCTTCCTCGGGATGCTGAGCGGGCTGTTCAAGAGCGCTGTCGTTATCGGGCTTCTCGCTGGCTTTGGCTTGATGCAGCCTGGGACGTACTCCACGGGATTTTTCGCAACGCATTCAGTTGTCGTGCGGGAGATCGCGGCATGGGCGGACGCCAATCTGGCGGAGGCCCCCGAGCAATGAGCAGCCGTCCCGATGCCGAGCTGATGGCGCTGTCGGCCAAGGGGGAGACGGCCGCCTTCGCGGAGCTGGTCGAAAGATACCAGAACATTCTTTTGAACTTTTTCATGCGGCGCGGCGTTTCATGGGATGACGGGCAGGATCTCGCGCAGCAGACGTTCCTACGGCTGTGGAACTACCGGAAGAAGTACACGGCGCAGGCGAAGTTCACGACGTTCCTGTTCCTCCTGGCGGGGCAGGTGTCCGTGGACTTCTTCCGCGCCGAGGGCCGCAGGCGCGGCCTGGAGGAGGACCTTGCGCACGAGGCGGAGGTCGCGTCGGACGCATCCCCGAAGCAGGGGGGCGCGCCGGCGGACTCTGCGGCGGGCGAGGACGTCCGTCGCGCAGTTGCTCGGCTTTCGCCGGCGCTGCGAGACGTAGTGGAGCTGGGCGTGTTCCAGGACCTGCCGTACGCGGACGTGGGCGAGATACTGGGCATTCCCGTGGGCACGGTGAAGTCGCGCATGTTCAACGCGCTGAGGAAGCTGAAGGAGCTGCTGGCATGAATGAAGACATAGAGAGAGCCTTGAACGGGTCGGACGCCGACCTGCGGGCGTTCGTCGCGTCGCTGCGCGCCGCGCCTCAGGCGCGCGTGCGCGACGGCTTTGCAGCCGACGTTATGGCCGCCGTGGAGGCGGAGGCTTGGCGCGGGGCGTTCGTGCGTTCGCTGCGCGGGCTGCTTCGGCCTGCCGCGCTGTTTCCGCTTGCGGCGTGCCTCGTGGCGCTGCTGGCGGTCGCATCTATCTTCTTCCGCCCGGTTCCTAGATTCTCCCTTCAGAAGCTGGTGGCGTGCCAGCGCGCGGACGGATCGTTCTCGTCGTCGACGGCCGCCCCTTACGTGCAGGCGTACGCGGTGACGGCGCTCGCGAAGGACCCGTCAGCGGACCGCGCCGCGCTGCAGCAGGCCGTCGCCGCGCTCGTGCGCGAGCAGAACGCCGAGGGAGGATGGGCCAACGCGAGCCTGAGCGCAAGGAACGTGGCGGCACTCGCTGCGGCCTCGGAGGCTGGCGTGGATGTCGCCGTGCGCGCTTACCGGCGCGGCGTGCGCTACTTGCGCATGCACGGCATCGGCGAGATGTCCGCGGCAGACCTCTCGCGCGACGCGCGTTCGGCTGCGGCCCGTCTCTCTGCGTCCGATCTTGGTATCGCGTGCAGTGTCGCCCTCGCCGCTCGCCTCTGACTATGACCTCTGTGTGAGATCATCCCCACAAGATTTGCTATACTTTCCTTTGCCATGCCAAAGGCAACAGGAAGGAAGTAAAATGGATTTTGGAAGAAGGAGTTTCCTCAAAGGTGCGTCCATGGCGGCAGTCTCGGTCCCCGCGGTTGCGGCCGCCTCGGTCGTCCCGGCCACCACCACCCACGAGACTGACGTGCTGGTTGCCGGCGGTGGACCGGCCGGCGTGTGCGCCGCAATAGCCGCCGCGCGGAACGGCGCGAGCGTGTTGCTTGTCGAACACGGCAACTGCCTTGGCGGCATGGCGACGCGCGGCCTTGTCGGACCGTTCATGACGTGCTACGACAAGACGGGCTCCGTGCAGATCATCCGCGGCCTCTTCAACGAGATCGTCGAGAGGCTCGTGGCGCGCGGCGGCGCGATCCATCCGAAGGACTGCCGCGCCGGCACCGCGTTCACGAGCTGGATCAAGATCGGCCACGACCACTGCACGCCGTTCGAGCCCGAGGCGCTGAAACTACTGCTGGACGAGATGTGCGCCGAGGCCGGCGTGAAGGTGCTCTTCCATGCGGACTTTGTCGAGCCGCTGATGGACGGCACGCGTATCGCCGGCGCGCGGCTCTTCACGAAGGCCGGTTTCCGCGACGTGCGCGCGAAGGTCGTGATCGACGCGACTGGCGACGCCGACGTGGCATTCCGCGCAGGCGTCCCCACGGAGTTCGGCGATCCCAAGGGCAAGCGCGTCCAGCCCGCCACCATGTTCTTCCGCATCGGCAACTGCGATCTCGCGGCGATCACGGCGGACATCGAGGCGAACAAGGACAACTTCTACCGCAAGGACGGCGTGAACTACCGCTCGCTGCACTGGCGCGTGGCCGAGGCTCGCGCGGCGGGGGACTGGAACCTCAAGCGCGTGTCGATCGGCCTTTTCCGCGGCGTGAAGGAGGACGAGTGGTTCATCAACACCTCGCGCATCATGGGCGTCGACTCCACGGATCCGGAGAGCTGGAGCGCGGCGGAGTCCGCCGGTCGCGCGCAGGTCGATCAGATTTTCCGCTTCTTCAGGAAGTACGTCCCTGGCTGCAAGGACGCGCGGCTGCTCTGCACAGGTTCCACGGTGGGCGTGAGGGAGTCGCGCCACGTCTTCGGGGAATACCGTCTCACTGTGGACGACTGCCTGGAGGGGCGCGTGCCTGCAGACTCGGTGCTGCTCGCGGCGAATTCGGTCGACATCCACGGTCGCTTCGGCCCCATGAGCAACCAGTACGTCACGGTGAAGAACGGCAACTGGTACGGCGTCCCGTACCGCTGCCTGGTGCCGCTGAAGGTGGAGGGCCTGCTGGTGGCCGGCCGCTGCCTCTCCGCCACGAGCGAGGCGGCGGGCGCGGTGCGCGTGATGCCGCCAGTGATGGCGATGGGGCAGGCGGCCGGAACGGCGGCGGCGCTCTGCGTGAAGACGGGCGCGACACCGCGCTCGCTCGACGCGGCGGCCCTAGTGAAGACGCTCAGGGAGCAAGGCGCGTTTCTGGGATGAGTACGATATGACTTTCCACCTGCATACATACGGTTGCCAGATGAACGTGCGCGACAGCGAGGCCGTCGAGGCCCTGCTGGCGGCGGCTGGGCACGTTCGCGTCGAGGACGAGGCCGACGCGGAGCTCGTTATCGTCAACAGCTGCACCGTGCGAGACATGGCCGAACGCAAGGCCGTGGGCAAGTGCGGCAACCTGATAGCCGCCAAGCAGGGGCGCGGTAGGGTCAGCGAGTCTGGCGGCCGCGTCAAGATCGTGGGGCTGATGGGTTGCGCCGTCAAGCGGATGGGCGCGACCGTCTTCAAGTCGTTGCCGAACCTGGACTTCGCCGTTGGTCCGCGCCGGTTTGGCGCGATCCCGCGTCTGGTGGAACGTTGCCTCGCGGGAGAGAAGCGCATTCTTGAACTGCCGGACGACGACGAGGTGCCGACGGGCATGGACGCGCACGGCAGCGGCAATTCATTCCAGAGCTACGTGACGATTCTGCTCGGCTGCGACAACCGCTGTAGCTACTGCATCGTGCCCGATGTGCGCGGACACGAGTATTCGCGTCCCGCGCGCGAGGTGGTGGCCGAGGTGCGTGCGCTTGCCGCGCGCGGCGTGAAGGAAGTGTGCCTGCTCGGGCAGAGCGTCCTGCGCTACGGCATGCGCAACAAGGCGTGGCTGCCCGACGATCCGCCCAGCCCCGGTGGCTACGTGGAGGCATTTCCGCGTCTTCTCGAGGCGTTGAGCGCAGTCGACGGACTCGAACGCATCCGCTTCACGAGCGCGCACCCGAAGGGCTGCACGGACGAACTGGTGCGCGCCTACGCCGAATTCCCGAAGGTCTGCCGCCACCTGCACCTGCCCGTGCAGAGCGGGAGTGACCGCGTGCTGAAGGAGATGGGGCGGCATTACACGCGCGCCGAGTATCTCGCGGCTGTCGCAAAGCTGCGGGCGTTCGATCCTGAGTTCGCCGTCACCACTGACGTGATCGTGGGCTATCCCGGCGAGACGGAGGCCGACTTCGAGGAAACGCGCTCGCTCATGGAGGAGGCGGGGTTCGACAACGCGTTCGTGTTCAAGTACTCGCCGCGTCCAGGCACGCGCTCGGCCGCGTTGCCAGACGACGTGCCGACGGAGGAGAAGGAGCTTCGCGACCAGGTGTTGCTTGCCGACCAGGAATGTCGCGGGCAGGCACGCAACGACCGTCTCGTGGAAACCGTGCGCGAGGTGCTGGTGGAAGGTCCGTCCCTGCGCAACGCCGCCCGCTGGAGCGGACGCGACAGCGGCAACCGCATCGTTGTCTTTGAGCCGAATGGGCCGCTTGCCGTCGGCGCGTCGGTGAACGTGCGCATCCGCGAGGCCCATCCGCAGATACTGATCGGGGAGATCGTGGTTTAGCCACAAAGAACGCAAAGAACACAAAAGAGAAAGAACATGAAAAAGTTGTCTCAACTCGCCGTGGCCGCATGTGTGGCGGGAATCCTGGCAGGATGCTGCACGCCGCAAGAGACGGCGGCGTCGCGGCCGCTCACGATGATGAGCCTCAACATCCGCATCGGGTGCGGGCTGCACGATCCGTTCAAGCTGCCGAAGGGCAGCCTTGGGCATCTCCCGCAGTGCGCGGAGGTGATAAAGGCTGCGAATCCCGACTGGGTGGCCATCCAGGAGATCGACCGTTGCGCCGACCGCGTGGGCGGCGTTGACCAGACGGCCGAGCTCGCGAAGCTTTGCGGCATGAAGGGAACCTTCGTGAAGAAGGTGCCGCGTCCAGGCGGCGACTACGGACTCGCCATCCTCTCAAAGGAGGAACCGCTGTCCGTCTCGAAAGTGCTCATGCCCGGTTCGTCGCACACGCGCTGCCTGGAGATCGTGGAGTTCAAGGACTACGTCGTGGCATGCACACACTTCCCGCTGAAGGAGGTTTTCCGCGACCGCGCGGCGGAGATCGTGCGCGTCAACCTGTCCGATCTCGGCAAGCCGGTCTTCATCGCCGGCGACTTCAACGCGCTGCCGGAGTCAAACGCCATCGCGATCATGAAAAAGGACTTTACGATCCTGAACGACGTGACACAGCCGACGTTCCGCGCCGACAATCCGACGAAGTGCATCGACTACATCATGGTCGACACGGCCCACGCGGATCGCATCGAGGTTCTCTCGCGCAAGGTGATTGCCGCCCCCGAGGCGACTGACCACTGCGCGCTCATCGTGACGGCGAACTTCAAGAAATAACCATTGTCGTCAAGTGATACGATTCAACGTAGAGGTAGAGGAGGCAGAGGACATTAAGGGGTGCGCGTGAGAAAACTGGTATATCTTGTACTTGTGTGCATGGCGGCATTGTCGGTTCTGGGCGTGGAGCTGGTGGATGGCACCAATGTGTGGATTGGTGCGGCATCGGGCGGCAGCTGGACGAATCCGGCCAACTGGCGGGCGGAGTCGAGGAATGGATATTCCGTGGAGGAGCTTTTCGCGCGCTACACGGTTTACGACCTCCGTGCGCTGGCGCCGGGGGCGGTGGTCGACTTCGACTACGCGGACGGCAACGTCTACAACGTCCGAAACACCACGGGCGCGATGTTCATCTCCGGAATCATCCTCTCCGGCGGTCCGGACGACGTGTGGACGATCGCGCGTTCGCCGGAGGCCGCCCGGGTGCATTTCACCAGCAAGGCCGACATCTGCATTGACGGGGGGCGGCTCGACTTCTATCCCCTCACCAGTACGGGTTTCGACTATCCCACGATGCCGCTCGTGAAGAAGGGGACGGGCACGTTCCGCATCTGCCAGGACAACGCCTTCTTCTGGGAGGTGACGCATTCGGTGCAGGGCGGATGCGTTTCGCTGACCAACAACCACAACCTGCTCAACTGCGGTTTCCGTCTCTCCAACGGCGCGCGTCTCGCCGTCGACTTCGGCTCCAACGCCGTGGCCGGCGTTTCCAGCGATGCGGGCGTGAATTCGTCGACCACCCGTATCGACATCGCTCCCGGTGCGACGCTTGATCTCATGAGCGGTTTCAACGTCAATGCCATGAGTTTTGGAGGCGATCTCGCGGGGACGGGGAAGCTGCGCGTCTCAGGCGGGAAAACGTATTCGTTCACGCATGGCGGCAACAGCAACCCGCTGTCGTTTGCCGGTCTCCTGAGCGTCGCTTCCGGAGACCTCGCGTTCGGGACATCGGCGAAACCGACGGGCGTCGGCCCGACGGCAACAGCTGAAATCGAGGGTGGCGGCTGGTTGCGTTTCTCGGCGGGACAGAGGCTCGCGTCGCTCTCGGGTGTTGGCGTGGACGGCGGCACGTCGTGGCCCGCAGGCGAGACGCTGACGGTTGAAGAGGAGGGGTGCAAGTCCTATTACGGTCGGCTGGCAGGAGGGACGTTTGCCAAGGCGGGAGCGGGAACGCTCGCGCTCGATGGCGAGGTGACGTGCGGGGACGTGCGAGTCAACGAGGGAACTCTCGCCATCCGCCGTGGATTCTACCGTGAAGGGTTGGCGGCGGCCTGGCGCTTCGAGGACGAGGACGACATCGGCGCGGATGCGACGCCGTCGGCGGCGTTCAGGCTGGTGGTGCGTCAGGACAGCGAGGTGA
>CACXPT010000125.1 GCA_902769585.1 uncultured bacterium
CATGCAGTACAACAAGAACGCGGAAGGCAAGTTCGAGCCGCTCGGCCGCCACAACGTCGACACCGGCATGGGCGTGGAGCGCACGGTGTGCATGCTCTCGGGCGCGGCGACCGTGTTCGACACGGAGATTTTTGCGCCCATAATGGCGAAGATCGACGAACTGAGCTGGCAGGGAACGGGGAACGGGGAACGGGGAACGGAGGATGCGGAGCTGACGCTTCGCGCAAGAAGGATCGTGGCTGACCACATGCGCACGGCGACCTTCATCCTCTGCGACCCGAAGGGTGGCGTGAAGCCGGGCAACATTGGCGCGAACTACGTGCTTCGGCGCCTCATCCGCCGGGCGGTGCGCTATAGCCGCTTCCTCGGCATCGCGCCAGGATTCACGGTTAAGCTCGCGGAGGTCATCTGCGAGAAGTACAAGCACGTCTACCCCGAGCTGGCGGTGAACCTCGAGACGTGCAAGAACGACCTCGAGGCCGAAGAGAACCGCTTCAACCAGACGCTCGACAAGGGTGCGGCGATGTTCGCGAAGGTGGCCGAGCAGCTGAAGTTGCACAACCAGACGCAGATCAGCGGCAAGACGGCGTTCAAGCTCTACGATACGTTCGGCTACCCGCTGGAGATGACGCTCGAGCTCGCCAAGGAGCAGGGGCTGGAAGTGGACGTGGCCGGTTTCGATGAGGCAAACAAGAAGCACCAGGAACTGAGCCGCACGACATCCGCCGGCTCGTTCAAGGCGGGCCTGCAGGACAATTCGGTCGTGGTGACGCGCATGCACACCGCGACGCACCTCCTGCACGCCGCGCTCCACAGGGTGCTTGGGCCGACCGCCAACCAGAAGGGGTCCAACATTACGCCGGAGCGCCTGCGCTTCGACTTCACGTGGCCCGAGAAGATGACGGACGAGCAGATCAAGCAGGTGGAGGACCTCGTCAACCAGTGGATACAGGAAGGCATCGCCGTCTCGAAGAAGACAACGACCGTGGAGGAGGCGAAGAACGAAGGTGCGATGGCGCTCTTCGGCTCGAAATACGGCGATCAGGTGACTCTCTACACGATCGGCGACGTCTCCAAGGAAATCTGCTGCGGTCCGCACGTGGAGAACACGAGCGAGCTCGGCAGCTTCAAGATCACTAAGGAGCAGTCCTCTTCCGCAGGCGTCCGCCGCATCAAGGCCGTGATCGGCAACTTGTCCGCGTGATTTCAACCCTTTTGTTCAATCCCATAAGAAAGGAATGCTAATATGAAAAAGATGATGATTACGTTGTGTGCAGCACTAATTGGCCTTTCGGCCTCGGCCGAGTGCTGGTGGACCTGGTTCGAGGAACGCGGCGACAAGGACATCCGCGGCTGCGAGCTGGGCCTGTTCACGAAGAGCCGGAACGTGAGCGGCGCGCAGGTGTCGCTGTGCTCGAACAAGGCCGAGGACGTCGCGGCCGGCGCGCAGGTGTCGTTCGGATATTCGCGCGTGAAGACATTGCGCAACGGCGTGCAGACGGCGCTCTTCAACCGTGCGCATTCCTCGGCGCTCCAGATCGGACTCATCTGCGTGAACGAGACTGGGTTCCTGCCGGTGTTTGTGTTCTTCAATTTCGACAAGACGCAGTTTGGCGGCAAGAAATAGCCGATGGACGCTGGATTCCTCGCGGATCTGACGTCGAAGTACGATGCGTACGTTGATGCGTATCGTGCGCATTCGTCTCTCGCTCTTCCGCCGATGATGGAGCTCAAGCGTGTCCACACGGCGCATGTCGTGGACAACGCAAAGCTGATCGCGAAGGGCGAGGGGTTTGACGCCGAGACGATGCGCGCGTGCGAGGCGGCGGCGCTCCTGCACGACACGGGCCGCTACGAGCAGCTCCTGCGCTACAACACGTTCCGCGACGCGGATTCGGTTGATCACGCCGTATTCTCCCATGACATCGTGGTGGAGAAGGGGTGGCTGGACGGCGACCCGCAGCGCGAAGCGATATTGACAGCGGTGCTCGTTCACAACCGCCGCGACGTGCCTGACAACCTCGACCCGCTCACAGAGGCGGCGGTGCACACCGTGCGCGATGCGGACAAGCTGGACATTTTCCGCGTGTTGGAGCATCAGATTGCCACGACCGACTGGCGGACGAACTGCAAGGCGTTCTGGAACCTGCCCACGACGGCGCGGCCCAGTCCGGCTGTGCTGGATGCGATCCGCGCGAGCCGTCCAGTGGACTACCAGAACATCAAGACGCTTGCCGACTTCGTGCTGATCCAGGTGGGGTGGATGGTGTGCGGCCTCCGCTACGGCACGAGCCGCCGACTCTGCGCAGAGCGCGGCCATCTGGCGTTCCGCCGCACGTTCCTGCACGAGCTGACGGACGACCCTGCCGTGGACGAGATATGCGACCTGGCAGCGGGCATTGGCGCGCGTGATTGAAAACTTCGCAGAACTGTTGGACACTCCGCCAGTCTTTTGCTATACTTGACGCCAATTCCATTCATATCTATGCACATCTATACAGAAAGCGAGCAGACAGAAAATGGTAACGGCTATCATAGTTGCGGCGGGCAAGAGTGACCGGATGGGGGCAGGAACCGACAAGGCCTTTTTGAACCTGGGGCCTAAGCCGGTATTGGCGTGGAGCCTGCTCGCGTTCGAAGGCTGCACGGACGTCGACCAGATAGTCCTGGTGGTGCGCAAGGACCAGATTCCCGGGGCGAAGGCCGTCGTGCGGATGTTCGGAATTTCAAAGGTCCGTGCCGTGGTGGCTGGCGGGCAGAAGCGCCAGAATTCCGTGATGAACGGCCTCAAGGAGGTAGACAGCGACACGCGCATCGTCGTGGTGCACGACGGCGCGCGCCCGTGCGTGACGCCGGCGACCATCTCCGAGACGGTTAAGCTTGCGAAGCGTTGCGGCGCTGCGGCGGTGGGCTGCCACATCTGGGACACGGTGAAGCTCGTGGAGAAGGGCACGACCGTGACGCGTACGGAGGATCGCTCGAAGCTTTGGGCCGTGCAGACGCCTCAGGCGTTCAATGCGCAGCTCATCCGCCGCGCTTATGCGGAGGCTGAGAAGGCCAAGGTGGAGGTTACGGACGACGCTTCTGCGGTGGAGCTTCTCGGCGAGCCCGTGAAGATCTACGAGACGAACGTGCCGAACCTGAAAATCACGACGGTGGAGGATCTACAGCTGGCGGCTGCGGTCGTGCTGAAACGCTGAGGACGTAGGAAGAGGTGCCGATGGGACGGGTATATGCCATACTTGGTGACATCCATGCGAACATCGACGCGCTGAACGTCGTCCTGGAGGACGCGCGTTCACAGGGCGTAACTAACTTCGTCTCGGTGGGAGACGTGGTGGGGTACAACGCGGCGCCGGCGGAATGCATCCGCGTCGTCCGCGAGCTGAACTGTCCTGTCGTGCGCGGCAACCACGACCACTACGTGTCCTACCTGGATACGTCTCTGGCCGACTTCCATCCGGCGGCGGCGCAGGTGGTGGAGTGGACGCGCAGCCAGCTTTCGGCTGAGGAATTGCAGTGGCTTCACGACCTTCCGCTCCAGAAGCCGATCATGGGATTCATGCTTGTCCACTCGACCCTCGACATGCCGGATCGCTGGGGGTACGTGTTCGACAATCAGCAGGCTAAGGCCAACTTCAACTACCAGCGCACGCCGCTCTGCTTCCACGGTCACACGCATGTGCCGATCATCTACTCCTTTTCGGCCGGCGGAGTGATCCACTACGAGCCGTGCGACTTCACGATAGAGCTTGGGCAGAAGCTGTTCATCAACGTCGGGTCTGTCGGCCAGCCGCGCGACGGCGATCCGCGCGCGTCATACGTCATCTACGACATGGACGCGCGCCAGATCAGGTTCCGTCGGCTCGAGTACAACGTGGCCGCAGCGCAGGAGCGTTGCCGCGCCGCAGGCCTGCCTGAGCGCTGCGCGGAAAGACTGGGGGTCGGACGATGAGGCTTGTGCCTCTCGCTGTCTCGCTTGCGCTGTGCGCGGGCTGCTTCACGTCCGGCAAGCCGACGCCGAAGTCCTGGACGGTCGAGCCACGCGAATCCGGCGCCGGGACGAAAACGGCTGCCGAGGGCAGCGGTTCTGCATTCGTGGCTACGCGGGTCGGCACGATTGCCGTGAGCGCGCCATTTGACAGGTCTCCGTTCGTGGTGCGCCGTTCCGACGGTTCGGTTGCGTTCGACGCATACAACGAGTTCGCGTCTGCCCCGGCGGCGCTTCTGCGAGCGCCTGTTAGGGCGCAGCTCGCGAAGGACGGGCGGTTCGGCCATGTCGTATCGCCGTCTAGCGTGGCGAATGCCGATGCCGCTGTGGAGGTGCTGGTGACGGATCTTTCTCTCGACTGCCGCAAGCCCGGTGAGCGCAAGGCACGCGCCGCGGTGAGCGTGGACGTGCTGAAGACCGGGCGCGGCCCGCGCGCGGTGGCGCTGTCTGGAGACGGCGCTGGCGAGGCTGACGCGTCCGCCGGCGACTACTCTGCGGCCTTTTCCGCAGCATTCAACGAGGCGCTTGCGGAGGCACTTCGCGGACTGAAGTGATTTTTGCTATACTAAAGCCGTGGAGATAGCACCTATAGCCATAGTTGGCGTGTCATGCCGTTTCGCCAGCGCCCCTAACCCGAGCGCGTTCTGGCGGCTCATCATGCACAGGCAGAGCGGCATCCTGCCACTCGGCGACGATACTGCGCTCACCGCGGGCCAGCGTAACATCTTCGACCGTCCATATCCCACGCACGGCGGACTGCTGGGCCGGCTCTACTCGTGCGTGCCGAGGGAGCTTACGTTCCCGCGCCAGATCAATGCCGGCGAGAACCAGGACCTGTACTTCGCCGTCCAGATGGCGTTCGACGCGCTCTCCGACGCTGGGATGCGCCCTCACGCACCGGAGCCTGCTCGCGGCACGGTGCGCCTGGGGTACGCCCCGCCGTTCAACGCCTCCACGGTCAACTGGCTTGAGCACACGTTCTTCATAGACCAGACGATGGAGATAATCCAGCGGTTCTTCCACAACGCTCCCGGTGAGGCGCTCGACGCCGTGCGCGCCAGCCTGGTGGAGTCGCTTCCCGCGCCGGATGCGGCGAGCTTCCTCTCCGGATCAGGACATCGCATCGCCGCTTGGATAGCTGGGGAATGTTCGTTCTCCGGCGGCGCCACCGCGCTGGACGGCGGATCGCTCTCGGGGATATCTGCACTGCGTGCGGCGATGGACGACCTGCGCAGCGGACGCGCGGACGTGGCGCTCATGGGTGCGATCACGCCGCCCTTGAGCCGCGCTAGCCTTGAGGGACTATCTGGCGAGATGCTTTTCTCTGCGGAGTCCGAGCTCACGCCGTTCGACCGCGACGCCTGCGGAACGATTCCAGGGGAGGGAGGGGCGTTCGTGGTGTTGAAGCGTCGGCAGGACGCCCTCAACGCACATGACCGGATATACGCGCTCGTGCGCGGGGTCGCGTGCGGTGCCGCGCCGCTAGTGGACTTGATGGCTGCTGCGGCGCAGCGTGCAGGTACGCAGATGCAGGACATCGGCCTCGTGGAGGCTGATGGCAGCGGTGTGCCGGAGGCGGACGCTGCAGAGGCGGCGGCGGTCCTGCGCCTGTGGGGCGACCACAGGCCTGGCGGACCGCTCGTTGGAATCGGATCGGTGAAAGGCAACATCGGGCACTGCCTGCACGCCGCGTCGGCCGCGTCGCTCCTGAAGGTGGCGCTGGCCCTGCGGCGGCGCGTGCTGCCGCCGCAGATGCCTGCTGCACATCCGCTTGACGAGCTCTCGAACCTCGGCTCGTCCGCCTACCTGCTGAACGAGGCGCGCCCGTGGATCACTGGCGACACCGCGAGTCCGCGCCGCGCGATGGTCCTTGCGCACGACGTCAGCGGGCGCTCGGCCGCGGTCGTCCTGGAGGAAGAGCCTGAGCGCGAAGACCGCCGGTGACACTGTCAAATTGCGAGGGAAGCCATAGCAAAGTAGGTGACTATCGCCGAAGAATACGCGCAGCGGCCGGAGAGCAGCCGACATGTCTGCGAAATAGGCGGAAGAAGAAGGGTAGATCTCTGAAGCCGACCTGTCGAGCCACCTCCGCGACGGGGATGTCGCTTGTGACAAGCAGTTCCTGTGCACGGCGAATGCGGTGGCGGTTGAGCCAGTCGAGCGGGGAAAGTCCCGTGTGTTCCCGGAAGAGGTTGAAGAACCGGGAACGGCTGTAACCCATGTAGGCGACGAGCTGGGCGAGCGTGACCTTCTCGGCGTAGTGCGCCTCAAGCCACTTGACGGCCTCGTCCATCAGGCGCGTTTCCGTCTTTTGGGTTGGAGTCCGCCGACCGGATGCCAACGCATGGAAGGCGAAGGAGGACAATACTCGCGCCTCCGTGATCTCGATGAAAGACGGATTTGCTGTCTGGATAAGGTCGGCCAACCGGGCCAGAACGCCGCGTACCTCGTTGGGAATTGATTGCGGCGTAAAACGCTTCTTGAGGAGGTTGGCGCGGAATTCGCGGAAGTCGGCGGCAGTGAACAGGTTGAAGCGGCCGTCGTCGTCATGTCTTGCAACCAGTCCCGCAAATGAAGTAGGCGTTAACCTTTTCGTCATACGAGATCAGGGGAATCTTCTCAACCATCGACTGGCTGACCATGATACGGTCAAAAGGGTCGTTATGGATTTGGGGGATGGTTCGTAGGGGGACCAGGTGTTCTGCGGTAATTGGCAGAAGGATGAATCCGTCGGCCTTGATTCGTTCCATCATGTCGATCGGGCACTTGATCTTTCCGTTCCTTCGCTTGACCTCTATTTCCCAAATTGCCGCCGCGCTAACGTACAGGTCATTTTCATCCGCAGCGATTAGTTTCAGATGCTCCTTGCGCAACCGAGAAGAATCGAAGTACCACCAGAGAACGACATGGGTGTCAAGAAGATACCTCATCCGAAAGCCTCCTCGAAACCGTCCGGCATGGCGTCAAAATCGTCGGATATCCATATTTTGCCCTTAAGTGAATCAGGTCGGCGCTTGGGTTTGCGGTGGACATATTGCGATACGACTACCAGGGGGCGCCCTGCGCGGCAAATGACAAATGTCTTGCCGCCGCTGGCTTCGTCGACAATGGCTGAAAAATGTGCCTTTGCCTCCGAAATTGAATGTATCATTGTAGGTATAGGCATGTCAACTACCATGTTTTCTCCTTGTTCTGACCTGACCTGATCGGGTCAACATTATAGCACACGAGATATGTGCGGACAAGCAGGAACCTTCAGTTTTCCTCCTACGGAAAATTTCCCCTAATCTGCATTTTGCAATTTAGGGGAAATGGCATGCGCATTGCTAAAACTTCGTTGCGAAAGTTTGGCAATGCCGATATTCCTGTGTACGATTGGCTATTTTATCTCAAGCGGGCGTTTGATAGACTATATGCCGCATCAGGAACGGAAGGAGTAACCAAAATGAGCAGTATAATCATGTGTCGTAGATTTCTGGTCGGCATTGTCATAGGATTGGCAGCGACGGCGATATTCGCAGGGCCGGAGAAAACTGTCGAGGTTGACGCGATGAAGCCGTTTCCCGTGCTGAGGCCCGTGCCGGAGCGACTGAGGGACGAGAGGCGCGGGTTTCAGTCCGCCCCATCGCTGACCGTCTCGCCGAAGGGGCGGCTGTGGGTGGCGTGGCACACGGGGGACACGACGGAGGGCGACGAGAACGGCATGGTGGTCGTGTCCAGCGGCGACGGCGGCGACACGTGGACGCCGCCGCTCTTCGCGATCGACCCGCCGGGGCCGCTGCGCATCCTCGATCCCGGCCTGTGGACTGATCCCGACGGCAAGGTGTGGCTCTTCTACGCGCAGCTCTACGGCATGTGGGACGGACGCGCGGGCGTGTGGGCGATGCAGCCCGTTGACCCGGAGGATGCGAACACGGCATGGACGCCCGCGCGGCGGCTTTGCCATGGGTATATGAAGAACAAGCCCATCGTGACACACGACGGCACATGGCTGTTGCCGAGCGAGTTCATGAACGGCAAGCCGTGGGGTGGACGCCTCGGCGCATCGAAGCCCATCCCGCCGGAATTCGTCTTCGACATGCCCGAATACCATGCGGCGAACGTGTTCGCGTCAAAGAACAAAGGCCGGACAGTCACATTCCTCGGTCGCGCGCAGATTCCGCCGAATGATCGCGACTGCACGGAGAACATGGTGGTCGAGCGCAAGGACGGCTCCCTGTGGATGCTTGTCCGCACGAAGTACGGCATCGGCGAGACGGTCTCCACGGACGGCGGCAAGACCTGGACGGAGGTGAAGCCGTCAGCCATCCAGAACCCGAACTCCCGCTTCTACATCGGTCGGCTGAAGAGCGGCGCGATGTTGCTCGTCAAGAACGGGCCGACGGACAAGCGCATCGGGCGTTCGCGGATCACGGCGTTCGTCTCGGACGACGACGGCGCGACGTGGCTCGGCGGCCTCGTACTGGACGAGCGCAACCACGTGTCGTATCCCGACGCCGCCGAGGGCCCGGACGGTTTCATCCATGTGGTCCACGACCGTGAGCGCACGAAGGCGCGCGAAATCCTCCACCACCGTTTCACCGAGGCCGATGTCCGGGCGGGACGCCTCGTCACGCCCGGCTGCCGCCTGAAGGCAATCGTCAACAAGGCCGGGCCAAAGGCGAAATGAGAGTGTTTGGCCTGCTGGTCTAATCGTAGTTCGTAGGTGCAACATTGGCACCAGTGTAGTCGCTGGAATTTCCGCATACGCGGTGAACCAGCACATTGACGCCATCCGCCGCAAACTCGGCGCGCAGAGTCGCACCGAGGCCGTCGCCATAGCCATCAGAAAACAGCTCCTGAAAATATAGCTCCTGTATTGTTCTTTGGCTCTGTTTTAGAACATTGGGGGTTTTCAGATTACGTGTAATAACCACCATTAAATCAAACATGGAGCCGTCTTTTATGAGAATTAAATTTGGTTTATGAATGAAACAATGGCAAGAAATTCAATAGACCTTCAAATCAACCCTAAATCAACAAGGTTCTAAAACAGAGCCTATTCTTTTTTTGTCGTCGCTGATTATACTACAATTTCCAGCGATGAAGAAATTTCTTACCCTCTATTGCTTTCGCAAGTACGATATGATACAATGCTTTCATGTTTTGACATCAAAACGCAATCATGGAATGGAGGCAGAACATGAAGACAATGACAATCAGAAACATACCCGACAACGTAGTTGGACAGCTGAAGATTTTGGCTGAAACATCAAACACCAGCATCAACAATACCGTTGTGCAGGTTCTTGTCTCTGGTGTCCTGCCCCAAAAGGCGCCACGAAAACGGCGTAACCTCTCCAGATACTGTGGCGGCTGGACGCAAAAGGAATATGACGAATTTGAACACGCTGTCGCAGACTGCGAACAAATAAATCCGGAGGATTGGCAATGAAGGTCTGCATTGACACAAACGCCTACAGTAATCTGCGTAAAGGCAACCAGCAGCTCCAGGCACTCTTGGATGAGTGCGACGAAATCCTAGTGCCAGCCGCCACCTACGCAGAACTGATGTACGGCTTTTTGCGCGGCAGTCGATTTGCGGAGAACGAATCTTTGCTCAACGAATTCCTTCGGGAGGCCGGCATCACCTTCCAGCCTGTCACGCAATCCATAGCCGAACGCTGGGCTTACGTCAAGGCGACGCTCATGAAAAATGGAACGCCAATCCCGGAAAATGACATCTGGATTGCCGCCACGGCTCTTGAATCAGGTGCTCGCGTCATATCCTACGACAATCATTTCGATTTCGTCGGCGGTCTCATCCGCCTCGCCCCGTAAAGAGTCGCCATGATGTTGATTTCCGCGCCCTGCCTTGGCGCCTATGTCGATTCGCGGATGATCAGCATCGGGTTGAAGAGCACAATGGAGTCAGTGGGAGTAATAAAGGTAATGCCCACGGACGGCCCGAATTGTGCTATAACCCGAGTTTGACAGTTTGATTTTCAAAAAGATGCTTTTCGCCCAATGGCGGTACGGGTGAGACGCATTTCGCCGCCATAATTTTTAAGGTGTTA
>CACXPT010000126.1 GCA_902769585.1 uncultured bacterium
TCCACCTTCGAGAATCCAGCCGCCTCCCAGCAGTAGGACGAGTTGTGGAAGTCGGCGCGGGACATCTTGTTCCAGTCCATCACGACCGGGAAGTGGTATTCGCCGCGCGAGATGCTCATGCACGTCGTCTCCGTGCCGAAGAACGGCACGTCTGGATACTTCTCGTGAAGCCGCCCGTACTGCCACGCAGAATAGTTGCAGCCCATCAGGGACAGCGTCGTCGGGTAGTCGTTCGTGAAGTTGGCGTTGTTGTTGTTCGCCGCCGTCACCGGGCGCGTAGGATCCTCATCGGTCACCATGTTCGATAGGCGGCGCGAGAGGCTGATGAATTCCTCGAGCGGCGCGATCTTGGCGAAGCCCTCGCATATCTCGTTGCCGATCGAGTACATTATGACGCACGGATGGTTGCGGTCGTTGCGTACCCACGCGCGCACATCGCGCTCGTGCCAGACGTCGAAGAGATTAGTGTAGCCGTTCTGGCGCTTGCCCGCGTTGCCGGTCTTGCGCCACTCGTCGAACACCTCGTCCTTCATGAGCAGGCCTAGCTCGTCGCACAGCTCCAGCAGCCCCTCGTCGGGCGGATTGTGCGAGGAGCGGATCGCGTTTACGCCCGCCTCCTTGAAGAGCAGCAGTCGGCGGCGCTGCGCCTCGCGGTTCCACGCCGCGCCCAACACGCCGAAGTCGTGGTGCATGCACACGCCCTGCAGAGGCACCGTGCGCCCGTTCAGCTGGAAGCGGCGCTCGTCTGAATGGAACGCTATCGTGCGTATGCCGTAGCGGTACGTGTCGCCCTCCACGTCCACGGAGTAGAGGTACGGGTCGTCGATGTCCCAAAGGCGCGGCTTGGCCACCTCGAACGTGCGCTCTTTGCGTCCGCCCTTCGACATCTCGTACCGCACGCGCACCTTCGCGCACGCCGCCGTCACCTCCGGGGTGGTGATATGGACGCTCCCCGGCACCACGTAGTCCTCCGGGCACACGAGCAGGCGGCATTCGCGGTACAGTCCGCCGCCCGTGTACCAGCGCGACGAGTGCGGCACGTTGTGGCACCGGATCGCAATCACATGCTCACCCGTTCCCCGTTCCCCATTCCCCGTTCCCAAAATCTCGTCAGTCAGGTCGATCCGCCAGCGCGTGTATCCGTACGGCCACCCGCCGAGGAACTTCCCGTCGCAATACAGCATCGCATAGCTCATCGCGCCGTCGCACTCGAAAAACACCCTGCCGTTATGCGGTATTGTGGCTTCGACGACATTCGACGGCCGACAACCGACATCCGCCCCGACGACTTTCACCTTTCGTCCTTCGACTTTCACCTTCAACCTGTACCATCCCACCCCGGTCACATCCAGGAAGGCGTCGCCGTAGGGGCGGTCGGAGTCGAACGGCTGCTCCACGCCCCAGTCGTGCGGAACGCGCACCGTGCGCCATGCGGAGTCGTCGAACGCAGGCTTGGCCCACGCGAAATCGGGAGCGTCCGCCGTGTCGCCGCGCAGCGCGCGGTCGAGGATGGCGCTCATCGCCTGCATTGTGAGATTCGTGCCGGCCGCCGGATCGTCGGCCTTCATGAAGCGCCATCCCGTCTTGAGTGGCACCTTCACCGTCCCACCGAAGGCGACCGTCGCCATCAGCGCAAAGAGTATCGAATGTTTCATGGCGAACAGTCTACCAAACCCTCCGTACGCCGCCAAGAACTATGAGCCCGTTTTCATAGCGGTCAGCGCTTTGGCGCTCTCAGTTATCGGCGATGACGAACGAATACGGCGGCATGACCACAGGATCTCCAGAGACAAAGGGATCTATCGGAGATGGCACGGGACTCGTCTCATGCACGATCCGGCCCGCGAACGTGCCGCCCACGCCCTTGGGCAGCGTGATGGAAGGACGCACGATCTTGCGCTCGGCGGTGTTGTTCACGAGCAGCAGCACCCGTTTCGCACCATCCGTGGCGGCGCACACATGCACGCCGGCCTCGTCCGACTTCGTCTCCACGCACCGTCCCAGCACGAAAAGCCTGTTGTACGCCACGAAGGCCTCATAGCACGGCGTGGTGCGTTCGCTCGGCCAGTAGAACAGCCCGCAATACCTGCGCTGCGGATAGGCGTCGTAGTACATCGCCTTGTCCACCGGCGCGCGCTGCATCACGCAGAACGAGGCGGCCACGCAGGCGGCGCCCACGTTCCCCTTCATTTCGTCCCAGAAGTGCCGAGGACGCCAGTTCCACTCGTCAAGAATGCTTTCCGCCTTTGCCATGCCGTGCGCGTCAAGCGCCCTTCGCGCCAATTCCGCGTGGCGCGCGATCAGCTCCGGACCGGTACCTGAACCTTCGCGCAGGTAGAGATGCCACGAGAAGAAATCGACGGGCGCATGCGTTTCGGGCGCGGAGACGTAATCGCAGAACGCTTCGAACCAGTCGAGCCACCGCTTCGTCATCTTCTCGCGCTCCGGCGTCCATTCCGCGATGCCCTCGTGGTCGGCGTACAGGAAGCCGGTCGATCCGTAGCCGCCCACCTTGATGCCGGGGAACTTCGCCTTGAGGTGGAGGGCCGCCGTACGGTAGAACTCAAAGAAGGCCTCGCGCGTGCTGCCGCGCCACATCGTGTTGCTCTCCGGCTCGTTCCATATCTCCCAGTACTCGATCCCCCAGCGGAAGCCTTTCGCCCAGCCCTCGTTGTAGTGGCGTATGATGTGTTCGCAGATTCTCGCCCACTTACCGAAATCCTTCGGCGGATAGACGTTGTATGCCTTGAGTCCGGCAGAGTTCTCGATGGTCACGCCGAGACGGTAGAACGGCTTGCAGCCCGAGGCGACGATGGGCTTGAGGTATGCGTCCGTGAACGCGAAGTCGTACGACTTCGGGTCGTTCTCATCCGCGTCGAAATCCGGGAACACGTTGGGCACGTCCACGTAATGCGCCCCGCCGAACGGACCGCACGTGTCGTGCAGGCGCGCGTAGGGAATCCCTGCGGCGGCGAATTCAGGCAACGCGCCCCTCAGCCTGTTCGGGGAGTTGTTGACGCCGTGCAGGGGCTTCATCGCACCGGCATCTCGCGTGAAGTCCACGGTCACGGCGCCGTGGAGGGGCGCAACCGAGACGAGGCCGGCCGCCACGCAAAACAGAATCGATCTTGCTCTCATCGCTTTCTCCTGAAGTTCAACCGTCACAGATGCCGCCACCATGTCTGAGGAACTGCGTCGTCGTTCGCGCAGGCGCGGCGGTAGGACGGCATGACTATGTAAAGATCTTCATCCGCATGTTTGCTACTCCATGTTTCACGCTCATGGCGCGAGAACGACGCGTTCAAGGGGCTGCAATGTGAAAGACAACTTCCCGTCGGACAGCTGCTTCATCTCTCTCGGCTCACCGTGCATCACACGAGTGCCGGCAAACGGAAGCGTTACCGTCGTCTCCTTGTTCCGCGCGTTGACCACCACGAGCCGACGCTCCGCACCGAGCGTCCAGGCCATCGCATAGACGCCGTCGGCGTCCTCCGCCAGCAGTTCGTCCTTTCCGTCCAGCACAAACGGAACAATTCCGCGCATCTCGGCGGGAAATGTCTGCACCGCCTCCAGCAGGCCAGGAGCCTGGCGGATGTCGAAGGAACCGTCCGAGAACACGTAGTAGATGATACCCTTCGCACCGGCCATCAGCGAGAGATAGCTCATCGCACGGAACTCGCGCGCGTCTGGCCAACGCGGCCATGACCCTTTCTTGTCGTACTTCTGCCCGCCGAACGCTTGCCCTACTGCCCAGAGCGCCGTATCCACGCGGTTCGCCGCCGCCTTCGCCTCCTTGAACCGGCGATAGACGTCGTCGACGGGACGGCGCGGCACAGGATAGGGGTCGGGCGCGAGCACGTCCGTACCCGCAGCATAGTTGGCGTACTGGCTCGGCACGCAGATCACCGTGTAGGCGATATGGTCGGGGTCGATCTGCTTAAAGGTATCGTAGCGTCGGAACATCTCCTGCGGCTTAATCCCCTTCGGCGCCGGCTCGTCGCCGGGATTCCACCCCATCACGGCCACCTTGCCCCGGTACTTGCGGATCACCGACTCGGCCCTGCCCACGTCGAACTCTGTGATTACGCGAATCCCAAGCTTCGCGCATGCGTCGAGGAACGCGCCGTACCCGTCACCGTCGTACTCGTCTCCACGCATGCCCACATGGACCGTATTGTATCCCCACTTCGCCACGTCCCGTACCATGGCGAGACGTTCCGCCGCCGGAATCGTCCATGACACCTCGTAGAACCCAAGCGGGAAGAACGGCTTGCCGTTCTCCAGCAGCACATGGTCGTCACGCATCCGGTACTTCGGCTCGTGGTGCGTGAAGAATTGCACTTCCTCGCCCTCGCCCCAGTCGAGCAGACTGCGTTCTGCAGAGCCAAGTGATTCCAAGAATCCATGCTTGTAACAGAGCTTCACACGAAAAACGTGTTCGCCGTTGGCAAGTCCATCCACAGGAATCATCCAGTCTCCGTCCTTTGCCTCGCACATATGCCAAGCACCATCGTCAATCTGCCACGCCGCCCCTTCAGGGGAGGGCCGCGCTCCCGCGCGGCCGCATCCTGCAAACACCATGTGCGCCGTGAGCGCGTCGCCCGGATACAAATGCTTGCGCTTCAGGCGGATCCCGACCGCGTGCGGCGTCGTCACCTCCCATCTGCAGGAGAGGATCGGCAATCCATCCGCCTGCAATTCCAGCTTCGACTCCACTTTTCCGCTGCGCATGATCGCGCACGCCACCTCCAGTGTCACCTCGCCACTTGCCGGCACTTTGGCGGATTCCGTTTCCGTCGCCGTTGCCGCTTTACCATTCCACGAAGTGTTCCGCACTTCCAGCTTTGCGGAAAGCTCGCGCATGCGACCCGGCTCCACCTTCATGCGGACGCGCACGAGGCGCTTGCCCGGACTGCCGGCGTCAATATCCGGCTCGAACGAAACGATCTCCGCGCCCTTCTCTTGCAAACGGCGGTGCGCAGCAACGTTCTCGAGAAGCGCCCGCGCAATCGGACTGTTCTTCAGCGATGCCGCGCTCGTCAGCACCACTAGGCCCTTTCCCCATTTGCGGTAGGCGAAGATCGGCGCGCCGTCCACGCACGTTACAGGCTTGTGCCATGCCGCATCGAGTTTCGTCAGATGCGTCCACTGGTGGTAGTTTTCGCGGATGAGGCGCCCGAGCGGATTCGGACAGTCGGCGAGCGGATCAGGATAGAGGGTCAACACGCGCGTCTCGTCGGAAGGTTTCGTGTGCGCGGAGCACAATGCGCAGCTGGACGCAAACTCTGGGCCGAACGCCCCCACCCAAGCCCCCAGCACGGAACCGTAGTTTGCGTCCGTGACGATGAGCGTGCCGCCGCTTTCGAGCCACTTCCGCCATGCCGCCGCGAAGGGAGCCATCTTCACCGTCTGGGTGTAGTTTGCGACCGACGCCGCAATGACGAACTGGTAGTCGCCGAGCCTTTCCGTAAGTTCGGGCAGGCGCGTGTTCTGGAACTTGTCGAATGACCATCCGAGCGCCTTCAAGTGCTTGTCGTACTCGCTCGCGAACGAACTCTTCGACCAGTCGCTGTACACGACGGCCGCGCGTTCAGCCCCAGCGCAATGCGCAAGCAAGGCAAACGACAAAAGCACGGAGATGCTCTTATTCATTGTCTTCGTCCTCAACTATCAATTACAGATCACCGCCGAAACGCGCACGCCAGTATGCAGCGAAGAGGTGGACGGCGCGGCAGGCGCCGACCTTGTCTGCCGGCTTGTGGACAATCGCGTTCGCGAGGATAGCCTGCTGGAAACCGCTCCACGCGAACGCGTCGTGCGGCACCATCTGCTGGGCCAGATGCACTTCGGCGCATCCGCAGAGCCAACGCGAATCGTTCCCGCGGATGGACTTGGCGCGTTCGCGCGCGATGCGCGCGCACGTGACCATCGCGCTGATGATCTTCGCGCGGAACTTCACGCTCTTCTCGATGCCGAGCAAAACCTCGAGCGACGAGTTCATCTGCAATAGCGTATAACTCGGCATCCAGCGCGAGATGTCCTTCTCCGCGAGGTTCGCCAGCCGACAGGAACCGTCAAGCGCCTCCTCGCGCAGCTCCTTGTAGAGCTTCGTCCATTTCGCGTCGCCCGTGACCTCGCCAGCCGCCGCATAGATCATGGCGAGTCGCGCCGCCTCGTGCGGCATCGTCTCGCGCATCTTGCAGATGCCGCGCGGATCCGGCGTGCCGTCTGCCTGCAGGAAGTTCCAGCCGTTTGCCTCCGTCACGTTGCGCTCCATCAGGCCCGCCACGTCGGCGAACGCCGCGCGGATCGGCGCCTTGAGTTCTTCGGGCACGAGACCCGACCGCCAGTAGCGCCACAGTCCGTGCACCCAGTGCGTCACCTGGTCGCGCGAGGTGAGGCGGCAGATTGACGTGCCGTCCTCCACGCACAGGCCGCGCGCCACGAACCCCTTGTACGGGTGCGCGTTGACGAGGTTAAGAAGCCCCTTCGCGATCTTCGCCGCGTCGGCGGCGTATGCCTGGTCTTTCGTCACGGCGTATGCGTCCACGAGGCCAGAGAGCGCCACTCCGCCATTGATAGCGCAATCCTCAAGTCCTTTACCATAACCAAACTCTGGCTTGAGAAGTCCGCCAGGAAAGTCGCGCGCGGGCTGCACGTCCTTCGGAGCGCATATGTAGATGCCGCCGGTCTTCGGACTGTAAAACTCCTTCATCACGCGCGCCCATGCGGCGTCGACCCATGCGCGGAGCGCAGATTCCGCAGGGCGCTCCAGTTGCGGCTCCGGCTCGGGAACAGCGTCGTAGACGCGCACGTAGTCCACTTCGAAGAAGTCGGGCAGCTTGGCGTCGAAGAGGCGTTCGTCGGGCTTGCCCCACGTCCTGCGCCCCGACGAGAGACCGCCGTCGTTGCCTGCCTTGCGGTAGCCGCCCGGCTCGGTGGAGACGAGGAGGAACTCCTCGACGTGCGACACAGGGTAGTTCTGCTCGCCAACCTTCTTGCCGTCGCAGTAGAAGGTGTAGCCTTCCGGCGTCCAGTCGCAGCCGTAGTTGTGCCAGCCGTCTGCCGTTTCCTCGTGCTTCCACGCGAAGTGGTCGAACCAGCAGGAGTTCTTCCCGTAGCCGTTCCAGCCGTTGCCGCCCACGACGATGCCGTCGGAGACAAGCCGGTAGGTTTCCATGATGTCCGTCTCCACGCCGGCGACGGCGGGATCGGGCGACGATCCGACGCCCGGCGCCTGGAACCAGAACGCGGCGTGCCAGCCGCTGTTCTTCGGCAGGCGGCAGCGGATCTCGAAGTAGCCGTACTTCTTCATGAACAGCGGCTTGCGGTAGGTGCCGAACGGCCAGAAGCCGGTGGAGTCCTTCGGGATGTCGTACGTCAGCGAGCCTGTCTGGAGATGCGGAGAGCTGAAGTCGTCGCCCTTCCGCACGAGGTGGAGCTTCGCCGTCTCGCCGGTCATCTCCACGCCCTCGAAGTTGTGCGCGAACGCGGGGAAGTCCTGTCCCCAGAAGCTTTCGCGGCACATCCACTTCGTCTTGTCGATCTCCGTGCCGTCGAACTCGTCGTGCCAGACGAGCTTCCACGTCTTGCCGCGCGGCAGGAGGGAGTCTGCCTTGCCGGGCACGGAAGATTTCTTCACCTGGACGACCGACGACTTTTCGATCTCAGGATCGACGAACCGCGCGTCGGCCGCGAACGCCGCCAGCGCAACGAACGACAGGAGGATGTTACGCATCATTCACCTCTGGCTTTGAGGTCCCGGCGGCGGCGCGCCGCGAGTGGACAAGAATGCGAAGAGCCTCTTGATGCGCTCGCGCCAGGTCTGGAAGAGCGCGTAGAGGCCGGGGATGAGAAGTATGCCGAAGACCACGGACGCGAGCATGCCGAAAAATTCGGTGGTGCCGAGGTGGTTGCGGCTCGCCGCGCCGGCGCCGGTGGCGATCATCATGGGGAGCGTGCCGAGGAGCGTGGTGAGGGCCGTCATCAGGAGCGCGCGCAGGCGCTCGCCCGCCGCGGCGCCGGCCGCGTCCACGATGGAGTAGCCCTCGTTCTCGTGCTTGTCCTTCGCGAACTCCACGAGCAGGATGGCGTTCTTCGAGGCGAGGCCCACGAGAAGCACCAGTCCGAGCTGCGCGTAGATCGAGAGCGCGAACGGCTTGCCAGTGGCGAAGATGCCCCAGTACTTGAGGCCCAGGAGCGCGCCGAACACCGCCACGAAGATGGAGAGCATCACGGGGAGCGGGATCGTCCAGCTCTCGTACTGCGCCACGAGGAAGAGGTAGCCGAACAGAACCGCGAGGAGGATGAGCGGCGCGGCCGTGCCCTCGTTGCGGGCCTCCTGGAAGGAGAGCGCCGCCCAGTCGTAGCCGTAGCCATCGGGCAGTTCCTCCTTGAAGAGCTGGCGTATCTCTTCCATGACGAGGCCGGAGGGGACGCCCGGCATCGGCAGGATGGTGAGGCCGGCCGTCACGTACTTGTCGCGCGTGTAGATCGTGCGAGGGCCGAGCTCGCGCGTGATAGTGCCGAGCGAACCCACGGGCACCATCGCCCCGGTGTCCGACCGCACGTAGAGCCGCTCGACGGCCTCGGGCGTGGCGCGGGCCGACGCCTCGGCGCACACGGTCACGCGGTTCACCTGCGTGCCGAGGTTCACGTCGTTCACGTAGCGAGAGCCGAGATAGTTCTGGAGCGTCGCGTAGATCGTCGCCACCGGCACGTGGAACATCTCGGTCTTCACGCGGTCGAGGTTGAACTTGAGGTGGGGCGTCTCGGCGTTGTAGCCGGCGAAGGCCATGAGGATGTGCGGATTCTGGTTGAGCTTCATCAGGAGATTCTTCTTGATCTCGTCGATCTTCATCGGGTCGGAGTCGACCTTGTCCTGTATGTGCACGGATATTCCGTTCGCCACTCCCAGTCCCGGGATGGCCGGCGGCACGAACACCTGCCACTTCGGCTCCGGGATCGCCGCGAGCATCGCCTGTATCTTGCCGATGAGGGCGAGCGCGTGCTGCTCGGGAAGCGGACGCTGGTCCCAGCCCTTCAGGTCGATGATGAGCGTCGTCTGGTTCTCGCCGCGCCCGCCGATCATGCCCCAGCCGGTGATGGAGAGGACGCTCGACACCTCCGGCATCTGCCGCAGCATCTCGACGGCGCGCAGGGCCGCGTCGCGGCTGCGGTCGCGCGCCGTGCCTTCCGGCATCTCCATCGACGCGAACACCACGCGCTGGTCCTCGTCGGGCAGGAAGGCGGTCTGCGTCTTGAGGAAGGCCGAGACCGTGAGCAGGATCACGAGCAGGAGCAGGACTCCCGCGAGGAAGATGCGGCTCGCCAGCCACTTCGCCGCTATGATGAACAGGCCCTTGAACCTCTCCACGCACCAGTTGAACCAGGCGAGCGGGCCATGCTTGTAGGGGCGCGCCTCGCGCAGAATGAGCGAGCAGAGGGCCGGCGCGAGCGTGAGCGCGCACACCGTGGAGAAGCACACCGCCGCCGAGAGCGTCACGGAGAACTGCTGGTAGATGCGGCCCGTGATGCCGCTCATGAAGCCCACCGGCACGAAGATGCCCAGCAGCACGAGCGTCGTCGCGATGACGGCGCTCGTCACGTCGCTCATCGCCTGGATGGCAGCCTCCTTCGCGTTGAGGCCGCGCGTCTCGATGAGGAACTGCACGCGCTCCACAACGACGATGCAGTCGTCCACCACCACGCCGATTGCGAGCACCAACCCGAACAGCGTGAGGATGTTGATGGAGTAGCCGAGGATCGCCATCAGAATGAATGTGGAGCAGAGCGAGACGGGGATCGTGAGGCACGGGATGAGCGTCGCGCGCCAGTCCTGCAGGAAGAGGTAGCACACAAGCACCACGAGGCCGAACGTGATGCCGAGCGTCATGACGATCTCCTTCACGCACATGCGCACGTAGTCCGTCGCGTCGTACGGCACGATCCACTCGAGGTCGTCCGGGAACGACTGCTGGAGCCGCTTCATCTCCATCTGGTCCATCGTCGCGATGGCGTTCGCGCCAGGCTTCTGCTGGAGGGCCATCGAGACGGCGTTTCCGCCGTTGAACTGGCCGGTGAACATGTAGTTCTCCTCGCCCACCTCCGTGCGGGCGATGTCCTTGAGCTTCACGAGGCCGCCGTTCGCGTCGCGCCGGACCACGATCTCGTTGAACTCCTTCGGCGTCATCAGGCGCCCCTTCGCCGTGAGGGTGAACACCTTCGCGCCGTGCGACGGGATGGGCGACGCGCCCACGGAGCCGACGGACGCCTGCACGTTCTGCTTCGAGAGCGCGGCGATCACCTCCTCCGAGTTGAGCCCCTGCGCCGCCATGCGGTCCGGATCCATCCACACGCGCATCGAGAGGCGCGGGCCGTACACCGTCGCCTCGCCCACGCCAGGGATGCGGAGCATGACCGGCTGGATGTTGCCGTAGATGTAGTCGGATATCTGCAGGCGGGAGAGCGTCCCCTTCGGCGAGCGGAGCGTCACGACGCCCAGCATGTCCTCGGCCTGCGCGCGGATGCGCCCGCCGAGCTGCTTCACCTCGCTCGGCAGCTTCGCCTCGGCCTGCGCCACGCGGTTCTGCACCTTGACCATGTCCATGTCGCGGTCGCTCTCCACCTCGAACGACACGTTGAGGTTGTAGGTGCCCGTGTCGGAGCAGGAGCCGACCATGTACAGCATGTCGTCCACGCCGTTCACCTCGTCCTCGATCGGCATCGCCACCGTGTTGAGGATCTCCTTCGCGTTCGCGCCGGGGTAGTTGTACGTCACGGAGATGGACGGCGGCGTGAGGCGCGGGTACTGCGAGATCGGCAGCCACGTGATCGACATCACGCCCGCCATCGTCAGGACGATGGCGATGACCATCGCGAAGCGCGGCCTTTCCACGAACGTCCGCGAGAACGTCCTGATCTTGTCGATCGACTCTCTGATTCCTAGTTTCATTCTTTCATCCTCAAGAAATTTCCACGTATTATAACATACCTTCAGGTAGGTATGTCAATCGTTCTCGGCTGACACCTTTCGCCCCACCAGCGCGTCCGCCGCGTTGAAGACGCCCGCGAGGAGGGCGCCGGAGACGGAATGCCACACGCACGAGACGGCGGACGCGACCGCGGCCTCCGGCATCGCCGGGAAGTGCTTGCCCGCCAGCACCGTCGCGAGCCCCGCGTTCTGCATCCCCACCTCGATGGAGATCGTGCGCCGCTTCGGCTGCGTGAACCGCGCCGCGACGCCGGACAGGTAGCCCAGCACGTATCCGAGCGAGTTGTGCAGGAACACGCCCACGAAGATGAGCGCGCCCGACTTCACGATGCTCTCGCCGTGCGCCGAGACCACCCCGCCCACGATGCACGCGAGCCCCAGCACCGCCACGCCCGGCACGAAGTACGTCCCCACCGCCACAAGGGAGATGAAGAGCGGCGTCCACTTCGCGAGCCACGCGGATATGGCCTGAAGAATCCGCATCATGCGACCGCCTCCTTCAACGGCACCATCGCGGCGGTGGCGAGGATGGCGTTGTCCGATGTGCGGCGGATGGCATGGAGCGTCTTTTCGCCATCGAAGCAAAACTCCGACACTAGCGCCTCCCCCGCCTTCGCCGCCTGCCGAAAAACGATATCGATTTCCCCCGGTAGGGCGGTCGCCCCGCGACCGCCGCATTTTCCATTCTCCATTTTACACGCTACATTCTCCAACATCCACTCGATGTAATGCACGTTGTTCACGTGGTCGTTGAAATCGAGGTCGCTGTGGCGCGTGATGATGTCGGCGCTTCCATCCACCTGCGGCAAATGCGCGAACTTGCCACCGATGTCCGGCAGTTCGAAACCGGACGTTCCCGGCGGCACGAGATCAGCGAACGATTCCGGGAGCTTCGCGATCTTTTGCGCCTTCATGTCCACATACAGCCATTCGGAGCTGGCGCGGAAAAGTTCCGCGCCCTTTTCGTCAAATCCCTGGAAGCAGCGCTTGGCGATGAGACGTCCCTTCATGCCGCTCGGCCACGTGCGCACCATGACGGTCTCGCCCCATGGCACGTAACGCGAAACGTTCATCGTAAGGCGCGAGAGCATCCAGGTGAGTCCCTCGTCCTGGAGCGTCCGTATGCCCCAGCCGAGGTTATCGGCATTTATCCCCGCCGCCTCCTGCATGTAGTTGCACAGCGTCGGCAATGTCACGTGGTTCGCGATGCCGGCCTCGTACGACCGCACCGTGAACGCCACGTCCGACGCGTTAGCGATTTTCTCATCCATTTCCATTCCTCAAATCACCTCCCAATGCCCGCCCTTGTCCGGCCCTACGCGACGGAGCCGTCCCGCCGCCTTAAGGTTGGCGATGTGCTTTTGAATCGTGCTACGAGTGATGCCTAGGACTCGTACCATGTCCGCAAACGTGGACTGTGGACGCTCCTGCAACAGCGCCCAGACTCGATCGACGGTTTTCTTACCGCTTTTTCCAACCACCTTTTTCTTACCGCTTTTCTTACCGCTTTTTCCAACTGCCTTTTTCTGACCACCCTTCTCTTCCGTCAGTTCGCGGATCTTCTGCTTGTCCTCCTCGGTAAGGCCGATCAGCAGATACCGGCTCTTCATTTCGTTCTTCTCGCCGAGAAGCAGGTTACGGAAGAAGATCTCCAGGTAGCTCCAGTCGCGGCTGACCTCGCGCGCGTAGTCGGCGTAGTTGGCCCGGACGAGCGCGTTGCGGAAATACCAGGCGTTGTCGCGGAAGGCGTCGTTGTCCACCGAGAAGCCGAGGGACCGCAAGTACTTGATGGCGAAAACCGCCGTCGTGCGCGTGTTGCCTTCCCCGAACGGATGCACCTGCCAGATCTGGGCGATGAAGCGCGCGAAGTGCGGGATGATCTTGCGCGGCGTCTTGCCGCCGTAGTCGAACTCGCGCTCGTCGATGAATTCGCGGATGAGCGACTGCTTGATCGTCGCCGCGTCGCCGTAGGTGACGGAATCGTCCTTCAGCACCCATTCGCGCTTGCGGATGTTGACCGTGCGGAGCCCATCGTTGAGAACGGCCACGATGCGCTCGGATACCTTGTCCGCCTCCTCCTTGTCCGGGTCAGGCCGCGCCACCTCGGCTTGCGCCGCATAATAATCGTGAATCCGCCGACGCGCCTGGTTCTGCGTGATGCGACCCTCGATGTGATCCTTCGCCGTATCGAAGAGGAACTGCGACGGCGTAAGGCCGTCGACCTTCTGCAGGCCGATGGCGGTAGCCCAGGCGTCGGCGCGTTCGCGCCGCCCGGGCTCCTCGGCCTTGAAGTAGCCTCCCAGCTCTCTCAATATGGGATCATCGTAGGGCATTGACTGTCATTCCTCAAATTGCATTCCGTTCTTCCGACATTGTTTCGGCTGACGGCGGTCGCGGGGCGACCGCCCTACCTGCACGGTCACGCGGGACGCGTGACCCTACCAAGGTTGCGGTTTCGGCACCGTCTGCGCGGTTGAACGTAATCGAATACGGCCATTCTTCCGGCGTGGCGCATAGACCTTTGCGCACAGGGTTGCCGAGGATGTAATCGTATTCCTCGGCAAAATGCGCGTCGTCGCGCAGGCGCGTGTCGAAGAAATCGCGCTGGAAGTGGAGGCCAAAGGTTCGCACCAAGTATGATTTGAATTGTTGGATTATCGACACCATCGGTAGGGTCACGCGTCCCGCGTGACCGCATGTGGACGGGAATTGCGCAATGAAATGCAAATGGTCGGGCATCACCAAAAACAACGCCAAACGCCATTTGCCATGTTCATGATACCAACGGGCGGCGGACAATATCGAATCGGCGATCGTCGCGAAATCGCGGTCACGCGGGACGCGTGACCCTACCCACGGCGCATGTTCTTCCGCGCATATCGTGATGAAATACCATGCCGTCGACACGTCAATCGACAACAGCCCGCGATGGTTCAACCGTTTGCGCACCGGTAGGGTCACGTGTCCCGCGTGACCGTCATCTGGTGAAATAACCACCATGTTGGTGATCCGGTTCATCTTTCCAGAACCTCCCAATGTCCGCCCTTGTCTGGCCCGATACGGCGAAGCCACCCCGTAGCCTTAAGTCGTCCCAGCGCTTTTCTCACTCCATTGCGAGACAGGTTCAACATCGACTGTAATTCTTGTATCGTCATGCTCGGATTACTTTGAATAAAACCTATCAACTTAGAGTCTGTTTCGTTCAGGCCACTTAACGGGCCATTTAACGGGCCACTTAACGAGCCATTTAACGGGCCATAAAAGAACCCTACTCTACCCATTACTCTACCCAAACGACACCGCCGATTCTTGTACGGATGTTGTACGGGGCTTGTACGGGTGTTGTACGGGGTGGTTGTACGGGTTCTGGGTTGAGGATGTTTTACAGTATCATTTACAGTATCATTCCATACGTTATTGTCCACTTTATTGTCTACTTTAATGTCTACCTTATTGTCCCCCCTGGCGTTATTGTCTACTTTAATGTCCACTTTATTGTCACCTCTAGTGTTATTGTCACCCCATGCTTCTCGATCGATTCTAGCCCGATATTCAGCTTCTAGGCCGTCGTTGAAACTTTCTGCACTTCTTTCGCGTTTCTCCACCGCAATGGTAGTCCCGCCATCCGTGTGACAAAACGTGATCGCATAACGCCTCGTCATGTCAACGTTCATGGCACGATCTCCCAATGCCCGCCTTTTTTGGGTCCAACACGGCGGATAAAACCCTTTTGTACAAGGGTTGCTGTCGCTTTACGAATGGTGGTCTTTGATAATCCCAACTTTGATTCAAGCCCGCGATGCGTCATTGATATATCTTCGCACATAGCTTTATAAACTTGCCTCACCGCTGCCGTAAGTCCCTGCAAGTCTGCGGTTTCTTTTTGGGGCACTTTTGGGGCACTTCTGGGGCACTTCTGGGGCACTTTGGGGGCACTTCTGGGGCACTTCTGGTCGGGTTCCGCACCGTTTTCTGGTCGGGTTACAGTATCATTTTCAGTATCATCATCGGTAGTGACAACGATTACAGTCCGATCCGGGTCGTAGGATTCGGTGATCTTCGGCTCGGCGTAGCCGTACTTCTTCCACAGGCCGTGGAGGTTCGCGAGCCCCATACCTGAACGCTCGCCGATGTCAACCAGCGCGAAGATGTTGAAGATCGCCGTGTTACAGAAGGCGCTGTAAGTCTCCCAGAGATTATCGGGCAATTCAGACGCGGCGCGTTTGAATTCAACGCGCTCGTTCTCTTTCCGCTTGAGGAGCTTGCCGATATGGTCCGCCGTCAGCTTCATCGACATGCGCGCTTCACGGCTATTCCTTCACGGGCGGCTGGTAGTTGGGGTCGAGGTCGTCGTTCATGGTGGGCTCGACCACCTTCACCTTGATGCCGGGACCAAGCTTGCCGTGGCCGGAGATGACCACCTTCTCGCCGAGGGACAGGCCCTTGACAACGGGCGACCAGCCCTCGCTCATCTCGCGAACCTCCACCACGCGCGACTCGACAGTCATGTCGTCCTTCAGCACCCACACGCCCTGGCTGCCGCCGGTGAGGTCGAAGATCGCCTGCTGCGGGACGCACGGCATCTTCGGCGGCGTCTTGCGGTCGGTGAGGAGCGTCACGTAGCTGTTCGGGATCAGCAAGCGGTCGGGGTTGGGGAAGGAGAGGCGCATGATGATCGTGGCCGTGTCCTTGCTCATCTCGTTGTCGTCGAAGTCCCACTTGCCCTCCTCGCCGTACTCGCTGCCGTCGGGCAGCACGAGGCGCATGCGGTAGTCGGGCGCCTTGCCCTTCTTCAGCGCGGCGCGCCAGCCGATGTAGGCGCGGTCCGTGAGCGGGAAGGTGACGCGGATCGGGTCGATCTGCACGATGCGCGCGAGCGCGCCCTTGCTCGGCGCAACGTAGTCGCCCATGTGCGCGCTCGTCTTGCCGATCTGCCCGCTGATGGGCGCGACCACGACGGCCTTCTTGAGGTCGTATTCGGCCACAACCAGGTTGGCCTTCGCCTGGAGGACGGCCGCCTTCGCCTTGTCGGCGCCGGCCTCGGCGTCGTCGCGCTCCTTCTGCGTGATGCCACGCGCGTCGGCCTTCTGCATGCGCTCCCAGTAGCGCTCGGCGCGGCGGGCCTCCGCCTCGGCCGCTTCGAGGTCGGCCTTGCGCTGGTTCGCTACCGCGCGGTAGCGCTCGTCGTCCAGCACGTAGAGGACGTCGCCGGCCTTGACGATGTCGCCTTCCTTGAACTTGATCTCCTTGATGTATCCGTCCACCTGCGGCAGAAGGTCGACCTCCTGGATCGGCTCGGCGTGCGCGACGAACTTCTCGGGCAGGTTGTACGTGCGCTCCTCCACCTCCTTCACGGCCACCGTCGCCATCATCTGCGGCATCTGGGGCATGGCCATCTTCCCCTTCGGCCACAGGTCGTTGGCGACCCATCCGCCCACGGCGCAGGCCACCGCCAGCACCAGCGTTCCGATCACGGCGCCGATCGCGCCGCCCTTGCTCTTCTTCGCTTCTTCGTTTTCGCTCATTGTCTTGTTCCTTTCAAGTTCTTTCCAAGTTCTTTTCCGCACCAAGCACCAAGCACTAAGCACCAAGCACCCTGATCGCCTCCCACACCGCCGCGTACGACTTGCGCAAGGTGTCCACCAGGTCGCACTGGAGAAGCCGCACGATCCGCGTGTGCACGAGGCCGTCCCACATCGCGATGCACACGCTCGCCACCTGCACGGGATCCGTGCCCTCCTTCACGCGCCCTGCGCGCACGTCGTTCTCCACCGCGGTCCTGAACGCGGCCCACGGCCCGAAGCGCCGGTTGCGCATCAGGTCCGCGCGCACGCTTTCCATCGACGCCTCCGCCCACTGGATCTGCTCGTGGATGAGCAGGAAGAACGCGGTCCCCTTCGGGTCGCCCGTGATCTGCTCCGCGTTGCGCACCATCATGTCCGCCACCACCGGGAAGGACAGCCCCTCGAACGAAGCCTCCCCTTCCGGCAGCAGCTCGGCGATCTGGCGGCGGAACTTCTCCAGCATCTCGTCGATGAGCGCCATCAGGAGCGCCTGCTTCGACTCGAAGTGCCAGTACACCGCGCCCTTCGTCATCTTGAGCCTGGCCGCGATGTCCGTGAAGGTGGTATGCACGTACCCCTTCTTCGCAAATAGGGAGAGTGCGCTCGCAAGGATCCTCGCGCGCGTCCTCTCTGCATCTCTCTGTGCTTTCCGTGGCATGTCGGCGCACATTATAACATACCTTCAGGTAGGTATGTCAATTGCTATCTTGGCCTTCTGGTCATCCCGGCATGTCCGGCGCCTCACCGGATCTCCAGGTGCACGCTAAACCGTTTTGGGGCCGTGGGAAGCGCCGCAAGCGCCTTCTTGATCTTCGTCAGCTTCGGACGCATGCCGAAGAGCTGGCCGGACGTGCGCACGTACAGAAAGAGCCGACCGTCCTGCCAGCGTCCTGGCTTGGCGACGCTGTCAGGAAAGAGCGTCGGCCACTGCTCGCACACTTGGTCGAAGAACGGACTCTTCTCCACCAGCAATGTCGCTAGCAGTCCGTCCATCAGCTTGCCCATGCTCGGCATCGGCACGCGCGTCTCCACCACGTCGCCGTCGATCGGCAGACCCGGCGTCGCATGCGCCGCGAGGCGGCCGCGAGCGGCGATGTCGCGCTTCAGCTTCTTAGGGTCGACCTTGCCCATACAGCTACCCAACCGTCTCGATCTTGTGGGACGAGTCAATGTCCATGCTCACGCCTTGCGCGAATCTTTCCGCGTCATAGATCTCGTCCGCTCCTTCCAGCTCATCGCGGCTGCCGTATCCCCACGTGCAGCCGATGGTGTACATCCCCGCCGCCTTTCCGGCAACCACGTCGCCGGCCGTATCCCCCACCATCACGGCATCGGCGGGATCGATCCCGCGCGTCTCCATGACGTGCGCCAGAAGCTCTGACTTCTTCAGGCGGCGTCCCTCGTACATGTCGAAAGCGTACCAGCCGTCGAACACGTCTTCCCAGCCGAGGCGAGTACGCAGCGCCTCCAGCGGACGCCACCTCTTGTTCGTCGCCACGTAGAGTCCGCATCCGCGAGCGCGCAGGTCCGCCAGCCACCCGGGCACCCAGGGGTATGGCCGCGTGTTCGGGAAGCCGCTCGTGTCGTAGGCCGGACCGAAGAGCTCGCGTATGCGCGCAACCAGCTCCGGCGTCGCATCGTCGAACAGCATGTACGTCACCTGGTCAAGGGTTGGACCGGTGCGGTAGACGCTGTCGAACTGCGGACATGCGCGACCGAGGCCGCGCAGCGCAGCGCGCCACGCTTCCTTGATGTCCGCCTCCGTATCGCAGAGCGTCCCGTCGAAATCGAAGAACCAATGATGTCTCATGACCGCGCCATTATACCAAAACCAAAGGCCGGACGTTTCCGCGCACCTAAAAAACACCGTCGGTCCGCTCAATCCTTCGTCCGCGCCTCAGACGTGCCCTCGACTGTCAGCAGAAGAGCCGTAATTGTTGATGATTACGATGGCCGCCCGCTAACGTTTTCGAAAGATCTCGCATTCCTTCCGGCTTCCAAAGGACTCACCGGTTTCCCGACAAGCCCTCCTTGAATTTCCGCAAGCAGTTTACCATATTCCCCTCCCCCCGCGCAAGGGGTAATTTGGAGAAAGTTAGGGGCCTTGCCGTTGCGGAGGGAGAGCGCGTGTGCTATACTTCCCGCATGCCAACACCCAAGACATCCTTCACATACGAGCTGGACGCCGAGCAGCAGGAAAAGCTGCTCGCAATGCTGGCCATCGGCAACTACCGTCCGCGCACCGTCCCATACTCCATGGTCGCCGTCGAGGGCGACGGCTTCAACTGCGCCCTGTACCAGAAGGAAAAGCATGGCCGCCGCAAGCTCTGCATCCAGGGCTCGAAGGCGCAGGACTTCGTGGAGTTCTTCCTCGAGCCGAACGTGCTTGGTGTCGCGACCGTCGGCTACGAGGACGTGCTGGATCCAGGCCGCAGCTCCGCACACGGCGGCAGCGACGAGTCAGGCAAGGGCGACTACTTCGGCCCGCTCGTGGTGGCGTGCTGCTACACGGACGAGACGCTCTCGAAGGAAATGCGCGAGATGGGCGTGAAGGACTGCAAGCAGATGACTGACAAGGCCGTGCTGGCGGTCGGTTCCCGGCTTCGCCAGCTCCTCGGCCCGAACCGCTTCGCAGTCGTCAAGATCGGCCCCGCCGCCTACAACCGTCTCTACGCGAAGATCAAGAACATCAACCGTCTGCTCGCTTGGGCGCACGGCACATGCATAGAGGAGCTGCTGGAAAAGCAGCAGGCCTGCCCGAAGGTGGTTGTCGACCAGTTCGCGCCCACCGAGGCGACCATCCGCCGCGCACTGAAGGAACGCGGCAAGAAGATCGTGGTGGAACAGCGTCACCGCGCCGAAGACGACATCGCCGTCGCCGCCGCGTCCGTCGTCGCACGCGAGCAGTTTCTGCGCGCGATTGCCGCCATGGCAGTTGAGGACGGGCCCATCCCCGTCGACAAGGTGCCGCTCGACATGATTCCGCGCGGCAGCAGCGACCCTCGCGTGCGTCTGCTGGCGGAGGAGATGGTGCGCAAGCACGGCCCCACATGGCTCATGAACCACTGCAAGGCGCACTTCCAGACGACCGACAAGGTGCTCGCGGCCTGCGGCAAGTCGCGCGCCGACCTGCCGCCCGAGGGACAGGTCACATCCCTGCCCAAGAAGCCCTAACCCGCATACCCGCAGATTTTTTGCAATACCCCCTTGCTTTCGCCCGCCAGATACGATATACTGTCACCCGTTTTTCCCGCCCTGTGGGGATATAGCTCAGTTGGTAGAGCGTCTCAATGGCATTGAGAAGGTCAGGGGTTCGACTCCCCTTATCTCCACCATCTCGAAAGTGCATTTCGAGATCTACTTCAACAGCGTTATGCCGCCGATCTCCTTCGCCCAATCGAACGCTTTAAGCCAGTGGTTGCAGGTAAAGCCCACCGCGCCGAGCGCCTTGGCCTGTTTGAGGTCGTCGAGCGAGTTCACGCCGAACATGCGGAACTCAAGGCCCGCCGCGCGCACGGCGTCCGCGTCGGCCGGCGTCATCACGCCCTTCGTGGAGCCGCAGCCGGGACAGAACACCTCGATGTTCGCCGCCTTGCATTTCGCAATGTATTCCTGCACCACGAACGGCTTCTTCTTCGAGACGCTTGTCAGCCACACCGTGCGGTACTTCGGATAGCGCGCTTTGAAGTCCTTCAGTGCCTCGTAGTGGAACGACGACACGACGATGTTTTTCTCCGTGAGGCCGTGCGCCTTCACGGCTTTGTCGAAGATGTCCGCGTACTGCGGCGAGTAGCCCTTGATCTCTGCTTGCACCACGCCGTGCTTCGGCACGACGTCCAGCACTTGGTCGAGAAGCGGTATGCGGTAGACCTTCGGCAGGTTGTCCCGCGTGCCGAGGTTCAGCGTGGCGATATCCTCCGGCGTGAGATCCTTGACCTTCTTCGCGCAGCCCGTGTATTTTTTCAACTCCCCTTCCGCGTGCATGCACACCATCTGGCCGGCCTTCGTGTGGTGGAAATCCGTCTCCACCCACGTGGCGCCAGAGTCGTACGCGCGCTTGATGGCCTCCACCGTGTTCTGCGGAACCTCCTTGTCCCACATGCCGCGATGGGCTATGTTCTGCATCTTGAGGTCAGCAAACGCGGCCAACCCGCAGCAAAACGACATCACCGACACCACTCCGATTCGCTTCATCATCTCAACACCTCTTCTTTCACTTTTAACCTTTTAACCTTCCAACCATCCAACCCTCTAATCTTTTAACCTTTTAACCCTTTAACCTTTTAAACTTCTAGTTCCGCCAGCGGAATCTTGCGATCTGCCCCCGGAACGTCCGCCACGAAACGCGGCAGGCCCAGCCCGCCGATGCGCGCGGCGCATTCGCGCTCGATCTCGACCGCGCGCTCGAGCGGCACGCGGAAGTGCGAGATTCCCGCCACCGGGTCGCACTGGAACACGTAGTATGGCCGCACGCGCGCGCGCTGAAGAGCGCGGAACAGGTCGAGCAGCACATCCGCCGAGTCGTTCACGCCAGCGAGCAGCACGGTCTGGCACGAGACAGGCAGTCCGGCACGAACCAAGTTGGTGCAGGCCTCCGCGGCCGCAGGCGTCAGCTCGTCTGGATGGTTGAACTGCGTGTTCACCCACACCTTGCCGCAACGGCCGAGAAGCGCGGCCAGGTCACGAGTGACACGTGCGGGATTGACGCATGGCGCGCGCGTGCAGAGACGCACCACATCCACCTGCGGCAGCGCAGCGAACGCACGCACGAATCGCATCACCTCGGCGTCCGGCAGCACGAGAGGATCGCCTCCGGACAGCAGCACGTCGCGCACGAGCGGATGCTCCTGCACGTAGGCGGCGCACGCCGCAAGCTCCTCGTCGGACCGCACCACCTCCGCGTGCCGCAGCAGGCCCTTGCGCGTGCAGTGGCGGCAGTTCATGAAGCAGGCGTTCGAGGTCATCACCAGCACGCGGTCGGGGAAGCGCTGCTTGAGTCCGAAGCACCCGCTCGCCTCGCCCTCCTCGTCGAAGGGATCGGGGCCGAGCTCCTCGTCGTCCTCAAGTTCGCGCACGTCCGGCTCCAGCTGCCGACGGAACGCGTCGCTCGACTCCGCCAGCGCCCGCGCGTACGCGCACGCCACGAACGGGAAACGCTCGGTCACTTCTTCTATTTCCGATGATGGGGTCACGCCGTGTCTACTCCCTCCAGCCGTGGCGGTCCGCGAAGTCCATGTACCGGTTCCAGTCGTAGGACGTGAGGTTGTGCTTGCCGGACCGCATGTGGTACGAGATGCACCCCTCCTGGAGCGGCTGCTCCGGCAGCGGGAAACCGTCGGAGACGAGCCCCTTCTTGCCGTACAGTTCCCAGGCGGGCGAGGCGAGGCGTCCGCTCCAGTACTCGCCCTCCTGTCCGGCCCACGCGTCCTCCGAGGCCGAGGCGATGCAAACGAGCCGTGGCGCCATCAGCGCAACGAACTCGTGCTGGTCCACGTTCCACTCCTTCTCGGCGTTGACGTGCCTGATGTAGTTGGCGCAGAACCAATAGGGGAAGGTGCGGACGATCTGGTGCAGGTGCTCCGACTTCGGCAGGTCGATGTGGTTCAGCTTCGCGCCCGAGCAGCCCGAATCGTTCGAGCAGGCCATCGCGAAGCGCTTGTCGCAGACGCCCGCCACGAGCGCGGTCTTGCCGCCGCGCGAGTGGCCCACCACGGCCACGTGCTTCGCGTCGAGGAGCGGCTCCGTCTCGATCCAGTCCAGCACGCGGCTCGCGCCCCAGGCCCAGGCGGAGAGCGTACCCCAGGCGTACGGCGCGCGTCCCTTGTCGGGCGCCTCGAAGCAGGCGAACACGCCATCGCGGTTGCCGCTACTGCGGTCGGGCGCGATGTCGCCGTTCCAGAACGCGATCGCCGCGTAGCCGCGCGCGACAATCTCCTCGGCCGGCCAGAACTCGCTCTTGTTCTCGCGGGTCGGGTCGATGTTCACGTCCGGCGGACGGTTGCAGATGAGCATGAAGGCGGGGGCCGGCTTCTGCTGCTTCGGGATGAACGCCGTGAACGTGAACTCACCCCTGCCGTACTTGCCTGCATACGACACGCGCACGCGCTTGCGAATGGCCTTGCCGTCCATCATCTCCGCGTCCGGTTCGGCAAGCGCGAACGACAGCTCCTTCGGACGCTCCACAGGCCGCCGCCCGTACGCCTCGCGCATGAACTCGGCTCGCAGCTCGGGCGCGCGGACCTTCTCCCACTGCTCGACGGTCGTGACCTTTTGGCCCTTGAACGTCGTCATCAGATCCGGCACATTCTCCGGCTCCAACCCTGCGGCCGCGCCCTGCGCAAGCGCAAGGCAGGCAAGCGCACATCCGCGCGCGATCCACGCACACGACAGATTCTTCATTGTGACACTCCTGTTCTACTTCCAGTTAATGTACCCGCTGACGGGCGTCAGATAGGCCGCGTTGTCAGTAGCGGGACGGTAGCGCGTGCCGTCATACCAGTCGGTGAAGCCGTTCTCGGCGCGATAGTACTCGCCGGTCTCGGTGTCCTGCACGCGCTCGTAGCCGAGCGTGGCGTCGCTGCGCTTCTGCGAGAGCACGTCGTAGGTCGCGTTGCGACGGTTGTAGGAGTCCATGATCATACCCCGGATCGAGTCAGCAGTCTGCATGATGTACCGTGAAGTTCCCATCACCTGTGCCCAGGCTGCCTGCCGCTGCCGGTGGAAGGCGTCCGTGAAGGCTATAGACGCGAAGATGCGGTCGAGGACCGGCAGCCAGTCGATGAACTCCTCCTTCGGCGCGGTCTCCGATATGATGGAATATTCGGTGACCACGCCCACGTCCAGCGACCCTGCCGCCGGGTTGAACATGTTTCTATGCACTATCTGGGGCATCGGCTTCACGACAGCATGGTACAGCCCTTGCATCCGCCGACCAGAGGCAGCGAACGTGCTCTCTGCCACGACCACATTCCCGCCCAGCGCGCTCCTCCCGAGACGCTCCAGCACCGTGAACTTGCGGTAACCGCACAGCGGCCCCATGGCGGCGAAGAACGCCTCCGTAGAAAGCTCGCCAACAATCGGCATCTTAGCGAATAAGCTGTTCGGGCCATAGGCCCGGATTTGCCAGTTGCGCGCCTCCAGCGACCTAAGGCCGATGGCGTTGTTGAGGCAGAAGTAAACCTCCCGCTCCGGACGCTTCGGGTCGAACACCGTGATGGCATAGCTGATGAGGTCGATCTTGCCGTCGGGTTTAAGGCCAGTCCTAACCCTCCACCCGGCCGGCACGTTCGCGGAAAAGTAGCCGCTAGGGTCGCGGTATCTCACGAACTTTACGTGCGCAGCCTCCGCAGGCCTGATGCGCAACTGCCTTTTCGGATGCGGCGGGCTTGCATGTCCCGCTAGGCCAGGCGCATGATGGCGCCGTGCGGCAGGAGCGGCAGGACTAACGGGTACTAAACTAAGGCATTGCGCGGCCGCTAGCGCCACACCGCCACCGATGAAATCGCGTCTATTCATTGCTTGGTGCAAGCGTTACTTGACAGGTTTTTCGGCCGGCTTTGTCTCGCCTGCCTGTTCCGCGCCGGCAGCTGGAGCGGTCTTGGTCTCGCTCGCCTGCTCCGTGCATGCGGCGGGAGCCGACTGCTTCTTGCAGCAGTTGAACGGACAAACTCCGAGCTTCCAGCAGACGCCCGCCGCGATTCCGGCCAGCAGCAGCAGCACGAGCAGCACCTTCAGCCAGCCGTACGACGCGTATGGATCGCGCGCCACCGCCGCGCCCATCGGCATCTTCGCAGGACGCGTGAACGTGCGCGCCAGGCCCATCGAGAAGGTGAGCGGGCGGTTCACCGCCCAGCCTCCGGCGTTGAGGATCGCACCGAGGTCGCGTGCGCGAAGCTTGAACCACGCAAGGATCACGCTCGGCAGCGACACGATCAGGATCACGGCTGCCACGCCAGCCAGCACCTTCCAGAGCGGCAGGCCGGCCACGAGGCCGATCAGGCCGCCGACCGCAGCGCCCGCCATGCCGATGCCCACGCCAAGCGCGGCCACGCTAGACGCGAGCGCCGCGCCGTTAGGCGCTTCGGCCGCCTTCGGTGCGGATGCGGCGGCGGTTGCCCCCTCGCCGACCTGCGCCACGGCGGCGTCCTGCTTGGAGGAGAGGAACTTCTTGCACTGCTCGGAGATCGTGTTCCCTATCTTCGCCCATGGGGCCCAGAACGCCTCGCGCAAGGAAACCTGAGCCTCCACCACCTTCGCCACGACAGCTTCCCAGTCCTTGCCGTCGCAGTCGATGAAAAGTCCGTTCCGTCCGGCGTAGAGGCCGGCCGTCGGTCCCGCCGTGACTACCGCGCACACCTCGCGCGCCTCGCCTGTCGCGGGCCGCGTCAGCTTCGCGTAGAGCAGGCAGCACTTGCTGCGCTCGGCGAGCGCGGCGTGCGCGCCCTCGTTGACGACCTCGAAGCAGAGCCGGCACACTCGCCCGTCGATGTACAGGTCGCCGGTGCGGAACACTCCGTCGCGCTTTGGATCGTAGAGGTTGGCCTGGTTGACGTAGTTGTGCAGCCAGCGCACAAGGTTTGCCGCATAGCGCACGGCGCGCTCGCAGTCCACAAGCCGCCCAAACTCGTCCGCTAACGCCAGATCCTTGGCGATCAGGTCGTTCACCTGAGCCTGCGCGGTGCCGTCCTTCGCGAACGCAGCAAGCGCGTCGTCGGCAATCCCAGCAACGGGCTTGCCCGCCTCGGCGGCAAGCCAAGCTTCGTAGGGAGCGAACTTTGCCTTGACGGCATCCCACTCTTCGCGCGTGATCTCCGTCGAGGGCGCAACCACCGCCTCCGCAAACGCGCGGAACTTGCCGCGCCAGAACGGATGCACTCCCACAGTCAGAGGCAACACGGGATCTGGGGCGTCCGTAACGAGCGGCAGATCCTCTGGCGGCGTGAAGAACTCGTCGATCTTCGCCTCGACAGCCTTGAACGCGGCATAGGCGTCGGCGGTCTTGTCGCCAAGCACTGCGGCGTCGGCCGCAGACGCCTTCCACGCGAGACGGGCGGCGACATCGGCAAAGAAAGCGTCAGCCTTCCCCTGGTCGATACCAGCCTCGCCGCTGCGGTCTGGAACCGTTCCCTCTGCTGCGGCGATTGCCGAAATCGTGTCCGCCAAGGCGGCGTCGGCCGTAGACTTCGCAGTCACCACGCCGTCGCCGTTGAACGGCTGGGCGTTGAAGACGTCAGTCATGCCCGTCACGTCCGCTAGCGCCAACGTGGTCGCATCAGACTTGCCAGCGCGAGCGAGCAGGTTCTTGAAGGACTTCAGGAGCGCCTGGCCCTCGGGCGTGTTGTCCCTCAGCTCGTCGAGAGGAATCTCCGCGTTGCCGGCGAAGAGGAAGTCGAGCTTCTTGAAGCGCGCCGCCATCCAGTCCACCGCCGCAAGCACCTCGGGAACGCGCACGCGCCCGTCGCCGTCGGCATCAAGCAACTTCAGCGTCGCCTCGTCGAAGCGAACGCCCGTGGTCGGCGCGGCCAGCACCGTCCACAGCTTCTTGTCCAGTTCCTTGAGTGCGAGCAGGTCGTCGCCCGTCTCCACCTTCGCCTGCACGCAGCGTGCCGACTTGAAGAATTGCCATTTATGCATTGTACTGCTCCTTGTTTGTAACACCTTGTTTGTAAAACCTCGTACCAAGCACTAGGCACCAAGCACTAGGCACTAGGCACTAAGCACTAAGCACTGCCCTCATCTTTGCCAAGCCCGTCTTCAGCGTCTCCAGCGGCGTCGTCTTCCAGTACGCCGGGTTGAAGAGCTCCAGCGACAGCCACGGATTGAGGTTGCCGGCACGCAGGATGCCGAAGATCTGCTTCCAGTCCGCGCAGCCGTCGCCCGGCCACACGCGGTCAGCGTCCGTCATCTTCTCCCGCGCGGGCTGCGCCGGGAAGTCGTTCATGTGCAGAATGGGGAGCGTGGACGGCGAGAGGAAGCGCAGCCCCTCGTATTCGCTTCCACCACGATACATGTGGTACACGTCGGCCAGCACGGCAGCCTTGGGATGGCCGCTCGCGGACGCCACGAACAGCGCCTCGTTCAGGCGGCTAAGGTTCGCGGAGTGTCCCCAGAACTCCAGGACAGGCGTCACCCCCATCTTGTCGCCAAGCTCCAGCACGGCGCGGTACCGGGGGATGAAATCCGCGATCGGCACGTGCGGGCTTCCGGGCTTCTGCAGCCCGAACGGCGGTGCCGCGATATAGGGGCAGTCCAGCTCTGCCATGAGCGCCATGTCGCGCTTCATCTCCTCCATGCCCTTCGCGCGCGCCGCGTCGTCCGGCAACGACCAGTGAGCGAAGCCTATGCCATCCACAATCTTCAGATTGCCGTCAGCGCACATCTTCCTGATGTCGCCCAGCTCGCCGCGGTCCTTCGCCTTCTGCACGTCGGCGAGCCACGGCTCGATGCCGTCGTAGCCTGCGGCGATCGCCCACTTGACCTGGTCCCTCAGCTCCAGCTTGTATCCGCGTATCGTCGCGGGGTTGAGCGCGAATCGTCCGCACGAACAGCGCTGCGCAGACTGCGCATCTGTGCTCAGACACCCTGCCGCAAGCAGGCCGCCACCCGCCGCCATGAACCCTCGCCTTGAAAAGTTTACGTTCGACATGTGCATATTTCCTCGCGCGCCCGACACCATGCCGCGCACGCACGCGACAAGTATATCATGGGGAACGGGGAATGGGGAACGGGGAACGAGAAAAATTTTTCAAATGCGTGTCAGATGGCCGAGGGCGAGATTCCTAGCATTCATGTCGGGCGATGGTGCCCACAGCAAACAGAAAGATGAGGCAAATCATGAACACGAAGAAAGTCTTAGTTATGGCTCTGGCGATTACTGCTGCCACGTGCGTTTTCGCACACGGCCCCCACGGCGGATGGGGACATCATCACCATCACCACCACCATGGCCTCGGCCTCGCGGCCGGCATCGTCGGACTTACTGCCGCCACGGTAGGCCTCGCGCACGACATCATAGCCCCTGCCCCAGCGGTCTACACGACGCCAGCGGTCTATCCCGCCCCCGTGGTCACCCCCGCACCAGTCGTCGCGCCCGCCCCGGTGGTCGTCGCGCCCCAGCCGGTAGTCTATCCGGCCCCAGTCGTCTACCCGCGCCCCTACCGCCGCTGGTACTGGTGATCGCGCATGGCGAAACGGCGGCATTTTTGATATACTACGCGCGTTTCTCCTTAAAAGGACACGCGTACAAATGAACCAGATACTAGTCAACACCATCCTGCTCGCCGCTTATTTCGCCCTGCTGATCGCCATCGGCTGGATGTGCCGCAAGAAAGCCACGGACGTAAACGGCTTCGTCCTCGGAGGACGTACCGTAGGTCCGTGGCTGACTGCTTTCGCCTACGGCACCTCCTACTTCTCCGCCGTCGTGTTCGTGGGCTACGCCGGCCAATTCGGCTGGCGATACGGCATCTCCGCCACCTGGGCCGGCATCGGCAACGCGCTCATCGGCTCGCTCCTCGCCTGGGCGGTTCTCGGACGCCGCACGCGCATCATGACGCAGCACCTCGACTCCGCCACCATGCCCGACTTCTTCGCCAAGCGCTTCGGCAGCCCGGCACTGAAGCTCATGGCGGCCGCCATCATCTTCATCTTCCTCATCCCCTACACGGCCTCGCTCTACAACGGCCTTTCCCGTCTCTTCGGCATGGCGTTCTCCATCGACTACGCCTGGTGCATCGTCCT
>CACXPT010000127.1 GCA_902769585.1 uncultured bacterium
GGTCACCTGGTCGCCGCTCATCTCCCAGAAGTGGTACCAGTTGTTGCAGAGGTAGCCGGCGTTGGTGTCGGTCGGACGGCGCGGACGCACCCAGATCGGCCCGTGGCAGCGGTAGACGCGCCCCGCCATGATCTTGCCGATGCAGCCGTTCCGCACCGGACCGATCTGCTTGAGGAAGCGGTTCGAGTGGCGGTGTAGCGTACCGGAGAGGATCGAGAGGTTCTTCGCCTTCGCGTCCGCCACGGTCTTGAGGAACGCGCGCAGGCCGCGCGGGTCTGTGGCGATCGGCTTCTCGGCAAAGATGTGCTTGCCCGCCGCCACGCAAGCGGCGAGGTGGCGCGGACGGAACACCGGCGGCGCGCAGAGGAGCACGATCTCGCACCCGGATGCGATCACGTTCTTGTAGCCGTTCGCCCCGCTGAACGCCATCTTCTCGTCGACGCCGTATTTCTTGCAGATGGCCTTCGCCTTGTCGGGGAAGAAGTCCGCCGTGGCCGTCAGCTCGACCTTGCAGCCGAGACGCGCCGCCGCGTCCATGATGTTCTGGATCGCGCCCGTGCCGCGTCCGCCGCAGCCCACGAGGCCGACCTTGAATACCTTCTGCGCATCGCCAAAGACCATGCTGGTGGCGGCTGCCGCACCTGCCGTCGCCACGAACTGACGTCGAGATATGACCATCTTCTGTTCCTTTCGTTTTGCAGTTGTTATATGCCTGTTCCGTGAGGCGGTTTTAGTATACCATAGATTAGTGCCTAGTGCCTAGTGCCTGGTGCTTAGTGCTTGGTGCTTGGTGCTTGGTGCTTAGTGCTTGGTGCTTGGTGCTTGGTGCTTGGTGCTTAGTGCTTAGTGCTTGGTGCTTGGTGCTTGGTGCTTGGTGCGGGGGGGGCGGGGCACTAGGCACTAAGCACTAGGCACTAAGCACCAAGCACCAAGCACTAAGCACTAACCATGGCGGAGAAGTAGTCGCAGACGCGAGTGAGGCCGTCGGGCACGGGGACAGTGGATAGCCAGCACGCACGCGAGTCCTCGTCCGCAGGGTCGTAGCCGTGCATCCCGTTCAACGGCTTTACGCCCATGTCGCCCGGCACGAACTGCACGCCGGGATCCGCGAGGAAGATCGCATCTCCAAACTTGTGGTCCTCGCGCCAGATGCCGTGACGCCTCATCTCCTCCTCGCTGAGCCACCGCCCGCGGAACGACGCGAACGCTTCCCGCACCTTCGCCTCGGCTTCAGGCTTCAGCCACCAGAAGCGCACCATCGTGGAGTCGATCGCGCTAGCGTAGTCCTCGCCCCAGACGAGCCCCGTTTTCGCCAACGCCGCAGGCGCGTCGGCCGTTCCGCGAAGAGGCGTCATGCCGTGGTCGGAGAACACGGTCAGCTCGAACGGGCGCACCCCCTCGACGAGAGCGCTGTGCAGTGAACGGATGGTATCGGCGTACTTCTCCACCTTTGGACGCAGCACGTCGTCGCGGCCGACATTGTCATGCTGCAGCGCATCGAACGCGGCGGAATAGACGAATGCGCGATCCACTGCGCCTTTCCTGAAGAGGTCTGCCGCGATGCGGAAGTTCTCTTCCTCCGGCAGTCGCCAGTTGGAGATGTGGTAGCGAAGCCCCTGCTCAGCCCACACGTCGGCAAGGTTCTTCACAGGCGCGAGGCCGCCTGGCAAGAAAAGGTCTGTCTTCTCGCAGTAGTCGAGCTTGGGAAGCCGCTCGATCGGGATGCCGTAGAGCTGGAAGTAGCCCGTAAAGCCGTACAGCCGCTTGACTAGCTTCGAGAGCTGGTTACGCACGCGGCCGCGCCGCCAGAAACCGCGCGGACGCAAAAGCGGCGCAAGAAAGCGCATCGCCTTGAAAGGACTCTTCTCCGGCGCGTAGTCGTAGAACGCTAGATGCCCGTGGACATTAGGACGTTCGCCGGTGAGGATAGTCGGTATGGCCGTGCAGCTGTAGCCGAACTGCATCTCGATGTCGCGCCTGTGAGGCAGCAGGTCGTTCAGGAAACCGTACTTCTCGACCTGCTTCCAGCCAAGCGCATCGACGAACACGAACACTTTGACAGTATTGTCCATGTTCATCCTTTCAAGACTGCCAGCAAGCGGCGCCACTTGCATAAAATGCTACTCGAGCATGCCATCTGGCATTTCCCTGTCCCAACTTTTGCGGAACCTGGCACGGGAAATGGCGATCTTTATCTCACGCACCATCTCGTCCGTGACGAATCCTTTCCTATACTCGTCCGTATAGAAACTCATCTCCAACCCTTCCTTCTTCAGACGTTTCACATGCTGCTGCTCGTATTCCTTCAGCATGCGTCCACCCTCGCCCTCCCCGATGAAGAAGAACGTACGTTCTGGCTTGTGGTGATACCTGAAGTACCACCTGATTGCCTCACCGACGTCCTCTGGCGTTGCAACAAGCGGGCTGAAGACGCGTGCCACCCCGTGGAAGCGGCCATTGCCGACCTCGGACTTGGCGTAGTCAAGCATCATCGACACATTAGACATCTTCGTGTAAAGGTCGCCCTGTACATAGATGACATCGGACGGAACCACGAAAGCACGAACCGGATCCTCGCGGATGAGCCAGTTCTCCAAATAGTCGTAGGGCGACATGGACTGGCACCCTGACAACGCCACAAATGCGGCAACAATCAGAAACTTCTTCATCTGTACTCCTGGAACGCGCACGATTATACCATTTCAGAGGCTCATGTTCCAGCCCCGTCACCCAACTGCCCGTCAAGCGCGCGGGCAAGCGCGTCAACATCCCCCGGCGGCACAAGCGTCGCCTTTCCATGGCACGCTTCCGGAAGACCTCCGACCGCAAACGCAACCACCCTCTTTCCGAGCGCCGCCGCCTCTGCCGCCACCAGCCCGTACGGTTCCTGCCAGAAGCTCGGTACCACCACGCACTTCGCTGCACGCATCCACTCGAACGGATTCGGATGGAACCCGTGCCACCGTACACGTTCCGTCAATCCCAGTCGCGCGGCCTGCGCCTTGAGCTTCGCCTCCATGTTCCCGGTTCCCACCACATCGAGCGTGCGCGGCGAACGCATCATGGCCATCGCATCCAGAAGCAGCTGCACGCCCTTGCCTCTGATGAGCTGACCCACGAAGAGCAAGTCGACGGGGAGGTGAAAGGTGGAAGGTGAAAGGTGGAAGGTGAAAGGTGAATGGTGAAAGGTGGGAGGTGGGGGTGGGGGAATAATGTGCGGCGGCTCCACGACGATCCTCTCCGGCGGCAGACCGTTGGCGACAAGCCGCCCTTTCATGAACTCGGAGATCACCACGATCCGCTTGAAACGCGCCATCGCACGCTTCCGCCTTCCCTGCGCGAACACGCGGGCGAGCGCGGCCTTCCACGACCGGCATAGCGGAGCGCAGAAAAGGCAGGGCCACAAACCGCTCGAACGTACGCAATTGCGCCGAAACGGCGTGTACGCGTAAGTACGCGGGCAGATAGGCTCGTGGTCATGGACATAATACGTGGTCTTCTCCGGTGGAAACTTCTCGAGCGTCGCCACGTCGGAACACTTGTGGACGAAAATGCCATCGAAGAGAGGCATCCGACATTCGACATCCGACAGGTCTCCGACAACCTCAACCTCGTGGCCGGCGGCGCGAAGTTGGGCGACGTGCCGCTCTGCGAACACCTCGATGCCGCCGCGAACCTCCGCCTTCTCCAAATAAACAAGAACCTTCATGCTTAAAACATCTCAGTGTCTCTGTGCCTCTGTGTTAAAAAATTCCCCTGAGTGCATGCCACGCCAGTGGGCAACGCGCTGCACGAGGCGGCGGACCGGCGCGTACGGAATCTCAAGCCAGTCTTTCGGTCGTGGCGCGAGATAGATCCAGTCGCGCAGCGTTTCGCGCACGGCTCCAACGAGCTCATGCAGAAGGCAGGGCCTGTCCCCAAATATCTGCGCATCTGCCGCTCCCTCGCCTCGGAACCGGCGAGTCAGTTCTTTAAGCGTATAGTTGTGGGAATGCTCCACGTGGGCATCAGGGCAGTAGACGACCGACACGGGATCCTTCTCGCGACGCGAGTTGCGCCACGTCCATTCCACATCCTCCGAATACTGGATCGCCTCGTCGAACGGAACGTCCAGCAAGCCCTGGCGCCATGTGGCGGAACTGGCAAGCGAGAAGAAGAAACGCCATGTCGACTGGACCTTCCCGTCGCCGAACGCGCGTTCGTTGTCCTTCCGCACTAGCGCCTGCGCGTCGGCGCGCGGCAGCTGGTTGGCGAAAGAGAACACGGGGACGCGCGACCCTACCAATGGGCGCACCAGTTCCGAGAGCCAGTTCTCGTCGAGCGGCACGGCGTCCGCGTTGTTGAACACCACGACATCGCCCTTCGCCTCGCGCACGAGCGCGTTCAGTGTGCGGCCGGGCTTGTATGGTCCATCTGGCCGGTCGACGAAACGGACAGAAAACCGAGCGGCAATTGCGCGCGTCTCGTCCGTGGAGGCGTCGTCGCACACCATCACCTCGAACGGGAAGTCAACCTTCTGCGCGAAGATGCCCTTCAGCGTCCGTTCGATGAAGATGGCGTCGTTGTGCGCCCGCACGAGGATGCTGGCGAATGGATGATTATCCGGCATGGCATTCCTCCAGTGCGTGCACAAACTCGCCACGCGCCTTCTCGAAGCGGCCCTCCAGGCGCGCGTATGCCGCCTCACGCACCTCGTCCCAGTCGCCGCGGTCATGCAACGCCGCCAGGACATGCTCCGTCACGCGGTTCCAATCGCAGTCGAACACGCAACCCTCTACCGTACGGCCGAAGTTGTCCAGCCAGTTGGCGAGCTTCGAGCCGCGCGCGATGCCGAGGATCGGCGTGCCGACGTTCGCCGCAAGGATCAGCAGGTGCAGGCGGCTTGAAAGGACTACGTCGCACGTCGCCGCCGCCTCGGCAACGGCCTCCGGCGTCGTGCCCGGAATGCACTCCACGCCCAGCCCTTCCATGAGCGCTCGATCGGTCTTAGGGTTCATCGGGATCCCCAGCACGCGCGCGCCGGAGGCGCGCACGGCGGCAATCATCTCACCCAAGCCCTTGAGATCTGTCACCTGCCGCTGGGTGGAGATGCACAGGCCCAACACGGGAGGGTCGCGCTCCTGCGCGACCGGCCGCGCAGGAGCGCGGCCCTCCTGAGCGCGGCCCTCCCGCATGAGGATCGCCGTGTCGGCAGTTACGCCGGCGCCGGGGAACCCCATCGAGGCGAGCATGGCCACACTCTGCGGATCGCGCAGCCACACGCCCTTGCAGCGCGGAAGGATGCGCGCGATACGGTGCGCAAGACGTGCGCGCAGGCGGCGCTCGTACCAGCCGACCAGCCCGAGCGCGCGCAAGAACGCGCGACGTTTGCCAGCAACCTTGAAGAATACGGGGTTCAGTTCGTCGTCCATGCCAACGCCCCAGACGAACGTAGGCACGCCAGCATCCTGCGCGAGTTCCAAGAGATCAAGCGCCATGTGCGGATAGTCGGAGAGACCGGTCGCGCCGCACCACACGTAGGCGTCGTAACGCTTGACCGTCTCCGAGAAGCCTTCCAGGCCGTATCCCGCGAAGCCGAAAGGCGGCTCCACCCCAACGCCAAGAAGCACCGCCGTGGCGGGATCGGCCGTCGCCACCGTCAGTTCCACGCCCGGCAGCGATTCCTTGAGCATCTTGACCACACAGGCGATGATCGCCTCGTCGCCGATGTTGTCGCATCCGAGCGGAATGCCGCCCAAAAGGATTTTCTTCTGCAGTAAGCTCGTCATGGCAGAACCCAGTAGCCCGGTAGTTTCGTGATGTCGTCGACCGGTGACGGACGGGCAGGCGGCGGCGTCCCCGACGGTTCAAGGAGATATCCGGTCACGCTAGCCGCCGGCGCAATCGTCTCCCAAACTGTGTATTCGCTCGCGGCGACGGTCTGATGCTCCAGATTTCCCCAGCGCCGCCAGATGGGCCATTGCGAGGCACGATTCTTGTCGCCTCCCCAGACAAGTTCCACTGCTCTCATCGGGAGAGCGTATGTCCAGCGATAGGGCGATATGCCCGGAACGTACTCGGCGATGTCGTCAACGTACGACGGCAGGTCGAGGAACGCAACCGGATAGACCTCCCCCAGACCGCTGGTGAGCGTCGTGCCCTGTGGATTGCAGCCGTTATGGAAATCATTTGCAATGGAGATGGCGTCAAGGTATTTCCGTTCGCCAGTGATCTGGTGCGCAACGACAAGATACTGTGCGCGCACGAGCGGATGCGCATGCCCCAGCCCCATCGTATGCACCCATCCCTTCTGCGGCGCCCACCATGGGGCGCGGTAGGAGTAGGCCGAATTGCATTGTTCCAGAATGTCTCTAGCCGCCCTGAGCTTGGAAGCTTCCCATGTCTTGAAGAACTTCTCCAGTTCCTTCGGGTAGCCGAACGTCCGTTCGCCCGCGAAGAGCAGCGGTATCCAGCTGTAGGCGATGCGGCTCCACTTGTTTCCATCCTGCTTCAGGAATTCCGCGGTTGTCTCCAAGTAGCGTCCATCGCCGGTAAGCGCATGCAGGTTTACGGCTGCCTTCACGAGGTAGCCGATCGGCAACGCCTGGTCCTCCTTCCATACGACGTATCCGTCCTTGATCTTGTAGACCTCCGTGCGCGGCTTCTCGCGCAAGGCGAAGTCCCAGGCGCGCATGGCAGATTCGAGGTACTTCCCGCGGAACGACGGATGGCATCGCGCGAGCAGCGCCGCATGCGCGGCGTACATTAGCGAACTCCTGCGCGTCGCCCGCGCGAGCGCGTATGGCATATCGTCCCTCTCGGCGACGTTCCCCGCACCTGGATGCCCCACGCTTTCGACCCACGTGCCCACTCCGCCATCCTTCTGCTGGCCGGCGAGCAGATGGCGCATCCCCCATTCCGCCTCGTCGAGGATGTCGGGGATGCCGTTCGCGTTCTCGGGGATCGCGAGCTGTCCGTCACGGAAATTCTGCGGACGCATCAGGTAGACGGCGCACAGGTCGTTGACGATGTTCAGGTGCATCGGCCGCCTGTCGTAGTCGGCGGCGTCGTGCCAGCCGCCGACGAGATGCAGCCGCTCGCCGTGTTCCCAGTCCGTGCTGTTCTTGATGACGTCGAACCAGCGCACCTTATCCTCAAACTTCCCCTCCTCTGGCGCGAACGTCCCGCGCACGACATTCGTGTGGCACGCGCCGGCCGTCCAGTGCGTGTACGGTTCCTCCTTCGCGATGCCGCACCGCTTCTGGTAGAGTCCGCCCATGTGGACGCGGAACGCCTCTTCTGCCGCACACGCGGCGATCCGAAACGTGGCACTACGCCCGACATCGGGAATGCGAACGAAATAGCTTCCCTCGTTCGTCACGCTCGAGAAGTCCATCTCGTAAGTCTCCTCGCCCGTGAACGGCACGCCCTCCTTGGTCACGCCGTCACGGACGCGCAGAACTGGCCGCTCGGCACTCGAATAGACCGTGCTTCCGGTCTTCGCATCGACCAGTTCCCATCCCCGTTCCCCATTCCCCGTTCCCCGTTCCCCGTTCCCCATTCCCCGTTCCCCCCACCTAGGCTTCCAGGCGCCGTACGTGGGGCCCAGCCATGCGCCCACGTACGCAAACTTCGGCGCGTGAGGCAGATACCCGACCTGGTTGACCTTGAAGAGCGGACTCGGCTTGGCTGGATCGTACTCGGCGAACGGCTTGTCCTGCACGGTAAAGACGGCATGCACAACGCGCGGCACGGGCTTTTTCGCGCACGGGTCGCAAAGTCCTTGCGGCACTGGCCAGTACCCAGGCTCAGACGCCAGCCGCAGTCCTTCCTTCGGATCGTCAGTCTGGTACACGCGCGTGTACGGATCGAGGAACCGGACACGCGAAACAGGTGGGTGCCGGATGGAAACCGACGTCCGCATGCGCCACACAGCCACAGCGACCGCACCAACGGCCGCCATGAGCAGAAGGCAACAGCAAATCAAAGTTCTTCGCCAGAACATGCGAGACGGAACCCGAAAATGCTGTTGCGGATGCCAGGATCACGCTTCAGGCGATATGCGGAGCGGCAGTCGCGCTCGTAGAAGAACCAGCACCCGCCACGAAGCACCTTGAAAGCGCCTGATGCCGGCCCCTTCGGGTCGACCGCAAGTCCCTCGGGCTCCGAGAACCAGTCGGAGCACCATTCCAGGACATTGCCGTGCATGTCGTAGAATCCCCAGTGGTTTGCCTGGTTCTTGCCCACGACGTGCGTCTGGTTTCCGCTGTTGGCGTCGTACCACGCCATGTCGCCGAGGTTACCGCTGCCGGAGACGGGGGTGTCGCTGCCGGCGCGGCAGGCATATTCCCATTCGGCCTCGGTCGGCATCCTGGCACGTCCGCCGAAAGCGGCGTTGACCTTGTTCACGAAACGCTGGCAATCGTCCCACGAAAGATTGTCAGCCGGGCGGTCTGCGCCCTTGAAACGCGAATGGTTCTCGCCCATTACGCTCTCCCACTGCGCCTGGGTAATCTCGTACTTGCCTAGCCAGAATCCCTTGGTGAGGCTGACTGGATGGATAGGTTCGTCCTCGAAGCGTCCCACCTCCGTCTTGGGACTACCCATCATGAATTTCCCGGGGGCGCACCAGATCATCTCTATCGTGGCACCGCCAGGCAAAGTCATTACCTTGGTGTCGCCAGTCTTGAGAGCCCCGCCCGCGCCACCATCTGCAGCTGCCGCAGCCTTGCCTTTCGCGTCCCCAGAGGACAGGCCCTTCCCCCATCTCACAAACGCCACGGTCTTGAAGTCGCACAGGTGCTCCTCAAGCAGATGGGCTGTGATGGGCGTGGGGGCGGCACCATCGATTGACACGCGTATCTCGACGACATCTCCAGACGCCGTCTTCTTGGCGATAGGGATGTCGCAGACGGACGCCAGCATCCCGTCGTCAGACATCTTGAACGTGCGCTCCGGCATCTCTTCGTCCTTCGCGATCGTCTCGTTGAGGGCAAGCAGCGCGTCCTTTATCGTGACTAGCTGTCCTCCACGCTCGCTGGCCGAACGGGGGAACCTCCGCCTGATGCGCCATGGGGAGATGTGCGCAACGTCGCCAAATCCGACGGATATCTCTGTCGTCGGGTTCCGCTGCTCAGCTTGCGACTGGACAACAAGCGTTGAAAAAGCGAACGGTTCCGCCGCAAAGCCCCCACCTGCTACGAAAGCCGCAAGAAGCACACATGACACATTCCTGCAAACCATACTCCAGTATGCAACACATTTCATGGCACGCCTCACTTCAAGGTTTTTGATTCATAGGGAGGAATCATATCAAAATCGGCAGCAGGGCGCAAGCGTGATTGCAACCCCATTCCCCATTTTGCGACGGTTAGCGGACGGGGGGTGCTGTCGGGGGGACTGGCTTCTAATGGCTTTCGAGCAAGGTCTCCAAATCATCGCGGGTGGAGACGGAGGCAAGGCGGGATACCGTGTCGTCGGAAATGAGGCATCTGCACAATCGCGCCAGAAACTGACGGTATCCCGCATGGTTGGGACTGGAGCAGACGATCACGAAGAAGATGTGCGTTCTGGAGCCGTCTATGGCGTTGAAATCAATCGAACGTCCATGACTCAAAACGCCTATGCCCACAAGTAACTTCTCCAATCCGGCGATGTAACCGTGCGGAATCGCAAGGCCGTGCATTGCGACGAAGCCGACGTCGCCCAGGGAGTGCTCGATGACGGTCGAGACCATGGCGTCGAGCTTGTCCATGGGCAGGCCGTTCTTCTCGAAAACGGCCTTGAGAACCTGGCGGATGACGCCTTCGGCGGTCGTCTCGGTGATGTCGCAGACGACAGGAATGGACTTGACGATCTCCTGCCACTCTGCATTGCCCATTGGGATGACTTCATTCATTTGGCTTTTCTCCATTTTGTAGTTGTAGTAGCATGTTGTATCAGGGCTTGAGGTCCGTATAGCCGCACAGCGCGCCCAGCGCCCAGTCGAGGGCGAAGAAGGAAACGCCCTTCAGGGCGTCCGCCGCCTCGAGCTGCGCACGCACGGAGTC